>JABDDC010000036.1 GCA_013287815.1 Chlamydiota bacterium
ACAAGAGATGGAGGCATCTCACTTTGCCTATGCTTTAGTCAATCTTATAAATGCCGGTATTAGCTCCAGTGGCTATGCCGCGCATGAAAAGATAGTAGATGCCCCCAAAGCATTCTTCGAAGGGACGCTTTTCGATGAGCCGAAGATATCTTTTTAACGCTTCTTTATATATATCGGCTTGCAGAAAATAGGAATTCTCTGTCATTGATTGATGAAGATTTTGTTGCTCATAGGCTTCTATACTTTCGCCCAGCCAGTTGCTTTTCCAATCGACGATGTAGTATTTTCCATTGACGGTGAAAACAAGGTCGATGATCCCTTTGATCAATCCGTTTTCCTGAATCAGCCCTTCAATGGCCTTGACCCCTTTGCATGGATACAAAAATGGCATTTCACGATAAAGGTGATTCGCGTTTAGGTCTGCCAGGCAAAAAGAAGTCCCCTGCATAGACAGATCAGTTTTAAGGGTATTGTAGACAAGATCAGCAAAAGGTTGTTCCCATTTAATGAATGGGGAATTGGGAAAGAATGGTTTAATATTCTCAAAACCATCTTTGGCACAACTGAAATGTTTCCAATTTGCAAAATCAATCTTTTCCATGATCCCATGAAGGAATACACCTGTCGTGCTGTTTGCAGGCAGGGTATGGACCTGCTTAAGCGGACTTTCAAAGTCGTGCGGAGGAGTCAGATGATCAGCTTTGCTAATGGCATGATGGCGGCTGATACCTGTAAAAGAAGAGACGATCAAAGGCTCGCCATTGACCGTTACTGTTCTTGGTTTAAAGAGAAGCGGTGCATCTTTTTTTGCTGTCTCTGAGCCGCCCATTTCTATAGATGAATGGATAGAATAAGTGATTTGACTGCTTTTACCAACTCCATCCAAAAAATCGGTCAAGTGCTTCCTAATTCCAAATCCGACCCTTTCATAAAGTTTGCAGTAATCAGCGTTGGGCTGCTGCATACGGGATAAAAACAGTTCGATCGGGGATGCGGTTCCATACTCTACTTTTGGCGGCTGATTGAGAATGACAGGGATGTAGAGTTGGTATTTGGCGCGGGTAAGTGTAACATAGAGCTGCCTCATTTTTTCCGCGTCACATTCCTGGCAATGGAGCAGCCATTCCGGCGAGTCAGTCTGCGCCGGTATTTTGACAATTTTTCCACCTTTATCCAATGAGATAAAAAGCGATTGTTTTTTTTCACGGCTGACAAGTCCTAAAGCAAAGACGACATCGAATTCCAACCCTTTGCTGTAATGCATGGTGATGATCTTGACTCCGTCCTTATTAGGATCCTGCATGCGCATGATTTTTTCGTCTTCATCGACTGCCCAATCGGCAAACCGGTCCAGGAAGGTAATTAGTCCTTCATGGGTATTCCAACCGTTAAATTGATGCTCAATGATCAGATCGGCTATCTGCTGCAGGTCGTGATAGATATCGACTCCATGCTCCTGGCTCAACAATCTTGCCAGAACAGTAATGCCATCGTTTTTCCACGTAGAGTGAAGAAAATTCTCAATAAAAGTGGAGAAGCCATATTCAATCAGATCATGCCGCAACCGCTGGATCAGCAGCACCGGTTCATCGTAGGAAATAGCACCCTGCATATCCTGCCAGGTCCAGCCAATGAGAATAGAGCCCATGGCAATCTTAATTGCACTGCGGTCATGCGGATGCAAAACTGCTTGCAGCAGGTCGATGAGTCCTTGTAATGCGTCCGATTCATCCAGACTGATCCCTTTTTGGTTGACGACGGGGATGTCGAATTGATGCAGATATTCGGCAACCTTTTTTCCTTGATAATGTGAGCGAATGAGAATGGCAAACTGGGAAAACTTAAAATTATTTTCCTTTTTAAGCCGTCTGATTTCCTGTACGATGAAGGGAAAGAAAACCTTCGATTCATGTTCATCCGGCTTAGGTTCCAGCTCTGAACAAAAAAAATGGACTGCGCCCCGGGTATCATGGAAAGGGAGATGATGCGGCGCAGCCATGACGGGACGATATGTTAACTGATGATTCTTTTTTGGCAGCGGCATGAAATGCGGTAGATGGCGCGGATCGAATAATGTATTGAGGGCATTGACTAAGAGGGGCTGTGAGCGGTAGTTGACATTGAGGGTCTGATGAGATTCTTTACCCAATGCTTCAGCTGCATTCAAGTAAGTGTAGATGTCGGCATGGCGGAAGGAATAGATCGACTGTTTGGGATCTCCGACCAGATAGAGATAGCCGTCCCACTTTTGCAAAAACAACTTTTTAAAAATTTGCCATTGCAGTGGATCGGTATCCTGGAATTCGTCTATAATGGCAGCCTGAAAATCACTTCTAACTTTATCAGCAAAGAATGGTAGATCGAGTGCTGCATCCATTTTTGTTAACAGGTCATCAGGTCCAATCCTCTCTTCCTCATTCTGATATCTGTGCAGCAACTTTGAACAGTCAGTGGCTAGCCGTACTAGCAAGGTGGGATAATCTCTCGCTTTTTCAATAATTGGCTCAAGATCGGACTTGATGCGCTGATTTAGTATTGAATCTAAATGTAAAGCGGCTTTACTTTGCGGATTTGCCGGATCAAGAAATTGATTCCAGAGCAGTCCATCTGTGATTAACCATTCGAAATCATCAAGATTAATAATCGAGTCAAATAGTGAAGCAAATCGCTTTATCCAGATAAGTCTTTCCCCGGCGTTGTATCCTTTTTTGGCCTTATAGTTGACGATCTGCTTTTCAAAGTCTGCTATGAGCAGTTCAGAAGAAAGAGAAAGATCATTTTTTAGCTTGGCAACTGCTTGGACAAATTGACTAAAAAGATCAGCATAGGTGGGTTGAGATTCGAAATCAATCTTTGATGAGATAGCATCTTGTAAATTTTTTTGATCTTTATCTTTATCGCCCATTAGATCTTTATCTTTATTGAGATAGATGGTCATCTGGGCAGGACTATATAAATCTTTTTGCAGTCCCGAGCGGAAGAAATCGCGAATGATCTGTTTGAGTTCACTTTTGGGCAGGGCATTAAGGCCATCGTTGGCATGAAATCCCATGCCTGCTTCGATGGCATACTGCTTTAGCATGCGAGAGCAAAAAGAGTGGATTGTAAATATGGAGGGCTGATCATAGGTAAACAGGGCATACTGGAGCGCCCTTCTGGCTTCCTGGACGGCATCATCCCCATTTTCGATAATAGCTTGCAAGTAGTCAAGTGCTGACTCTTTAATGCTTCTATCTATCAGCCATCTGTTGAAAACAGAAAGTGCATCCTCGATATTTTTTCTGATTCTGAGCAACAGATCGCGAGTGGCAGCCCGGGTGAATGTGACGACCAGAATTTTATTTAAAGGTATCGTCGGCTTTTCAAGCAGGAGGCGTACTACAATATTTTGAATGGAGAAGGTCTTACCTGTCCCTGCCGATGCCTCCAGGAGATAGTTTTGGTGAATTGATAGATTGCGTTCCAGCACGTTGAATTGCTTCATTAGCATTCTTCCTTAGTTCTTAATTCAAAAAGGCAGCCGGCGAGTGATTTAAGATGAGGATGCCAGTCGCTGATGATCTGTTCAGGATCGGGGAATCGTTTTTTGCTTAGAATCCACTTTGACTCTTTCTTGTAGCTTTCAAATGTACTCTCCATTTTCTTTTTCAGTCCTTTTGCATCTTGCAATGCGATATTGTTAATCCATTCGGGCATCAAGGGAGAGATATGCAAATGGCAAAGGTCAAAATAATTGATAAACAATTTAAGAAATGGAAGATGGTCATTGATTGGGAATTGCTTAGGTTTGGCTGCATCTAAAGGAATGATTTGCGGATTGATATTAAAAGGAATCAATGGCTGCGCGCAATAGAGCATAAGCAGCTGCGGCCACTGTTTCCAGCACTCTTCAACATCACCTTTTTTCAGAGTGACAATACCATGTTTTGACACTGAAGACACCATTCCTATGATCTTGTTTTTGATCCCACCGCATTCAACTTCAACCGCCGGCACAATCCAGTGATCGCGATCGACCTGTCCTGCTTTTTTACAATTCAAGCTGAATTCAATTTTAAAAATATCTTCTTTTTGCAGCTGATACTTTTTTAGCCTATCCTCCAATTCTTCGTAATCGTTTCTGAACTTGTTGGCGGCAATGGTTTTAAATATTCCCTGCGGCATTTTTCCTTCATTTTCGGCAAGGTCGAGGATAAATTCAACCGGTTCTGTGAAAAAATCCTGACTCATCTGATATTTGGTTAAATGGGAAATTGTCAATTCTTCTTCTATTTTGACTTCACGTTCTTCACTATTTTTAAGATAGATTTCCAACACCCGCTGAAGGTGAAATTTGATTGGATCTTTTGCCACTGCCATGAGGTTTTTAATTTCAAGAATGCGACACGGCTCACTTGCTGCTTTTTGGCTCGGCCCAGTCAGGTTAAATTCATGCAGGAACGCATGGGAAGCCGTTTTTTCACCGTTGCAATTGATTTGTGCAGCCAGGTAATCGCAGATAATAAAATTGTGAATGGGTGATCCCTTTTGGAAGTAAGCGGGATCAAATGAATCAAACGGGTGTTTGAAGAGGCAGGCCTCGTTGATGCTCTTCCCCTGGACTTCATAGTGATTATTTAAATATGAAAAAAGTTCGGTTACAACGAGGCAAGGATGCAACTCTTTTTGGTCTTTGCTGCAATAGCCTTGATAACTAAACAACAAGTAGCGCTGGGCCGAATGGATCGCTTCCAAAAATAGGTAGCGGTCATAATCGGCAGGCTGGGGACAATAATCGCATTCCTTACTTCCAGGCATGAGATTCAAAGATGAAAATTGATTTTGCCTTGGGAAAGCCCCTTCCTCCATTCCCAAGATGGCGATTACTTTGGCCGGAATGGAACGCAAAGGCATTAAAGAACAGAAGCGGACGGATTGCAAATAGTTTTCCCTATAGGTCATCCCTTTTTGCTGCAGAAGCTCATCCAAATGGATTTTTACCGAAATATAAGGATAAAGGGTTTCTTTAAAAATGGTCGAGCGGTTCAAATGATCAAACCGGATTTTGAGCCCTTCGAAATCCTGGACAGAGTCGGCATCTTCAAAATCAGGCTGAAAATAGCTTTCGAGTAGGCATAGAAGGTACTTTGCCCAATCCTTCATAGTCATTCTTGTCCCGTCATACAGAGGCGACAAGTCATCGCGCAGCGAATGGATGACGCCAATCCATTTATCAAGCAGATCAGCTTGCGAGAAGTCTATATGTTCGCAGGGATGAATATCCGCTGCTCTTTCTTTGGATTCTGCTTGAATGGTTGTCAACCCAAGCATCAGCCTGGCTAGTCCAAAATCCCACGACCCTACAGGTGTCGCATCGGTCATCCCATTTTGGCAATGACGCCGGCTGAGCAGCTCATCACGATGCTCCTCGTTGTCTCCCCAATGGATAGATGCCTTCTTAATCCAATTTTGGATGGCAAAATAATCAGCCGAAGAAAATTTATTCCTCCGTTGGAAAGCCCTATTTTCAAATAGTTGCAATATGTCATTGGCATCCCAGCGGCTATCTACCAGTCTCAAAAGCTGCGTAAATCCTTGTACAACCTCGTTGTGATTTTGCATTCCAAGGTCGAGGATTTGGCAATTAAGCTGGCTTGATTCAAATTGTGCGCGTATATAAGGAACATAGTCGGCTATTTTCGGAGCCATTACAATAATATCGCCAGGATGGATGTCGGGATGCTTTTCAATGATCCGCAATAAATTATTGTAGAGGATTTGTATTTCACGCCTCCTCGTGGGTGCCTGGTGGAGCTGAATGGACTCGGCATCATCCAGAACGCATTTAGGCTCTACGGCCGGATTACGCAACAAAAGCATATCTGCTTGCACCGCTTGCAGCAAGGTCAATGGCCCTTTGGATTCATAAAAAAGGAGATCATCATGAAATTCGATATTCTCGTCCATCTGCTGAACTGTTGAAGGAAGAATATACTTGGCAGCGGTCTGGGCATTGCTCAACTCGATTTGGGTGGCCATCTCCCTGCCCAGCCTGCCAAAATTAGCGAGAAGGGGGTTGCGGTCGCGCAAGTATTCTTCCAATGCAACAAATGTTTCTTTGTCCTTCAGGACCGAGTAAAGGCGGCTATTTTCTTTGTCAGACCGGACATCGCTCCAAAAAACAGCGCAAGGGGAAAGGAGATAATAATAGGTGGCTGCTTGTTTAGAAAGGCGATGTAGAAAATCAAATTCAGATTTTGAGATAAAGCTGATCGAAAAGAAATGGACTTCACAATTTTCATCAAACACATTCAGATCTTTCGCCAATGCCGCCGCTTCCGCGGTCCACCCGGTCTTCTGATTATACAGGCCATTCCACAGATCCCTTTGCCAAACCGAAGACTTCTCTTTCCATTGTTCCACGAGAAAATTGCCATAATGGCTGTAATCGCGGAATATCGTAGCCATATGGCTGCTGAGCCCTACGATCCGCTTTTCCATTTTCTTGGTCAACTTGGGTTTACCCGGATCCACTTTCAAATAATTAATTAAAAAGGACCACTCCTCTTTCTCTTCTCTATTCAAAGTGTGATACTTGCCGATTAGCTCATTGAGTTCTTTCTCAATCCCTAGAGAAAGTTCTAATAAGGTGGGAAAATGATTTGGCAAGGAGGGATGGGCGATTTTGAGCAGATGTTCAAATGCCTGATTCAAATAGATGAACTCTATGCCTGCTGCAATTCCAACCTCGGGATCCTGAGCCATTTTCAACATCAGCCACGATTGCATGGCCGGACCATAGACAACGACAATCCGCCTCCGAAAGGGTGACGTCTTGCCAAACAACCGTTGTTTGAGTTGTTCATAATGGAGATCAAGGCTGTTGCTTAAAAAAATGTTCATCAGTTTTAGTCCGTCGGATACTGTAATACCTTCAATGGAATTCCTCATCTTCAATTTGCTTTGCTATCGTGCTGGAAGCGCCTTATAAAGTTGGAGTACACTCCAGTTTTTTAAAGAAACAACTGGAGTGTACTCCAAATGTTACGTTTTATAACTGATACTTTTCATCGCTTTATAGATAATGTCTCGCTTTCTCATTATCGCTACCTTTATCCCCATTTTAATCTTCGTAACAGATTGACCGGAATCATTGGTCCACGTGGTGTAGGTAAAACAACATTATTATTACAATATATAAAAAATGAGCTTTTTCATGAAGGTAAATGCTTTTATTTTTCTGCTGATTTAATTTATTTTCAACAGACAACCTTATTAGGTAACCGTTCACGGGGTCAAAAAGAAAAGGCCATTGCCCTCTGCTTCGCAGATTGGGCAATGGCCTTTTCTTTTTGACCCCGTGACGTGAAATATCTATTAAAATTTTACTTGGCCAAAAATTTCAATTTTATATATAGTCGCGTTCAACAAACCGCGATGTGAAAAATGCAACCAACTTACGAAGAACTTTTCCAACAACTCAAAGAAGCTTTGTTGAAAATTCAGCAACTTGAGATTGAAGTCTCTGCACTCAAAGAAAAACTCAACACAAATTCTTCAAACAGCTCCAAAGCTCCATCTCAAGACCCCAATCGGAAAACGCGAAAGAAAAAGCCTACTGGAAAAAAACAAGGTGGGCAACCCGGTCATCGTAGACATACGCGGCCATTGGCGCCCATTGAAGAGGTGACCGAGGTATTCGACATCAAACCTGAAGCTTGCACAAATTGCGGGGAAAATGCCTTCGATGATGGCTCTATTAGGACAGAAATCAGGCAAGTGACCGAATTGCCCGAAATTAAGCCAGATGTTTACCAATATAACATCCACACATGTCGTTGCGGTCGTTGCGGAAAACATGTTAAGGCCAATGTCCCCCCAGAGGCTGTTGGAGCATTTGGTCCTCGATTGATGGGGTCTTTAAATTGTGGCAATCCTATAAAGATGGAACAATTCCACACACAGAGATGAGGAAGAAAATTGAAAGTCATCATGTAGCAGGCTTTGAGGTTCTATTGGGGGTTGGAGCGGCAGCTGCAAACGTAACATCGAAGACTCGAAACACGTGTAGCAACCTACTGAAAGATTTTAGTAATATGTGGACATTTCTCAAACACGAAGGCGTTGAGCCAACGAATAATTTAGGAGAAAGGGACCTAAGACACGGTGTGCTGTGGCGAAAAATCTCATTTGGCAACCAATCGGAGTCGGGAAAAATTTTCGTCCAGCGGATGTTGACAGTTGTCATGACGATGAAAAAACAAGCACAAAATGCATTAGATTACATTGTGAAGTGTTTTCAAGCACATAAGACAGGTCGCGAAATTCCAATTCCACTACTTCTTTAAGATCATTGTTTATCCATTCGTCACGGGGTGGGGGTGGGCAGTCGTTGCCGCATCGCGCAGCGGGCGGCAACGACTGCCCACCCCCACCCCGTGAACGCTTACCATTTGGTCGAGGGTTATAACGTCATTTTTATCGACGAAATTCACAAATATCAGGGATGGAATCAGGAACTAAAGAACTTATACGACGCATTTCCAAAACTTAAAATTATTTTTTATTCAGTCTTTACAGAATGGAGATATTGAAATTTTCTATTCCAAGCAAGGAGATTACCGAACAAAACAAGCAGTGTTTGAAATTGGGGGAAAAAATAAAACGAAGGATCAATTAAAAGGACTTAAAGAACCTGGATATGTAGTCAAAGATGATATCCTCCATCCATTGAAAGGGGAAATTCCTCTTTTCCTCTTTGGATTCTTTTATTAAAAAGACTTGAGGCTAAAGTTCAAACCCGTCATACTTAAGGACTAAATAGATACTAAAAAGTTAATTTTACTAAAGAAGGACGTTTATGTTTTCGACCTTATCGCAACGACTTTCGTCATTCACCTATCTTAATGCCACCCAATTTTTAGGGGCATTAAACGATAATATTTATAAACTATTGATCGTTTATTTTTTCATTCAGTTGGAAGGAATTGAGTATAGCCACCAGATCCTGGCATCGACCGGCGCCACCTTCGTCATCCCATTCCTTCTCTTCTCGGCAGGTTCCGGCATCCTTGCTGACCGTTTCAGTAAGCGGGATATCATTGTCTTTACCAAGATTTTAGAATTGCTCATCATGGGAATCAGCGTGGTCGCCTTTGCCTTTCATAGCAAATGGGGCTCTTACAGCGTTTTGTTTCTTCTAGCTACCCAAAGCGCTATCTTTGGACCATCCAAATATGGAATTGTTCCAGAACTTGTTGGAACAGATAAGATTTCAAAAGCCAATGGAATGATGACCTCGTTCACCTTTTTGGCAATCATCCTGGGAACATTCCTAGCTTCGTTCCTGATCCAGATAACCGGCAGAAACTTTATCATGTGCGCTATCTTCTGCACTTTCATTGCTTTGGTCGGACTGGTCACCAGCTTTATGATAGAGCATACTCCGCCTGCCGGATCAAATAAAAAACTCAAATGGTTTTTCTTAAGCGAAATTTATAATTCCCTCAAGCTGGCCCATAAAGAGATTTCGTTGCTACCAGCCATGTTCGGATCGGCTTTCTTCCTCTTTGTCGGCGCCTTTACTCAGCTGAACATCATCCCTTATGCCGTCACTTCCCTGCACCTTTCTGACATCCAGGGAGGGTATCTTTTCTTCCTGACTGCCATCGGCATCGGTTCAGGCGCTTTGATCGCCGGAAAAATTTCGGGGAAGATTGTGGAACTTGGGTTAGTCCCTATTGGAGCATTAGGTATTTCCATTTGCGCCTTCTCTTTAGATATTTTCTCCAATTACTTTTACGCCGTCTTGCCTCTAGTCACTATCTTAGGTGTTTTTGGGGGTATTTACGAAATTCCTCTAGACTCCTACATCCAGGTGGCCAGTCCAAAGAAATCGCGAGGGCAGATGGTTGCAGCTACTAATTTTATGAGTTTTATTGGCGTCTTAATAGCTTCCGCTCTTATCTACCTCAATTCAGAAGTTTTTGGCATCGAAGCCAATCAGGGATTTGGCTTGATGGGGATTTTCTCAGTCTTGGTGATGATTGCCTTCACATTCCAGTTCTTTGACTATCTCACCCGCTTTATCGGAGCAATTTTAGCCAAGCTCCATTTTACCACCCTGTTTAAAGGAAAAGAAAACGTCCCGGAATGCCCAGCCATTTATGTGTGTACTCACACCGCCTGGAACGATACCCTTCTCCTACTCGGATCGCAGCGGCGCCGCATGCGCTTCTTCATCGAACATGAACAATCGCATAATTCAAGCTGGACAAGACAGCTGTACAAAATGTTAAGGGTCGTCTTCATCCCCGACATTGCCCCCCTGGAAAAGAATAAAGCCTGCCAGGAAGCTATCCAAAAAGCCTTGCAAAAGGGGATTTCAGTTTGTATTTTTATCCGCAGCTGGGACATCTATTCTGAAGTTGAGAAGCTGCACCAGTCCTCTCCTTTTAATGAGATCATTGAAGTGGCCAACTATCCTATTATACCCGTGCAAATTGAAAAAGGTATCAAAGAATCCAAATTTAAACTCTTCAAAAGTGTGGTCAAAAAGTTCCGTGTGCCGGCATCTGTCGCCTTTGGCAACATGATCTATACCGGACACCAATCGCTCCTGCAGACCAGGCATGAGCATGAGCTCTGCTTCGATGAATGAAGTCGGGAGCCTTAGGGACTGTAAAATAATAACTTGCTCAGTCCCGATAGGGACGGCATGTGTATAGCCCATAGTATAGCCCTGGAAGGTCAACTATGGGTTGATTTTAGCAACAAAGAGAGTCCTGATAGGGACGGCATATGTCTAATAAGGCGCGTCAAAGACATATGCCGTCCCAAACACTTCTAACCACATGGAGCTACGGAGAGGACATCTCTTGCCTGTCCCTTTTAAAACAGATCACCCCACTGACTGCTTACAAAAAAGCGATGGGATCAATACACGACTTAACGACCTGTTCGGACCGTGTTGTCCATATCTTTTCTCCTGTCAAGTGCGGGGGCTCGCCCCCGCACTTCCATGTTAGAAGGCATAGATGACTTCGATTTCGAAGTCGGCATATTTATGCGGCCCGCCGAGCTTACGTGTTATCTCAGTACTAGTTTCAAATTCCAGTTCAATTGAGAGGTTGTCGGTAATGGCGTAGAGGGTATCAATTCTCCATCCATGGAAGTTAGCATTGCCTCTACGGGGGAAGTAGCCGATAAGCCCCCCTGAGCTACTGTAGACATCTCCCGAAGAGTCATAATTACTGTCAGAGTATGCATCGATTTGGTAAATTTCATAAAAGTTTTCATCTATGATGTTACCACGGCCAATACTACCTACATCAAAGTCTGGAATGGCTTGAGCTTGCACATAAATATATTCAATATCTACCATCCAATCTCCTTTCTTATTGACTTCTCCAATATAAAAACCTGCAAAAGCGCCGAGGTTTTCCCTTTTATGAGTAAATTTACTTTTATTGGCAGCCTGGTTGACCAGAAAACCTGCATACAATTGTGCAGGATATGTTTTACAAAAGATTTCAGGCGTTGAAAAGTTATATTCTGCTGTAATTTGCGAGTTTGCAAAAGCAGCTCCCCAAGGGTTGCGTGCGAAGCAGCGATTGACTCCAAATTTTCTCCAGTCGATAAAGGAGTACTTCAAATCCAATCCAGTGTCAAATACGTTCAGAAATCCGAATTCAGTGACCCATCCAAAGTGATTTTTGCGTTCGTCGATAACAAATGCACCTGTATTCCAATAGAAATCAGAAATTTCACCAATGGAAGTTGCATATTTTACTAACATACCATCAAAACGGGCCGTAAACTGAATTTCAGAATCGAATACGTCG
Source organism: Chlamydiota bacterium (assembly GCA_013287815.1). GTDB lineage: Bacteria > Chlamydiota > Chlamydiia > Chlamydiales > Parachlamydiaceae > JABDDC01. The sequence goes on from JABDDC010000036.1 coordinate 11,823, forward strand.
CTTAGTTTACGTCTTCCGACTTCTATATCAAAACGGTTCTTGCCATCAGCCCATAAGTTATAGCCAATAAATGCTCTCTTCAAACTAAGAAGATTTTGTTCACCACTACCCTTGGCAGTTATACGAGTGTCTGAGTCGGCTCTAAAAACCCGTGATCCATCTCTATTGAAAATTGGAAATTTTTCACTACAGCCAAAACCTCGTTTAATACCGCAAGGATTGTCAAATTGAAGTTGAGCATTAGCCCAGGCATTTTCGTAAACGTATTTCAGTTTTAGATTGAATTCGACATCAAAGTCATTATGTGAAACTGGGAGTCCATCGATATCAACATAATGACCACCCCGCAAATTGCGGTATTTTTCATAAATATTCAAAGGAGTGACTACACCTTTAGAATTTTTTTGTTCAGCTCTACCGTTTTTATTAATGGTAACATTTCCAGGAGGAAGTTCTCTATAGCCTGAGCTGTAATCAGAACCCCCTTTATCTACAAATAAAACAACTCCTTTTTCACGAAGATTGGTATATTCAAAACGGACGTCACCGCTGATTTCCAGGTTTTTAGCTTTTTCTTTGACAGGAATGTTTTCCTTAGAATCAACAAATTCTCTTACACCTTGGTCGTCACGCGATCTTAATTCGCGGTTGAAAGTTGTTTCTTGTCCAACTCTTTGGCCATAGACAGCTATAAAAGTTAATGTGAATAAAGGAAATAGGTATCTAAAAAATCTCATGGAAACTCCGTTAAAGTAGAGGGAAAATAATTTTCAAAACGACAAAGTTTTAGCTTCTTCCATACTTAAAGTCAAGGTCAAAATAGTTCCAGGTATGTTGGGAAGGGGGTTGATGAAAACTAATCGCCTTGCAATGAGGGACTTATGAAGTGGCCGTTATTGACGCCCTAGAAGTAATAATTGTGTGAAATTTTTAGCCTTTAGTTCTGTCCATACTCGTAGGGTTTGGTGTATATACCCCATTTGAGGTCGGGGCGGGTGCCATCGACCCATTGCTTCCAATTAGACATGGGGTGGCCGTGTGTGCCGGTGTAGTCGACTCGCCACAGCTCCAGGCGGCCGGTACCGGGATTGACCACAAATGCAAATTCATCCTTTACCCAGTTTGTATCAGCGAAGATGATGGGACTCGGCATGCTGAATTCCAACTTCTGCACAACCTGGCTGATTTCCAGGTGTACATCATAAGAGTAAGAAGTCTTTTGACAATAGAGCAAAATCAGGGCTTTTGAGATTTCTCTGAGTTGGTAGGCGCTCAGGACATCAAAGGTGCGGTCCATGGAAATCTGATCGACTAGAGAGATGATGTCATCGATATCTCCTTCGTGAATATGGGGCAGCAGGATGAGGATTTTGTGGAGTCGGTCTTTCAATTCATAAGCAGGAAAGAGGGGTAGAGAGGAGTATAGGAGACTGTCGATCTGTTCGGTATTGAGGACAGTCTGGTTGCCATAACGAAGACCTCTGTCCTGCTCCATCTTTTCGACAATATAATCACGAAAGATGATAGAGCTCATGGGACCTGATAGACCGCCAAAGACTGCTTTAAAGCGAGGTTTAAAATTTTCCGGCACCTTGTCCAAAAGAGCCTGCACCAGGAAACGTATCATCTCATCGTTCAAAAAGATTTTATCAACGAACTGCTCTGCCGGCTTTACAAACAGGTCTCTTACCGATGTATAGGTGAATTCCTCGTTGGACCAGGCTTTATTAAAAGGGGCAAGGGAAGGCTTAAGGATAAAGGCATGGGTAGGAGACTGCATGAGCATGCCTGACCGTTTTCCTTTGATATATGGCTCAACCATTTTAGGGGGAAGGTGCTTTAAGGTATCGGCTAGAAAGACCAAAAGCTCCACCTCACTTTCAACCCACTTGGAAATCTCAAAAGGTTTTTCAGGGATCCTGTAATAGCAGCTCACTAAAGTGTTCATAGTGCCGCCTGAAGTATAAACCCAGGGTTTTTTCGCCACCTGGTCCATATGATTAAGCGGATCGCGGATCAAAGGCACGCGGTGGGCAACGGCCATCCGCTGTAATGCCGTTTCAAGGAATTCTTTTGTCTTGACGTGGTTAATAATGGCCGTCACAACTTCCGAGAGGTCTTTTTCGATATTTTCTTTTTCGAGCAGCGATGCCACCTGCGGTTCGGTCGCTACAAAAAAGGAAGCAAGGGCGTCAATGAAGTCATTCTGATTTTTGATTCTGGTCCATTGCGAGGTATTGCTTCGGCCATGCTTGTATACCAACCGGTAGCCTGCGGGGCTATCATCAAAGGGACCTGTAGTCACCTCGTGCAGGTCCGCATCGTAGACTTCCTGGAAATAATCTTTAAACAGCGACTGGTATAAGTTGTAAAGCGATTCGTAGAGGCTGACAAGGGCTTGTGCGCGCGCCTGGATTTCAACCTTTGTCTCCTGGATCATATAGAGTTCATTGGTCCGTCCTTGGTATTCTATCTTGCGCCAGGCGAGCTCTTTTTCAGTAGATGCACTGCGCATCTGCGATTCTAACGTTTTCACCTGTGTGTAGAGTATCTCGTATTGGTAATTATGTTCTTGCAGCTCGCTATTCAAATCATCGATTTTCCGTTGAATGATCTGGTAAATAAGCTGTCCGATCCCGCCCGGTTCGTTGGTCTGTAGTCCCAGGCTGGCATAGAGGTTCCACTGGGTGAATTCCAATTTGGTCTCGGAAAAAGAGGCCAGCGTAAATTCCCATGTTTTCAATAGGGCATTGTCGGCCAATGATTTAAAGGCATTGTAAGCGACATCCAACTGATAAAGGAAATGTGCGCACCGTTCACCAATACCTCCAAAACCTTTTTTGGAAGGGGCTAACTGCATGATCAAACTACTTTGGATCATGATGCGGGGACGGTTTTCATACTCATGGATTTGCTCTTCGGTTAAGTCCAACACTTTCAGCAGAACTTGCCTGATGAGTTGCTCAGCTGTCAGAATGCAAAAATGGGAATGGATGGCATTGACATGGATGATCGGTTCCACCCACTCCTTAACCTGAGCCGCTTTTTCACGAACAGTCATGCTTCCGGATAAGATCTCGGCGGCTTCAAAGGCGTTGATCAGTCCGGGAGAAAACCAAATTTCCGGAGTGATCCCGTCGCTCGAGATGTTAAGAAAGAGCGATTTTTTTAGATCGCCGCTTCCCCAGCTGACGCTGATGGGGACCGAGTACTCAATGCCGCCAAAAGTCCGCTTTAGCCTGCCTGTGGCTAGCATATCTGCCAAATCCTGAAGGAAAAGCTCAGGCTGCTCATCATGGACAACGATCGCCGGCGCGGTGGCAAAGCAAGATCCAACATTCTGCCGCAAATAGGCCAGCCACGAGGTCAAGACAGCCCGTCTTGTGTAGGCGTCTGAAAGGACAATTTGCGACGGTAACTGCAAAGTACTACGGATAGCATCCTCAGCAATTTTATTAGTCAGTGGGCGGGTCATTTTTTTGATCAGCCTGACCAATTCCTTATTTGTAAGCAAGGCCTCCATTACGGCTAAAATGTGCTCATTGCGTTTGGCGTCGTACTGCCGGTTGGGACCTAAAGAATAAAGCTCGTTCCTCATCTTCTCGATCAAGGAAGGGAGCATATCCATTTTGATTTCACCCTTGTCATCGATGATCAAATTGGCCAGCTCGCGAGTCCGTAGCATGTTGCGAACTGACGTCCCTTCCTGGATTTTCGAGCGATCGAGCCGTCGTGAAATCTCATCGTACTCTTCGAGCAGGAATCCGTTTGGTTTTCTTATTTGTTTTCTTGATAAAAGAGTAAACAGGCGTGAAAAAAATTGCGAATTATTTAGTGGGACTTTAACCACCTCTAAAATCTTGTCTATCGCTTTACGTACCACCAAAAATACTCTTTATTTTTTTAAGGACCATGACTGTAACTGATATAAATTTCATAAAAACTATTGGTAGTCTGTTGCCCTGATCTGACAATATATTCAACCGGGACATTAACCAATTGAGGGACGCCGCCATAATTTACACTTAAAAGATATTGTAAAAAACTATCATCAGGAAAGAGAATTGGACCTTGAGTGATGTCGCCGCCAGGAACATAAAAGCGAATGCCAAATTGATATATTCCGTATGGAACATTAAAACCGGTCGCTGTAAACGACACATTTCCGGAAGGTGGTGGATTAGCAAAAGGTACTGGACAAGTAGATTCTGCACCTGTAAAAGAAGAAACGCAACCCAAATTGGTAACCGATACACCATTGACTATTCCCGGTGCGTCCGATCTTCCGTTCGGAAAAGCAACAACTCCGTCGAATATGACTTCTGTTCCATTGGCAAAACTAGTCACAGCCTGACCATTACCAAGAAAGACAAACTCCAGCACCTTTCCACTAGTATCATAGAAGGGGGTGGCGCCGGTAGCACCGGTAGCTCCGGTTGCTCCCGTAAAACCCCTGCTTCCTGTCGTTCCTGACATGCCTGTTGCACCGGTAACTCCGGTGGATCCCGTCGCCCCCGACGCACCCGGTTTTCTTTCATTCAAACCATGCTTTCCCTTGGGACCTGTTTTCGATAATCCGGTAGGAGCTAATCCTGTCGTTCCCGTCAGGCTTATTCCTGAAGCTCCGCCGGCACCTCTTGGTCCATTGATACTTGGTCCGGTGGCTCCTGCAGGCCCCGGAGGACCAAAAGCGCCTGTCAACCCGGGCAACCCATTTTGTCCGGACATGCCATTGGCACCGTCTGCTCCATCAGGTCCGGCCAGACGTTTAAAATGGACAGAACTGTGGCTGCTGCCATGATGAGTGTTGCTGACGCTGCATAAAGTTGCAGATCCGATGACAGCTCCAATACCTACCAGACCGGCGCCAAGGAGCCGATTTTTGGTGATTATAGAAGGGGTCTCATTTTCCTCAATATCGAGCGGGTAGGGCTGGTAATATATTGCACCTTCCAATCCTGAATTTATCCTAAAGGAAACAACAAGCAAAAGCGCAATAAAGATCCGAATCATTGGGAATCCCTTCATATCATCCTTTAGGGGCTGTTTGGGCTATGAACATAGGTTTCAAAAGCAGAAATAGTTGTCTGACTACTTGCCGTTAAATTGAACTCCGGCAATTGTACAACATCAGCTCCCGAAGCATAGTCCGCCGATACAAGATAAGAGACTGAACCGGACATTGGTGCGGTTGAAATAACCAGGATACCGACTTCATAATAGCCATAGGGCACATTGGTGCCGGCAGCGATAAATGTCGGAGAAGAACCGGATGGAGGAGGTCCGCCCGTAGTAAGCTGAGTTGTATATACCGTTTGATCAGGAAAAATAATGACCGAATAATATGTAATGGTACCTCCCGATAGGGTTTCGGGGGTTTGTCCGCTATAGTTAAACACAAGGCTATTTCCGGTGGTGTCATAGACCAGAAAAGCTGAACCGGTAACTCCCGTGGGCCCCGTCAACCCGGTGACTCCGGTGACCCCGGTTCCCCCTGCCGCCCCTGTCGCACCTGTCACGCCGGTAGAACCCGTTTTTCCCGTTGCTCCCCTTAATCCGGTTGTCCCGATTGACCCTGTAGGCCCCGTTAATCCTGTTAATCCCGTTGCTCCGGTCGGACCGATAGGGCCTGTCGAACCCGTTATCCCTGTTTTCCCGGTCGCACCCATTCTGGTGGCGCCGGTAAGACCTGTGGGTCCTGTTGGCCCTATTATGAAGGCGCCTGTAGGACCGGTAGGACCGGTTAATCCCGTGGTTCCGTTGGGGCCATTGAATCCATCCTGACCGTTCTGTCCATTGTTACCGGGAGCGCCTGCCTGGCCTTGTACGAGTTTCTTACTATGGCTGCTGTGGGAGTTTTTGATGCAAGCAGCAGTGACACCGCCAACGAGGACTCCGATGGCAACCAGACCTGTGCCGATGAGGATCTTATCTTTGGTGATCATCGTCGAGTCTTCATTTTCAGGAGTTTTAATCCGTAAGTCGTATGTTTCGTAAAAATCGGCCTGGGCTGTA
>JABDDC010000037.1 GCA_013287815.1 Chlamydiota bacterium
CGAAAATCTACAACTGACGGGTACGCCGATTAAATTAATCAGTGCACTGGATTTATCAACTTGGTCAGATAGATTAGATGCTCGTAGTATAATACCTCAAGTTCTGCGCTGGTTGATAAGAGCTTCTCTTGGCTCAGACGCTCATTTAAACTTTCCTTCGGAGGAAAGTACTCAAATGCCAGGGTGGGATGGCACTTGTTATGCAAAAAAAGAACATGAATTTGTTCCTATTGGTCATTCGTATTGGGAATTTGGAGTTGATCTAAAAATTAGAGATAAAGCTAATAAAGATTATCAAAAACGCCTTAATGCCATGGATAAGACAGAGCGTATGAATGCCGTATACATTTTCGTCACGCCTCGAAGATGGTCTCAAAAGGACAAGTGGATTAAAGAAAAAAAAGCAAATAATGAATGGAAAGACGTTCGAGTTATCGATGCTGATAGGCTGGAGCATTGGCTTGAACTATGTCCCGCCGTTGGGTGCTGGATAGCTACTCATATTGGTAAAAGACCCGTAGGTATCAGGAATCTTGAGGACGTTTGGAAAGAATGGTCAATGTCAACCAGTCCTCCAATAAGCAAAGATTTAGTTTTGGCAGGACGTGATCACGAATCTGCACAAGTACATAAGTGGTTAACAAGCCCGGAATCAATTAAAATTGTTTCTGCTGAATCGCATGAAGAGGCTATTGGATTTTTATTAAGTTCTATTAGTTTGTTTCCAGAACAACATGTAGATTTATTTCTTGCTAGATGCTTAGTCGTTGAAACTTCAGATCAGGCACGCACACTCGCTCAAGGTCCAAATGCATTAATTTTAATCTTACAATCTCCTGAACCAGGGTTAATAGCTACAATCCTTCAGGGGGGTCATCATGTTTACATCACAACAACAAAGAATAACACGCAAAGCGATGGCTTCATTAATCTTCCGCGCGCTTCCCATGCTTTTTTTGAAGATGCACTAATATTGATGGGATTGCAAAAAGAGGAAGCCTACGATATTACAATTAAAACTAGTCGTAGCCTACTAGTTTTTCGTCGTCTTTTCCCAATCATCCAAGGACTAAACAATCCTATTTGGGCGAATACACAAGATGCTATTAAGTTAATTCCTGCCCTTTTGGTTGGGGGATGGGATGAAAATTATCAAGGCGATTTAGAGATCCTTCAGCTACTTGCGGATAAAACCTACAATTCCTTCGCTGGGGATATTAGGCATCTGCTTAATATGCCAGATAGTCCTCTCAAAAAAGTCGGAACACAAATTACCATAAAGGCGCCAAAAGATGCTTGGCAATTATTAGCGCAGTTTATAAGTTCCTTTAACTTAAAAACATTTAAAAATATTGCATTACAGGTGCTGGGTGAAAAAGATCCATTTTCTGAGATATCTGATAAACCATTATTGCATATACAAAATCCAAAATACTCTGACGCTCTAAAAAATGGAATTGCCGAAACTTTAACATTATTAGCAGTGTACCCAGAGTTGCTTATAGATGTATCTAATGCTTCCGATTACCCACGATTAATTACATCTACTCTCCTTAACGATGCTGATTCTCATTATTGGTGTTCAATTTCTTCACTGCTACCTAAATTGGCTGAATCAGCACCCGAAGAGTTTTTAGATGCCGTTGAAAACTCTCTAAATTCTTCAGACAAACCAATTGCTGCTTTATTCAGTTGCCGTAAAGACAAGTCTTTTGGTACGACCTATAGCGCAAGGCTTCTTTGGGCATTAGAAATTTTAGCATGGAGCTCTAAGTACATCACTCGCACATCAGAATTATTGCTTGCTTTAACAAATATTGATCAAAAAGAAAATACAGGAAATCGACCCATTGTTAGCCTAAGAAATATTTTTTTAGTATGGTCTCCACAAACTCATGTATCTTTGAAAGAAAGATTAAAAATCTTAGATAAATTAATAGAATTAGATGAGTTAGCTTCATGGGAATTATTATTTGAACTACTACCTCATCACGGTGAAACAATGGTTCCCTCGCAACAGCCTCGATGGCAACATTTTAAAGAGGACAAAACAGAACATCTCTCATATCATATTATGTCTCAATCCATTGAATTTATTAGCGATAGAATATTAAAACTCGCAAATAAAAACACAGTTCGTTGGAAAAGAATTATAAACTCATTTGCAGATTTATCCAAATCTTGTCGTAAACAAGCGATTGAACAATTATCGATACTAGTTTCACATTTAAGCAATGATCAAGAACGTTTTGACTTGTGGGAAGCTATTCGAAAGATTCTGCATCATCACCGTGAATTTATTACACAGGAATGGGCTCTACCAGCCGATGAACTAGATGATCTGGAAAAAATTTATAATAGTCTTGAGCCTAAGGACAAAATTCTAAAAATTAGTTGGCTGTTTTCATGGGGAGGAGTAGAAATACCTAATCCAACGATAAATGGTAGTCAATCCGATGAAATTGTTGCTGATAAGTTAAGACAAACAGCTATAAAACAATTAGTCGACGAAGATGGAATTAACGCTATTATCCTATTAACACGAGATAAAGCCAGAGTTAGAGGTGCTTTAGTAGGAACCTCCGTTGCAGATGCTATAAACGATGAGAATTTAAAAATTGATTTAATAAATAATATTCTTCAAAATAAAGATGCTGACAATAATGACTTATTGAAAGGTTTATTTGAGGCCTCTTTTCAAAAGCATGGATCATTTGAGATTCAAATACATGTACAGAGAGCTCGAACTGAATGTTGGGATACTGAGATAGTTCTTCGATTTTTTCTTACCCTCCCATGCGACATGCAAATATGGAATATAATATCCGATTTCGATAAAGAAATTGAAAAAAAATATTGGTTAAAAGTTGAAGTTTATCGATTCAGACCGAATAAAAATGAAGTTAATTTTGTTTTAGACAAGTTGATGTATTCTAAAAGGTACACTGATGCTATTCACTTAATAAGTTGTTATCATAAAAACGTTTCAGTTAGCTTATTAATGGAAGTCTTGACTGAGGCTGTTTCATCATTTCCTGATTCAGATAATATAAATAATAATTGGTATATGCTTTACCAAGATGTTCGGCAAATATTCGCCTATCTGAGCACGCTTTCTGATATCGATCTGGATAAGCTTGCAATTCTAGAATGGAAATATTTACCAATTTTACAATATTTGAACAATTACCGTTCTGCTGCTCTACACAAGAAAATATCCTTAGACCCTCATTTTTTTGTAGAAGTTCTTTCAACTGTGTTCGATTCAGAAAATATTAACAAAAATATTTCGGATGAAGCGTATAAAAACAGAGCTAGACAAGCCAAGACAGTATATCATTTATTACATTCGTGGCGAATATTGCCGGGTCAACAAAAGGCGAATCTGGACACTCTTTTCTTAGCAAAATGGGTTGACGAGGCAAGAAAAATTTCTCGAAAAAATAATCTTGGAGAAATAGGAGATAAATACATTGGGCGTATTTTAGCTTTTTCTCCGGTAGATGAAGATGGGGTTTGGCCTCAAAAAACTATTAGGGAAATAATCGATAATTGCCGGAGTCGTGATCTTGAATCGGGTATTCTTATTGGATTGATTGATCAACGAGGGGTTACAACAAGAGCTTTAGATGACGGCGGGCTTCAAGAATATCAATTAGCATCTCTACACGAAACTTGGGCTGATCAAATTAAAATTGACTGGCCTAGAACCTCTTCTTTTCTAAGGAAAGTGGGAGATGTATTTAAAAGAGAAGGTAAACTACACGATCTAGACGTCTCATTAAATGATTTGTAAGATTACGTCGCGTTTTTCAAAATGGAAATGGAATATAAACCTGAATGATTCAAAATTAATAATGTCGGATTTATAATTGAAGTACCCACTTGACTATTTTGGGTACCTGTGTTACATATAGGATATGACTCACTCTAAATACGTTGCTATAATTCAAGTTTTTATAGAAACGCCAGTTTTCACTGCTTCTGAAGCTCGAGCGGCTGGTATTCCTTCTCGAATGCTCGCGCATTTTTGCAAAAAAGGCGTAATAGAACGAGTAACTCGTGGCGTTTACAAAGGTTCTGAAGCAAAGATGGAAATCGATTTCCAATGGGAAGATTTGGCTTTAATGGCAATGGGCATTCCCAATGGGGTAATCTGCTTGATCTCAGCGCTCTGTTATTACGGTCTTACTGATCAAATAATGCGGCAGTTTTGGATTGCAATTCCTCATGCATCAAAAAGTCCCCAAAGACCTAAAACGCGAATCATTCGCATGCGAAATATTGAACTTGGGCAAACAGAAATTCAATTCGGAACAGCCCATCTTAAAATTTTTGATAAAGAAAGAACAGTGGTCGATTCCTTTCGGTATTTAAGCAAAGAAATAGCCATTAAGGCATTACAAGCCTACCTTCGTCAAACTGGTTCTGCCAAACCCGATCTAAATAAGCTTCTGAAGTATTCTAAGGCGCTTCGAGTCGACATTCACCCCTTCATTATGGCACTCACAACATGAGCAATTCATTAAAACAATCCATGAAACAACGTCTTAAGTCTGTTGCGAAAGAACGCGATCTTACTTTTGATGAAATTTGGCATAATTTGATTCTAGAACGGTTCTTAGCCCGTCTCTGCCAATCTAAGTATAAGGGCAACTTCATTCTTAAAGGAGGAACTCTTCTCGCTCGATACATTCCCATCGGGCGTGAAACAAAAGATTTAGATTTCTTAGTTGATAAACTGCAAAATACAGAAGAGTTCTTGAGTAAAGCCTTTGATCACATTTGTAGCGTTCATCTCGAAGATGGATTTGAATTTGAAAAAGTGAAAATCGGCAAACTTGCACATCCTCACATGGACTATACAGGCATTGAGGTGCTACTTTTAGCAAAGCTAGGTGGGCCGCAAACTTATATTCAGATTGATCTAGGCTTTGGGGATATAGTGGAGGCTATTGACTATTCAATGGATTTAACATCAACATCGAAAGGCCCACTTTTTGAAAGTAAAATTCAAGTTCGCTCGTATCCAAAAGAGTTTATTTTTGCAGAGAAACTTGAATCAGTAGTTCATCGCGGCATGGGTAACACCAGAATGAAGGATTTCCACGATCTCCACTCTCTCATCTCTTTAGAGAAATGCTTAGATCCCGCGTACACTGACAAGGTCGTGACGACAGTTTTTAACCATAGACAAACTCAGCTGAAATTACCTTTAAAGCTTGATGTGGAATTTATAGAGATCTTGCAACCATTATGGCGGGAATATCAAAAGGATCTTCCAAAGAATCAGGTTACGATTAAACCCCCAGACTTAATTCAGGATGTGATTTCTTTCATCAATTCTTGGCTGAAGAAAAATACACAACTATGCACTTTTGAATAAAGAGATCGATTATGAAAAAATGGTTTATCGCTGACACTCACTTCTCCCACACCAATATCATAAGATACGCAAGTCGTCCCTATACAAATGTTGAAGAGATGAATCGAAATCTCATTAATAATTGGAATCAAAGCGTAAGTAAGGATGATCAAGTCTTTTTTCTTGGAGATTTCGGATTAGGAGATGTCGATCATCTTCACTCTATTTGCTCACAACTCAATGGTCAAAAAATTTGCATTCGCGGCAACCACGATCGAAATGCAAGCTGGATGACTCGAGTCGGATTCAGTCTTGTTTTGGAGTCAGCCTTTTTAAAAATAGGCCGACATCTTGTTGAACTTATCCATATCCCAACAGAGCAAGCACCGGCTCATTTTCAATTGCATGGTCATGTCCACGATAAAAGGCCTAGGAAGATCATATCCAATCAACTCAATCTTTGTGTTGAGGTTTGGGATTACAAACCTGTCGCTGAAAAAACTATTCTTAGTCTTTTGGATAAAGCATCAAAAAATGAAATCAGTTGTGAAGTGCCTAAAGGCGATCTTTTGAGTTAAGTAAATCACCAAATCAAGAATTCACGATTTGGTGACGTATTTTTCAAGATCAAGCCCGTCACCAAATCCAGAATTCTCTAGTTTATCCCATAGGATGATAGAAATGTCGGCATTTTTACCTTTCTGTAGACATTTTTATCATTGAGAGCCATCTCGAACTGTTCACTAAAACGCACTGTTCAATATAAATTGAACAGCTCAAATTCAGACAAAATCCGTGGACCACTGGCGGACCAAATAGGGGCAGCAAGCCACGTTAAACCACCTCAAATTGACATGGACGAAAAGGCGGTTTTGTCTGTATAGTGGTTGCAGTCAGCTACTGTAGATTGCGGTAGTTTAAGAAGAGGGTACGGACTCATAACCCGCTGGTCGCTGGTTCAAGTCCAGCTTGCCCCACTTTTTCACCATCACTTGTGAGCATGTTTTAGCTTGATCTAATATCAATGATCAAGTTTAATCTTGTCCTCGCGGTGCAATGGCGGTGCAACGAAAAACAATCTTAACAAGCACCATCCAACCGCTCAAACAACAATAACAAAAGGTTTGGGCTATGGCATCAATACAAAAACGTAAGAACAAGAATGGAACCAGCCACTGGCGAGCTGTCGTTCGCATTAAGGGCTATCCTACAGTCTGCAATCACTTTGATCGCAAGCAAGAGGCAGAAGATTGGGCTGTCGGCATTGAAAGAGAGATCAAACAGGGCAAATATAATTTTGACCGTCACAAAGATCAAAAAACCTTTAGCCAATTGATCGATCGTTATCTGAGCGATGGTGCTTTAGAGCATATCCGTTCCGCTGAGGATGTCACCTACCATCTGAACTATTGGAAATCAAGAATCGGTGATTATGCTCTCATTCATCTTACTTCTGAATTTATTGGGCAAGAGCGTCAGCATCTAGCCAATGTCCCTACCAATAAAAATCTTAAGAGATCCCCAGCGACGGTCAATAGATATATTGCCAGTCTCTCAGCGCTTTTTAGCCATTCTGTCCGTCTGCAATGGATCGATGAAAATCCCTGCTTCAGACTGACCAAATTAAAGGAAAATCCTGGACGGGACAGGGTGCTCTCCGAAGAAGAGATTTCACGCTTATTGATAACCGCTCGTCGAAGTAAATCACCTTATCTCTACTCTTTTATCCTCATGAGCCTGACAACAGGGGCACGGCAAGGAGAAATTTTAGGATTGGAATGGCGCTATATTGATTTTGACAACAAGCTTGCACACCTTAAAGAGACCAAAAATGGAAGACCCAGGAGTATTTCTTTGGCTGATTCTGTCATTGAGGAATTGAAAACCCTTTTTCAAAAGCGTCACCCAGCCAAACCTCTTGTCTTTGCTAGCCGGACAGCATTTGGCCGCGTTGATCTCAAAAAAGCCTGGCAAGAGGCTTTGAAAAGAGCGCAGATTGATAATTGCAGGGTACACGACATGCGCCACACCTTTTGTACCCTTGCCGCACGCCAAGGAGCCTCCAATCTCGAACTGGCAACCGCCATGGGGCATCGTACCCTGAACATGCTCCAGCGCTATACCCACCTCGATGCTCAAGTCACAAAAAAATTTAGCAAAAATATCTCCGAACAAATTCTTCAAGGAGTTTCAATATGACAAAAAAACGTAGCCTGCAAAAGCAAAAAGCCACGAAACCAGCCGCTCCTAAAGGAGATTTGGTTCACGATCTTCGTATAATGATCGAAAAGGCCCATCAAACTGTAGCCATTGCGATTAATTCAAGCCTTACAGCACTTAATTGGAAGATTGGCTATAGAATTCGTTCTGAGATATTGCAAGAGAAGCGTGCAGATTATGGCAAGGAAATTGTCGCGACAGTGTCGCAACAATTAGCATTAGACTTCGGAAGTGGATTTTCTGAGAAGAATATACGTCGAATGATTCAATTTGCCGAGGTTTTCCCCGATGAACAAATTGTCGTATCGTTGATACGACAATTGTCTTGGACACATTTTATCGCTCTTATTCCACTTAAAGACCCACTAAAACGCGATTTTTACGCTGAGATGTGTCGCATAGAAAAGTGGAATGTCAAAACTTTGCGAAAGAAAATCGATTCCATGCTTTATGAGCGAACAGCTCTGTCAAAAAAACCGGAATTAGTGGCGCAGGCCGAATTGGAGATGTTGCGTAAAAAGGACCTGCTGACACCAAGCCTTGTTTTTCGCGATCCTTACGTTTTGGAATTTTTGAATTTGAATGATCGATATATGGAAAAGGACCTGGAGGATGCAATCATGCGAGAATTAGAGCAGTTTCTGCTTGAGTTGGGCGTGGGTTTTTGCTTTGTTGCCAGGCAAAAACGAATCATTGTAGACGATGAAGACTTTCACCTGGACTTGTTATTTTTTCATAGGAAACTAATGCGACTAATCGCCATTGAGCTCAAAATAGATGACTTCAAACCCGAATATAAGGGCCAAATGGAGCTTTATCTTCGTTGGCTGGATAAGCATGAGCGAGGGGTCGGAGAAGAGCCGCCAATGGGACTCATCCTTTGTGCTGGAAAAAAGAGTGAACGAATCGAATTACTGGAGTTGGATCGTTCAGGAATCCATGTTGCCGAATATCTTACAGCGCTCCCATCCAAAGATCTTCTACGTGAAAAATTGCATAAAGCCATCGAACACGCTCGTCAACGTTTAGAAAATAAATCAGGGGACTCTAACGGCGATTAATTTAATATCCCTAAGCATATGCAGATACATTTTATAAATATCTATGAAATATACTCTCTCTCGTAATTAGGTGCTCAACAATAATCTGTAAAGGATAAATATATGTCAGATTCTAGCATTCAAACTTTAAAAGAGCAGAAAGATAAAAGTACATTTTATGATCTTATTATGGGGCACAAGACAGAAGATCAAATATACAAATCTTATTTCGAAAAAACACTTTGGACGATCGATGAATTTTCGGCATTGATGATAGGTATCACGCCAGAAAAATACGAGCAGTTACTTCGTGAAGATATACAAAATCTTTCTTTTGAGGATTTTCGGAAAAATCAGGATGTTATTCTTAAAGATTTTGAAAAGCTAAAAGCCGCCAACAAAATTTATGAACGGTTTATGAATAGACTGAAGAAGGACTTCTCGTTAATTGAATTTCATTCAATCGATAAACGCTTGACCCTATCTCCTTGGAAATTTATTAAGTGGATAGCTATGAATTCCATCCCTGTAAAAAAGAAATTTTTTAATGAATTGCCGCTGTATTTAGTCGAAATCTATATAGAATTTCAACCAATCAACGTAGCTGTGCGAAAGGAACCAAAATGGCATAGAAACTATCACAGAGCATTGTATTTACAGCATGCTGGCAAGGTGATAGAAGAATCAAAAAGGAAAATGACACCAGAAGATATTTATAATCACCCCCACATGGAATGGGTGCGAAGAACATTCAAAAATATCAACGGTAAACAAGTGACTTATACAAAGCGGACAATCAAAGAATCCTGGCTTTCAAAAATCTATCCTAAAAAAAGAGGACGTCCTCGTAAACTCTTAAAAAAACAGTCATCTTAAAAAATACAGTGTCAATACTCATTTTTCATTCTTGAACACTAGAGAAAAATACGGTCATCCCTCGATTCTAACAAAACTATTGTATCATTGAACTGAACTCAACATATGGGAGGTTCAATGGATCATAATGAATATGTTTCAATCAAGGATATTGCTGAAAGTGATGATTATCCCTTTACGATGGGGCAAATGCGTCATTTTCTAATGATGCGACATAAAAATGGGTTGCAGACCGCAATAAGAAAAATAGGCAAGCGTCTATACCTTAGAAGAGATCTTTTCGACGATTGGATTGAGTCCCAATCAAGTCGTGGAGGTCACTTATGAGATCTCAAGGTTACAAATTGAATGCGTCCTCCATTAAGGATGCGATTAATCCACATAACTTTTACCTGCGCGAACAAAACCTTTGTCAGTTCGGTTATCGATCCAGGGAATGGGTGACTGCAGGGTTATGTCCTTTTCATGAGGACAAGAAGCAAGGATCATTTAAAGTCAATGTTGCATCTGGTGCTTTTCGATGCTGGTCATGTGGCGCCTGTGGTAGTGATATTATTGCCTTTATTCAAAAACGAGATGGTCTGGATTTCGTAGACACACTTCGCAAGCTATCTAATGACTGGGGGCTGTCATGATAGATACTAAGAGTTTTATAAAGATTAAAGAATATCATCCAGGCTACATCACAAACTGGATTTATGAGGAACATGAACGGCCTATCATGTTGGTTGCTCGCTATGATTATAGAGGTGAAAAGACATATCGACAATTTCACTGGGAAAACTCGGAGTGGAAAGAGGGAATGCCTAAAGCGCCTTATCCTCTTTTCGGATTGAGAACCTTGAAGCACATCTCTCCTTTTGACGGACCTGTCATTTGCGAAGGAGAGAAGTGCGCTAAGGTATTACAACAATTAAGATGGCCTTCACTTGCTATGGTATTGGGCGCATCCAATGTGGATAAATCAGATCTTACACCACTTAGGCATTTCAAGCAATTTCTTATCCTTCGTGACAATGATAAAGCAGGGATTGAATTTTGTCTTAAAGTAGCGGTTGAGTTGATGAAAATCCAACCGGATGCAAACATTCATGTTTGCAATTTGACTCCTGATATTCCAGGCGGAGATCTTGTTGATTGGATACAGCAAAAGCCTTTAGTAGGATATAAGTGGGATGGATTTCAAGATCTACCACAAGAATTTTGTGAAAATGTGAAGAATAGTCTTTCTGCTGTCATTAAACAAATCGCAAAACCGATTGAGGAATGTCCGGAAATTTGCTTTGATCCAATGTTTTGTCTATTTGAGGACGAACCACGCCCTTTTCACATTTCTCTTCACGTTGTTCCTCCTTTTCCGGTGGAAGTCTTACCTATAGATGTTTCACACTATTTGCAGATTTGTTCTAAACAATTTAGTCTACCGACTGACTTTGCCGGAACTGTCTTTCTGACCCTCTTGGCAGGCATTATTGGAAGGTCAACATGTTTGAGCATGCGTCATGGACAAGACTGGATAGAAGCGGCCAATATTTGGGCTGTATTGATTGGGAATCCTTCATCTAAAAAAAGTCCAACATACCGCCGAATCAGTAGGATGATTGCTGCACTTGAGCAAACAGCGCTTCATGAACACAAGCTAGCACTAAAGGAACATCGCCGACGTAAAAAAGAAGCAAAAGAGAATGAGGAGGATTTTGAGGAAGAAGAACCGCGTATGAGGCGCTATACTACTGACGATTGCACTACTCCAAAATTACGGGATTTAATGGGATCCAATCCACGGGGAATTATTCTTCGCAATGATGAATTAAAAGGACAGCTTGAAAAACTGGACAAAATTGGTAGTGAAGGGGATCGCTCCTTCATGATGCAATGCTGGTCTGGTATAGAGTTCTACAACGAAGATCGCATGACGCGAAATGGGGGTTTTCAAATCCCTCTGACTCTTACCTGGATTGGATGCATTCCACCGACAGCCTTAGCGACTTATCTACGTCAGGCACAATCGTACGGTAGTGGAGCTGATGGTTTTATGCAACGCTTCCAAATGGTGACATTTCCGGACATTACTCAACCATATGAGATTTGCAAGGAATTAATACCTTCGGAACTTGAAACCAAGATACAGCAAATTTTTGTAAGCATTGATCAGCAAGCACTCAACAATTCGGCACGGGATCTTCACTTCGACGAGGAGGCACAATTACTTTTCGATCGATGGCAGACTTCGCTAGAAAATGATTGCCGATCAGGCCATCATCCCATCTATTGGGAAAGTCATTTGGGTAAGCAACCTAAGTTGCTAGCCACCCTTTGCATTGTACTACACCGACTACTGGAAGCTAGTTCAGGGCATAGCTCTGATACAATTTCTGTAATAACTTTTCAGGCTGCTGAAACACTGAGGTACTATTATCAAGAACATGCTCACAGATGCTATGATAGTATTGAAAGTCTAGAGGTCATAGATGCACGTCGTATCCTAGAGCTAATCAAAAATAAGCGATTGTCTGCGAGATTCAAATCGCAAGATATTTATCGCCCTGGCTTGGGAGGTCTAAAAGATCCTCAACGTGTTAAAACTGCTTTAGAGTTGTTGCGCGATTCTAGTTGGGTCGCTCTTGAAAAAATACAAGGCCATACAGGTAAGCCAGGAGAATTCTGGGTGGTGCATCCTAATGCACTTAAAATTTTAGCGTAAAAACAAGAGCGTACAAACTGAATAAACTACTTTATGCAGTTTATGCAGCTCACAAAGAAGGAAAATTTATCATGACTAGTGAAAAGCAAATACTTGCCAATCAAAACAATGCCCAAAAGTCAACAGGATCTAAAACTCCTGAAGGCAAAGAGCAATCTAGCCAAAACGCAATTAAACATGGTCCCCTTTCAAAAGCACTTATTGTCGAAGGGGAAGCTTCCGATGCATATGAATGTTTTCGTGAAGCTATTTTTGATGACTTGCAACCCAAAAGTGCAATGGAAACACTTTTAGTTGAAAAAATCGTCAATTATGCCTGGCGTCTTCGAAGAGCTGTGCAAGCTGAAGCAATATTTCTGCAAGGAGGTCTATCGAGTAATTGGAACCAAAAAACTCTCGATAGTTTCTTTGGTGGCTGTGACGCAAAAAAGATCCAAAATATTTCTCACTACGAGACCACGATTGAAAGACACTTTTATCGATCTCTCAAGGAACTTCGAGACATTCAGACCATCAGGCATGCTGCTGAACAGAGGAAGGAAGATCCCTTTGGATTTGGCTTCGTTTCGTAAAAACACTTAAGAAGACGTAGAAAAATTTGGTTCGTAATAATATTACAATAAATTAAATATTCCATTTATTTTATATAATTATAAATCTAAATGAAAAAAACATTTACTTATATAGTAAAGTATGGTACTATTGCTTATAAAAATAATAAAAAGGTAATTACTAATGAAAGTAAATTTAATCTCTTCTTTAAATCAAATCTATACCAAACTTTCTGAGGCTACTAATAATCCAGAAAATCTTGCAAATCGATTATTTCGCGCAAGCTTACCTTTTTTTAATTTCTACGGACCCTTTAATCAGTGCTCTACGTTAATGAGCCAAGGCATTCAAGTCGTATCAACAGCTCAAAAAGCTTACACTGACATCGGATCGTTAACCAAGAGCTACAATGAAAATGGCTTTACAAAAGAGTCGGGAATGAAAGCTACCCAAGCAGTAATCAGTGTTGCTTTTGTTGTGGCTGGTTTAGTGAATTATCGACTAGGGATGATTATTTCTAGCGGATCAGACACTTGCTCTTCATTATATAGCACAATCACCAAGCTTAAAAACAAGGAATATAACCAAGCAGGGTTAGAATTCTATAAGTCTATGACGCATGGCTTACGTGTTGTTGCTATAATTCATCCGGCAGGATTAGAGTTGAACATTGCTTCAAAAGCTTTTCAAATTATTTTAGATCTAGGTATTTCTTACAAAGAATTCAGGGCCGAACGCTATATCGAAACGATTTCAAATTTAGGCTTAGCTTTCATCAGAAGTTACCAATTGTTACCACAGCTTGAACTGTTAAATAAGAAGTGGCGAAAAAACTACCCCGATGAAAGTATTGCACCAAAACCACTAAGCATAGCACAAGGCGAGAAGAAAATTGAACGGAGAGCTGCAATCGATGTGGGTTCGGGTGGAACCAAAGTTTTCATTGCCGATGTAAATGTAGAAACAAATGAAATCATAAATGTTGTATTTGATAAATCATTTTCTGTAGCTTATCAAGCCTCTTTAGAAAATTCAGCCAATGGTACTTTCGACGAGATGATTCAAGCACATGGTATAAATACCTTTAAAGAAATCAAGGATCTATTGCATCTTCATCAAGTTAACTCTATTACTGCAATTGCAACAGAGGCATTCAGAAAAGCAGATAATGGGGCCGAGTTCGCCAAAAATGTTAATGTTGTAACGGGAATTCCTCTTAAAGTGATTTCACAAGAGCAAGAAGGGATTATTGCATACAATAGCGCATTAGCAGTCAATAAGGGAAATCCGGATAAAACGATTGTTTGGGATATCGGAACAGGCAGCTTTCAGATAACTATGAAAGGGGAAGAAGGAGAATATAAAGTATTTATGGGAGGAATGGGATCTGTTCCTTTCAAAAATCATATTATCGATAATATCCAAAAGAAAAATCCTGAAGAGATTTTGACGCCTAATCCCATGAGTCCTGAAGATTATAAGGAAACCGGAAAATTTGCTCGCAGCCTTGCCAGAAAAGCAACTCGCGACGTTAAAGCAATGATCAAGTCTCCGGATGTTACTATCGTTGGAATTGGTCGTCTCTTTTATAATAGCGTTCGTCCCCTGGTTACTGAAGATAATATGATCACCAGAAAAGGACTTCGGAATTATATCCGCGGGGCTTTAGATAAATCTGATGGTGACCTGAATAATCCTTATTCCCATGTTGATGTACCTAACTGCATTCAAGTCCTTGAGGTGATGAAGGCCTTGCATATTCAAAAGATATCCGCTGTCAATACTACAACGACGAAGGGACTCATTATTGCGTCCGCAGAAAGTTTTTCAAATTGGTCGGTATCATAAATAGATATTCATTTAAGATAATCTGCCAGTTGTTGGTCTTGAATTGAATAGTGGAAAACATATTGTGCGCCCATATCTATTAACAATTTTAATAAATCAGCTTCACCTGAATGAAAACACATGACAATTGCTAAGGGAGAGGCGACAGGGTGTATATAGCCTGATTCTACTCGATACCGGTCAAGGTCACTCGGATTTCCAAACTCACCCCAGGCATCCCGATCGTTATTGTTCCATCTGACTGGATCACGCGGCCCATAATGATATTCAGACTTCGTTAGTAAATTTACATCGGCGCCACATTCAATGAGGAAGCTTAAAACTTCCAAATCACCTACTAGACAAGCATAATGGATGGGGGCTATTCCGTTTTCATTAGGCCAATTTAATAGTTGAGCTACATGTTCTTTTGAAAGGATTGTAAAAATAAATCTTAATCCTTCAATCCAACCTTTTTTAATTACCAGGACGACATCAGCTCTATTGAAGATGGCTTTATATTCCACTAAGAGCTGAACCATCTCCAAATCCTGATTTTTTAAAGCAAGAGTCAACGGACTCTCTCCTTTTTTATTGATGATGTTCGGGCTAAAACCGCTCTCTAAGGTTTTACGCGCTAGTTCCAGATTTTTGCTTTTAGCAAGGCGGTGAATAAGTTGATTGTTGCCGCTGTCTACAAAATCGGGATTTAAATCGTGGGCTATAAGATAGTCCGTAAACGGATCTTTAGGACAGTAGCCTTTAGCTTCGAAAAATGAGATAAGCCCCGGAAATGGTTTTTTTAAAGCTTTATGGTAAGGAGTTTGCCCTAAAGCATTCTCAAGGTTGATATCAGCACCTATATCGACCAAGTATTGGCAAATTTCTAAATGACCTTTGGAAGAGGCGATGTGCAGAGGGGTGTCTCCAGCTTTATTTGTTCGAGAAAAACTAATTCCATACTCAATTAGAAGCTTGATGGCGTCTAGATTGAGCTTTTTAGTAGCTAAATGAAGGGCGTTGTCTCCACTGTTGCTTACACGTAAGACGTCATAGCCCATTTGATCCAACTGACAAGCTATCTCTTCTTTAGTACTCTCAGCAAAAGAAGGAGAAACAATAAAACAGGTAATTACAAGGTTAAGCAAAAAAAACAAATCAGATATTTTCATGAAAAATACACCTTTTTCTTATAGACGATAAGGCGTTGATACGCCTTATCGATGGTTAATATTAAGCCGCTTCTCTAAATTCTTCGGCTTCATCATGAATGATTACCTCTTTGACTTGAGGTTTGCCGGGGATTTGTGTACCTATTGTGATATGGAAATCATGACCTTTAAGCTTGGATGAAAGGCCATAACTTTCTCGAAGCTTCTCCAATTCGGGAGCAGTTACTGCTAACAGCCAAAGTTTTTTCACTTTGTTGTCTTTATTCAGTTTAACTGTCCGAAGTTCCATGACAGTAAAGGTGAACTCTTGACCAAGCTCCTTAATTTCCCAAATTTCATTCAAGATCTGTTCGTTCTCATACATAACGCTAATATGAGCACCAATCCCTTTTTTACTTGTATAATGTCGGGGAGGTACAATTTTACCTTGCGCTTCAATCAATGGAAGAGCCTCAGCAATAAAATCTTTGGATACTTCGACATAGAGGTATCCATTGTCTTTCTGCTTCAAAATTCCTTTCTGTTGGAACTGAACTACTGTTTCAATGACTTGCGGCTGATTCTCCACTTGATAGTCTATCGCTGCAAAGGCATGCGAGGACAGTGAAGTCGTCAGAATGACGATAACGAAGATTTTTTGGATAAAACTTTTCAACATATACACTCCTTGGTTGTTGATTAAAGGTTTATCCTTGCAAAGCTTAATACAATTGCAAATTCAATGCAATAAAAAACGATCATAAGTGAATCATAATTAAATGTTTGCATTTTTGAAACAAGGTAATAGATCTGAAAATATCCAGCTGATTCAGTTGATTGCTGTATTGAGATCCTGCTTTTTTTCTTAGGAGGATCTCAGGCTCAGCCTCATTCATTCTACAGTTAACTATCATCCATTTTATGTTTTTGTAAGCGGTGCAATGGCGGTGCAATGATTTCCATATTGCGCCAACAAAATCCGATAAAATCCAATAGCATTTAAAGCGATAACCCACTAACATCGTGTTCAAAGCGGTTGGATGGTATCGAATGATGTGACGGACCGGCTCCCTCATAACCCGCTGGTCGCTGGTTCAAGTCCAGCTTGCCCCACTTTTTCCACAATACCTCCACAGCAGCTTTTTTGCTATTACGCAAGTGTTACGCAACCTTGCTTTTACGCAATTCTTACGCACTCTACTGGATTAGACTGGAATCAACCAGCGCAAATCCACTTGTCTTCATTTCCTTTATCAAATCCTTTTTTATCTACATCTATCCCCTTGTTTTTTTCTGCGGAAATTTATCAAGTTTTTTTTCAAGTGCGTAAAAAGTGCGTAAATCTTTGTTTATCTAATGTTCATACCATTGTGTGTAAATGGTTTGTTTATCAATTACAGCGGATTGTAAATCCACTGTTCTCAAATGTTCCCTTCTGTTATAAAATATTTTACTTGATGAGGTGTTGTTGTGGGTAGTATCAGAGAGCTTCCAATAAAAAATGGTGGTCACAGTTATCATGCTGAAGTCCGATTAAGAGGGTTTCCACCTCAACGGCGTGTTTGCAGGACAAAAACGATAGCTAAACAATGGATTCAAGATACTGAAGCCGCAATACGCGACGGACGCTTTAAAAATCAGTCGGCTTCAAGAAAGCACACCGTTGCTGAACTGATTGATAGATTTGCAGCTACTTCGATACCAAAGCATCCCATTTATTACCAAAAAAAAGTTCAGCTGTTAAATCGTTGGAAGGATGAGATTGGCCATCTTTTTCTATCTGAATTATCACCTCCCCATATCACCGCCGTTCGCGATAAGTTATTATCTGAAACAACCTCAAAAAAATCGGTACGTAGTTCTTCAACAGTGAATAGGTATTTAGCTGCATTTTCTAAGGTTCTTTCTGTTGCTATAAAAGAATGGGAATGGCTCGAAGAAAATCCCATGCTTAAAATCTCTAAGCCAAAAGAATCA
>JABDDC010000038.1 GCA_013287815.1 Chlamydiota bacterium
CATTTCTTCAATCCATTCATGCTCTTCCTTTGGTACAGCTCTTGATATGGCTTTCCCATTCTCCCGCCATGACATGCGTTGATGTGGGTGTAGCTTGCCGGTTGCACATTGACAGTTCTTATTCCCACACTTCACGTAAATTAAACAAAATGATCCCCAAACCATCTTCTTTATTGAAAGAAGCTCCGAGCATAAGTTTAGACGTTTTTTTTCTAGTGCTTTGATCTTGCTTAGCATAATTCCTCCTTTTCTTAAAAAATTTATTGGTTTCATATATCATAATTGAAACCAAGTTGTCAATAAAAAAAAGCGTTTTTGTAAAAAAAAACGCAAGTTTAAGAAGATGAATCACTAATGACTGATTTTTCGCCAATCTTCATCAAAAGAAGCCATGGATGGATTGCCATTACCCAGCAACGTTTGAAGTTTCCATGAATTAATGAAAGTGCAATCCGATGAACATTCTGGCCACCATTTAAATTTCCCTTTTGAGAGGCGTTTCGTGCATAACCAGAATCCCTGGCCATCATAGCTGAGGATGCGAATAGTACATTTAGCCCGATTGCGAAAGAGAAATAGGGTGCCTGCATGTGGATCATGCTGCAGATGGTTACGGCACACGGCCGCTATTCCATCAATGCCTTTACGAAAGTCAATCGGTTGCATACAAACAAGAATTCGCATCTGAGGCGTTACTTGAAGCATGAAATCCCTCCCTTAAGAAATGCATCAATGACAGGTAAAAGATGCGAAGTTGTTGCACCATCGATCTTCAATTTATGTCCACATGAAGTCTCAATGTTAAAGGATATTGATTTGGGTGCGTCATTTATCGTTTGAGGGATTTCCAGAAACGTTAAAGACTCTTTGGCATCCTTAGATATAAAAGCTGATATTTTTTTACGAAGATGAGCTGGCTGAACTTTTATTGCTCGACATACTTCTGAAAGCGGAAGTCTGTTTGCAATTTCAGTTGCTGCCTTCCATAGGTCATCAGGATATTTGTTTCTTCCTGATTGGCGTAGGGCTGTAAATTCTGAAGCTAGTTTTGAGAGTTCTTCATGGATTGTGTCTGACATTTGGTTCCTCCTGTGTTTAGGAAGACCCACCTTATAGTATTAGGAAATTAGAGGTTGCGCAGGCTCGCCGGAGGGACACGTTTCTGGTACACCTATACAAATGGCCATGACAAGATCAACGGAAATATCTACCACGACAAAGGGGTGTTCTTCTCAATGCCGCTTGACATCTTCTATACCTATAGCAGCCGCACGCGCTGGGGTTATGGCATGTCCGCCTGGCTGAGAGACGTTGGTGTCACCGCCGCCACCGGCTGCCAACTCTACAACTTGATCAATCAGCAAAGACAGTAAGGGACTGGTAGATTCATGCCCGGAATAGGCGGATTGGAAGATGTTTTGCGTAATTTTGAAAATCGGCATCTAGAGTAAAAATGCTTAATTGAAAGCGTTCTGCAGCAGCACAAATAACAAAATCTACCTCCTTTTACACATCATTATACACATTTCAATGTGTGAAAGCAAGAGAAATGTCTTTCCAATCGCCATTTCCAGGTTGAAAGTTATTCCAATTACGAATAATCTCCTGGAAACGGCGATTGGGTCCATCAACAAAACTAGAACCACATTGAACATGGACAGTAATGGAACCCATACTAAAAGTCAGAAATCTCAAAACACGATTAAAAATCGGCAATGACATCTGGACCGTAGTCGACAATTTGAACTTCGATTTGTTCCACGGTAAAACGCTCGCCTTAGTTGGTGAGTCGGGTTGCGGCAAGTCGATGACAGCCTTGTCACTGATGCGCATCCTGCCCAATCCTCCAGCGCTTCCACCCGAAGGTGAGGTGATCTATCAAGGTACAAACCTGCTTGCCTTGTCCGAAAAGGAGATGAGGAAGATCCGCGGCGCCAAAATCGCCATGATCTTCCAGGACCCTATGAGTTCCCTTAATCCGGTCTACACCATCGGCAACCAGCTCGTTGAGGTGGCTGAGCTTCATTTGGATTTATATGGAACTGATGCTCTGAATAAGGCTGCAGAAGTATTAACAAATGTCGGCATCACAAATGCCAAACAGCGGCTTAACGACTACCCTCACCAATTGTCCGGAGGCCTGAAGCAGCGAGTGATGATTGCCATGGCGTTGATGTGCGAACCCGATGTGCTGATTGCCGACGAGCCTACAACAGCCCTCGATGTGACCGTCCAGGCGCAAGTCTTGAAGCTGATCAGGGAATTGCAAGAAAAGAGCGGCATGGCCCTCCTCCTTATCACCCATGACATGGGAGTCGTATCGGAAATGGCCGACGACGTCATCGTCATGTATACGGCGCAGGGTGTTGAAAAGGGAAATGCCGATGATATCTTTTTCGAATGTGCCCACCCCTATACGGTAGGACTATTCCAATCAAGGCCTTCGCTGCAGCAACAGCGAGGCAAGCTGCAGCCTATCCCTGGGCAAGTTCCTACATTTCAACATATGCCATCGGGGTGCCGCTTCCATCCGCGCTGCCCTTATGTGATGGAGAAATGCAAAAAAGAGGTCATTCCTGATTTTATCATTCTAGAACAGCAAAATCATACCGCCAAATGCGTTCTCTATGACGGAACCGAAGAAAGCGAACTAAATCTTACAAGGCTGAATAAAGTGAAGGAAACGTTATGACAGAACCTCTGCTAGAAGTCAAAGGGCTTAAAAAATACTTTCCAATTTATAAAGGACTCTTCAGAAAAGAAATCGGTGTGATAAAAGCAGTCGATGGCATCGACTTCAACATCCCTCAAGGCCATGTTTTGGGGATGGTGGGGGAATCGGGCTGCGGAAAAAGCACCGCCGCCAGAACAGCCATCCGCCTGATCGAACCAACTGCGGGATCGATCTCCTTCATGGGAAAATCGCTGACTGCCATGTCACGCAAGGAACTGAAGTCAGTCCGTAAAGATATCCAGATGGTCTTCCAGGATCCTTACGCATCGCTAAATCCACGTAAAACTATCCGTGAAAATATCGGTGAAGCGCTTATCTTTCACCAGCTTGTCTCTTCATACGAAGAGCAAGGGGAACGGGTTGCTGAGGTACTGCACAAAATCGGCCTCTCCCCCGATGTGATGAACAGATATCCACACGAGTTCTCAGGAGGCCAGCAGCAGCGCATCTGCATCGGCAGGGCCATCTCGCTCAATCCGAAACTGATCATCTGCGACGAAGCTGTCTCTTCGCTCGACGTCTCCATCCAGGCGCAGATTCTCAATTTATTGCATGAGCTCAAGGAAACCCTCAATTTAAGTTATCTATTTATTTCGCACGACCTGGCTGTCATTCGCCACTTGGCGGATCAGGTGGCTGTCCTCTATTACGGCAAGATTGTCGAATACCGCCCTACCGAAGAGCTCTTTCAAAATCCTCAGAACGAGTACACCAGAACCCTCCTTGCCGCAATCCCCAAGATGAAGAGAAAAAAATAACGAGTTTGAATAAGATAATCGATCTGACAGCCTTGCCTCCGAGCGCTTCTTTTTTGAAAGAACGGATTGTCATAAACGACTTCTTCTGAACGGAGACCTATAGACTAGCACTCTTCTTTGCCAAAAGAGACTCAAGCCCTTCTAATTCACGTTTTCTTCCTACAAACCTGAGATTCGGAGTAGGAACGAGATGTCAGAGATACCGTTTGGGTATAGGAAAGTGGCTCTAGTAAGGGTTGGCTAGAAAGTTGTATAGAAGATTTTACCGCGGAGCCGCAGAGATCGCTGAGCAAGCGCAGAGAGATTTTGATCGTAGAAAAAACTCTCTGCGTTTGCTCAGCGATCTCTGCGGCTCCGCGGTTATAATGACGATAAGTACCTACTCCGAATCTCAGTACAAACAAATCATGTTGCATTTTTACTCCTTACGCGAAATTATCTTAATATGCATTTCACGTAATTTTTAGCGATGCTATAAATTTACGCGAAAATGACATTTATTAATTTTCACGTATAAAATTTAAAAGAAAAGATAGGAAATTCAGAACCATCAATCTCAGAAGTCTGTCAGAGCTAAATCAACGCCCCGCAGTATAAGTTGAATTTGGCTGCCCAGCCCTCTTTCACCAGTCTAGATTTTGTTCGTAACCCAAATCAATCAATACCTGTCCTATTTTTTGTTTAAGGAGGACTTTATGCTCTTCTTTTAGGAAGGTTTTCCAATTTCCGATTGAGGCTCTATGAAAATCACTTCGTTCTGTCCCCTTATCAATTCCTCCTTCTGTATTATATTGGATCACCGCATACATATTTTTCTGAATAAATTCAAAGTGGTCACGGGACAGATGCATATTGATATAATCAGCTAATTTTTTTAAAGCCATGAAGCGGCAGGAATTATTTCCTCCTCCGGCATTGCCTACCAGATCTTCATATTTGATAATCAGGCAATTTCCGGAAAGTGCCCACCCAAGACGTTCGTTATAATAATTCACATATGATTGTGAATGAACATTTCCCACAATTAGGGCATGGATTTGTTCGTCTATTGGCAGGCTATTAAATTCTTGACTTACAAAAAAGAAGTCCCTTTGTGTTAAATTGGCTGGAAAAGATCGCATATAAAACAGGTGAGAAATCAAAGCATCGCGCGGATCGCGGACCATTGAGACTATTTTATGCTCAGTGTCTTGCATCATTTGCATGCATTCCGGATCGTACGGCGAATAAAGCCTTATTATCATTTGGTCGTTATCAAGAGATGCCAATTTTTCTCTAGAGACACATGCACCTGCAGCTAAAATGTGCTTGGGTATCATGAGCTGGAGGGTTCTTTGAATAAAATGGATGCCGCATTTGGGAATGGCGTGGAGAACAAATGGGTCGTGCTGCACATCCCAGGAAGGATTAAACTCCTCTAAAAAGGGATTATAATATTCCATGGCATCCGTTTTTCCGGAGCAAAAGGTAAAACAAAGAGATGCCATTACAAATAAACAACAAAATCTCATTTTTCTTCTCTCTTATTTTTACCAATCCATATTTTTTTCGTAGCCAAGGTTGATGAGAAAATGGCCGTACAGTTTTTTAAAACTAGTGATATGCTCAGGTTGAAACACCTCTTGCCATTTGCCGATTTGGCCATTGCGAAAGGTGCCGGTGCCCCCAAAAGCTTCGTCGGCAATCTGAGCCGCTCTTTTTTTTGTAATTTTGAAACCAATAGCCTTGCCGAGGCCCATGATTTCCTTGATCTGACTTTCTCTGTCTCCACCCCCTTCAGGACCCACCAGGTTCTCAAAATGAGCGATATAAGCATAGGCAGATAGATCTCTACAAATAGATAAATCATTGCCAAAAGCCCAATCAAAAAAACGGTAATCAAATCGTCTTCCGGTGATCAATTCATCTAGCTGTTCACTGGGATTGGCAATGTGAATAGCAGGAATATGCGGCCATTGCCCTTCCCTGATCCAATTTAAAGCCGAAACCATCAGGTCACGAGGATCCCTGACCATAAAGATCACTTTGTAGCGTCGGCTGATCAGCAATTTCATCGTGTCCGGATTATACATGTGGGCAATCAAAAAGCGGTTCTCTTTTGTGGCATACTCAACTTTTTTAAACGCATCTTTGGGTTCACCGACATTCCCTAAATACATCACCGCTTCTTTTTTCAGCATCAACTCAAGGACCTTGGCGATGAGGTGCGTGCCACTCTTTGGAGGGGAAAAAACGACAAAATTAGCATGGTCCCTGGCATGCAAGAAAAAAGGGATTAAGAAGATAAGGCAGGCTATACTGCGGGGCATTGAAATTTTACGTTTTACGCAAAATTTCAAAGCGCCGGAGTATAACTTAGCCACTATTTTCATCTTAACTCCTTTCTTTCTATGATTTACGGAAAATGTACGGAAAATGATTGTAAGAATTTAACGAATATTTAATCTACTATAAAGTAGTTTAAAATTGTCTTTTCTAGTTTTAAGAATGAAATTTGCGGCGCTGCTGTGTGTTGCCAATCTGTAGGGCAATCCTGTGCTTGGCAACAGTACGGCGCGCGCAAGGAACTCCCCGCTCTTTAAGTATAGCGGAGATTTTCTCATCAGACAGGGGATGCTGCTTGTCTTCCTTGGCAAGGATTTCAGAAATAGCATCCTTGACTGTACGTGAAGAGATGTCGTCTCCTCTATCAGAAACATATTTGGTGGTGAAAAAGAATTTAAGCGGAAAGATTCCCCGCGGACTGTTTATGTACTTATGCGAGACCGACCTGGCGATGGTCGATTCATGCATATTCAACTCGTCGGCCACCGTTTTCATGGTCAAGGGCTTGAGCTGTCCATCGGGCTTCAGGAAGAATTCCCTTTGCCTGTCTGCCAGGGACTGAGCAATCCGCTCGATAGTCGAATATCTCTGCTGCAGATTTCTGAACAACCAGCGGGCTGAAAAGAGATTCCTCTTAATAAACTGTTTCGTTTCGCTTGGAACTTCCGGATCATTCAACATGTGCAGATAGGTGGTATTGAGCTTTAGGGATGGCGCCCATTCACGGTCAACATCGACGATCAGTTTGTCCTCTTCCAGACGCAAGGTCACATCAGGCACAATGGTCTGTTTCACAGTTGAAGAAAAATGGCTTCCAGGATGGAGGTCTAGTTTGGCGATATCATCGATGGCCTTTTGAATCTCTTCGTAGCTGCATTTCAACTTTTTTTGGATTTCCGGAATATGATTCTCCAACAGGTCATCGTAGTGGTTCTGGACAATCTGATAAGAAAGGGTGTTTTCCTTTTTCAATCCACGCAGCTGCAGCAGCAATGATTCTTGAATCGACGAGGCGCCGATGCCATAGGGCTCAAACGTTTGAATCTCTTGCAAGACCTGCTTGACTGCCGGAAGAGGGAGATTATGTAGAAGACATATTTCTTCTATGGGTGTTTTCAAAAATCCAAACTGGTCGATATAACCAATCAAGATTTCTGCGATGTCCATCTCTTCTTTTTTCGTAAAAGACTCATGCGCAGTGTGCATCAACTCCTCATGAAGCGTCGGTACCGCAACAATTGAATTTTCTATGTAGCTCTTGCGCTCCTCTTCTTCGGCCGAACGCTTGATCGGCATGGCATCGTTGCCCGCATAGAGATCGCGCATGTCATCTTCCAGACGGGTTAGGATAGCCAGGTCGTTGTCATTTATCTCCAGTTCCTTTTCTTCCTGATCCTGTTCGACTATCAGTTCTTCAGGAGACTCATCCCCTTTATCATCGATTTCCAGCAAAGGATTTTGCACCACTTGCTCTTCAATGAATGACTGCAGCTCCATGACAGGCAGCTGCAACAGCTTGATCGCCTGCTGCATATGGGCAGACATAATCAAACGTTGTGTCATCGACTGCTGCTGCTTTTGTTGCAGCTCCACTCCCGGATGTTCAGAATAAGGTTTTGTGCTCATATCCCCCTTGTAACTGATTAACTGAAGCTTGACAATAAAAAGTTTTTGGCGATGCTAGAATTTAGAAACATCGAAAAAAGGAGAATACCATGAAATATCAATTTTGCGCTTTAATAATTTTTTCAACACTTTCATTATCAGCAGATTACAATGAATTTCAATACAGTAATCGGCCGTCCGGTGAATACTACAGCGATCCTTATCCCTACACCAATACAAGAGCCAGCAGATATAATTCATCCACCAATGACAGTTATTCCCAAAATCAGAATAATTCCGGTCAAGATGGTTATCGAGGCAGCAGGTACAAATACAGCAACCTAAACGACCCTTATCCCTATAATAATTATCGCGATAGCGCCTACTCAGGCTATGCCAGCCAAAATGGCTACTCTTCCTTCTCTAATTCGCGCGGCTATGCCGATGAAAATACTCCCGCCCAAAATACCATGTTCAAACGCAATGAACACATGGGCGACTGGGACTATAAAGAAAACTGGCGCTACGACCGCAATGCCTACCTCCGTGGCGAAACAGAACCTCAAGCTTACCGTGAAGCCCATCCTAACGGTAGAGGCGGCATCGGCTACAACAACCCAAACACACCATAAAGAAAGGAATTCCTTGCCAAGAAAGTCAGCTTGATAAGTTGACAAAGTGATGTCAGATATGATATCATTGACATATGAGCAAGTTAGAAAATATGGAAGGGATTAAAGAGGCTATTGCTTGCGCTGTTGAGATTTATCAAGAAAAAGGAGAGCCAGTTCCCGAGCCTATAGATAAAGCGCATTATAAAGGACGAATTTCTTATAGGACGGATAGCAAAAGACATTGTATGATCGCCAGAGCTGCAAGATTAAGACATAAATCAATTAATAAAACCATAGATGCTCTTATAGACGTTGGTCTTCAGGAACTTTATCTTACTGTATAAATCACCTATAATACTAACTTTGAAGGGGTAGCCATTCGTATCCAGGTCAAAGAGTAATTAAAAATTGTTCTACTATTTAGGAAATTAGATTGTCTTTAATGTGATTATTAATTACCCTTTTCGTAAAAAAGTGGGAAATGTATGTCACTAAATACTCCTGAAGCAGATGCGATGTCTTTACAACAAGCATTAAAGGATATTCATTTTTTTAGAGGGGTACTCCCTGTTAAAGCTTATGAATTTTTGGTTGCTCACCACAAGGAAGTCACCCCTTACTTAATTCAAATACTTAAAAATGTTATTCAAAGACATGATCGCACCGGTGATTATTATGTTGCACATGTCCATGCCCTTATACTGCTCAGTCAATTTAGAGAAAAAAAAGCCTACCCTTTAGTGATTGCGCTTTTGAATTTGCCAATAGATTCAATTGATAGGCTAATAGGAGACATGCTGACAGAAACAATTTCAAAAAGCATAACGAGTATATATGATGGAAATTCAGAACCTCTCATTGCCTTGCTAATAAAACCGGAGGCAGATCGCTTTGTCAGGGCTATTGTCGGCATGTGTTTTACAGCTTTGATATATCAAAAAATGATCGATAAAGAATTATTCATCACAAGGATGCAAGAGATCGTGGCTAGCGGCAAAATGAATGCAGATCCGTCATTCTTTTCATCTCTTGCAAATATAACGATGAATAGCAAGTTAGAGCCATTATATGACACTATTAAGGCTGCATTCCATGCAGGCTGGATATTTAGTGATTTGATGGATGTTAATCTTTTCGAGAAAAGTCTTTCAATGCCAACTGAGCAGCTAGTTCGAGAAGAGGATCTCCACCCTGTTAATGATTCTTTAAAAGAAATGGGATATTGGCAAGGATACAACAACCCCATTTCTGTAAATATTGAACGCAATGCCAAATGTCCATGCGGCAGCGACCTCAAATTTAAAATGTGCTGCATTACTATGTTGTAAGCTTCTCCCCCTAAACTATTTCAAAACTTTTCATTTGAATTTATTACCTAATAATGTTAGAATAACTTTACTTTTAATATTTTAAAGAGTTTATAAGATGCATATCCAGTTTATTGAAAACCCTCCTTTTGTAGTCGATTTTGCAGAATTTAATGAGAAACCACCTGTTAATCATCTATATAGCACTGTTAGGAAAACGATGACAGTAGCGATTGCGATCTTTACATCAGTTGGCCAAGCAGTATATCTGACCATAATAAATAGTCCAAAATCATTTAAACATGTCATTGTTAATTACTGGACTCAAACTCTCAACCACGGTCAGATAACTGAAGGGACTTTGATCATGCTCGTATGTGTCACGGCATACAAGATCTTCTATTGGATGGGCTGTATGGCGTGGTGTACTGTTACAACATCTTTCCGGTTATTTAAAGAAAAAGCCTATCCGATGGATCCCCTTGCGATTCTTTCACGCTATAGCGATGAAATCGATATGAGGCATATTCGCACTAATGAGCTTGCTTTGGATACTTCCGATGTACCCGAAGATGTCAAAGTTAATGATCTGATCCGAATCTTTGATCAAATCGATTTCATAGAACCATTAGATTTAACATTTAACCCCCCTTTAAAAAATTTAGACTATATACCTCCTGAGAGTCGCAGGGAAGGAACCACGGCAAATGATGTAGTCGAATATAGCGGCCAAGAATTAAAAGAAGCATTAAAAAATTTTGTCAACAAAGTCGACAATAGAGTCGCTTTCGTTGGAACACCTCCTCTTTACGATACACCCAGGCTTTTAGCTTTTTATCAGCAAATTGAAGATGCCGTCCGCATCTCCATCCATCAATCAAACCAAAGCATTGCCGCTTTCGAAACAGCGCATGGAGTTGATAGAAACGCTTACAATACTGAAGTCAGAAATGAATACAGCAATCTTCTTGAAGACCGCTTCAGAATCGCCCTCGACCTTGCCATAGCCGGCAAGCACTGCGGCTCTCGTTTCATGGGCGACTCCATGGAAATACACGACTACTTCGCAAAAGACAAGTCTAGTATAAGCGGTTCACTAGAAGACGATTTGATTGAATTATTGGCTAAATCACGAAAGGAAGTTGCCAAGCGGCAAATCGCGGCCATAGGCAACAATACACACATCTATCCCGACTACATGACATCACTAGGCGAACTCCTGGCTATTCCCGGGACGAAGAATATCGTAGAACATATAAGTAATTCAATCAATAAGGATGATAGCCTTAAAAACTTCTTCACGGAATACAACGTAAAACATATCCTGGATACTATTCAGGCAGAAATACAAAGATCAAATTCAATGCGTATCAAGGTGATCGACTGGCTCAAAGAACAATGTAAAGACCGGAACATAGAAGCTGTCAGGATAGATTCACCTGAAAAGATCAATCAAATCAAACAGATCATCGCACATCCTGATGCCTATGATCATTCAATTGCGGAAGACAACGAACATCTTCTTAGTCTGTGTCATCACTTGCATAAAGAAAATTCCGAACTTCCTTCATTAAATGATTGGAATGACTTTCTAAATGAACTCTTTGCTTTGGATCAGGCCAAAGAGTTTGTGGCAAATACCCTTCAAGATTTTTCAATAAAGGAGTTGAGAAGACTGCAAGCAATTCCGAAAAAAGAAATTTCAGAAGAAGAATGTAAGAAACTTCAAGAGATGGCGAGAAAGCTTCAGAATAAAATCCGGCAGATTAAAAATAGTTGCTCTGAACAACTTTTGGGCAAGACCGTTATCAATGTCATGAAAGATCTCATTGGAAGCAACATCCCTATATCTCAAGATGTTTTCATTCAAAGATTTAAAAGAATTGAGAAAATCAAGAAGCTCAAAAAGGTCATTGCCTTGCCTGACAATACGATTGAACGCATTCTGAATGGTCAGGCTAACCTCGAACAAGTCGTCAATGACCATCTCGATCTTCAAAGACGCCGTGAATTCATCGATCAATTGAAGGTAGAAGATATTGAGAGGGATGGTCTAAGTAAAAAACTGATGGAATGGATGATCGTTTCCCATCACATATTAAAAAACCAAGGGTAATCTATCATGAATTCACTAGATATTAAATTTATTGATCAGGTTTATGCATCTTTTGAAGCAGGGTTTAAGCCTTCAGATGCCACACCTATCCTCAAAGCCGAAATGACAAATAAAGTCCTGGTGAAGGGCTCTCAGGAAGATGCTGACGCTATCGCCCAAGCCATACTTAACGAAAATCCTCCTTTAGCGCCATTACGACATCTGTTCTGTACTCAGAGCGAATATTTGTTAAATCAAATATTTGCAAGAGCCTTTAAACACCAACCTATTGATGTTTCTAAGCATGTGAGTATTAATGATAAAGATCTTAAAATTTTAAGATCAAAAATAACAAAGTGCGGATTATTAAAGAAAATTTTTACTATCGCGAACAGTAACTTTACTTATGTGGCAATATCTCTGATAACAATTTATGGATCTTATACTTTATGGAAAAAATCTTTTAATCTCATTACTCAGATATTACCTCTGAGTAATATTTTCTTTTATCTTGGTGTTATTTCTACAGTCCCTGCAACATGGTATGATATCGCTCCCATATCCATAGTGACCATTACGTCATTCACCAGGAATATGTGCAACGAGAGTCGTGCTGAACCACTCTCCTATATGCATAATTTAGCCCAAAAAAATTGGAAAAGAGTCATTAGCAAAAACTAAAGGCGCACCCCAAAGACCACTTTTATCTTTTTTTAAGTTATTGATGTTGAGTAGTTTTATTAGTTGTTCTATTAATCAATTATTGTTATTCTTTTTCCAATTTATAAAAAGGGGAGTTTCTATGAATAATTTGAGTTTGTGTTTTACAATGCTTGGTGCCTCTAGCACCTCGTTAATCCTTAGCGATATCATTGCAAGGAGTTCAACAAAAAAAATAAGCGAGAAAACAAAGACCATTGCTGCTAGTTTTTTCTGTTCAGCTGCTTATTTTTTAACCTCTGCAGCCTGCGATCAATTTTGCCAATCTTATACTGTGCCGATGTATAAGACATTAGCCTTTAGAATTTATACGTATGCGCTTCCGGTTATAACTGGATTTATCTCATATAAATCATATCAAAAGAATAGTAAAGATTTAAAAAAAATAAAAGATGGGAATAGTAAGATATTGAACATTGTTCGTATTTGTAATGGTTTCATGCTCCTGGTCGCTAAAGGTCATATGTACAATTCACACTGGGATAAAGAGTTAAAGGTGTCCAATTATCTTGCCATTGCTGCCCAGATCAGCGTAGTTTTGATTCCATCCGCCCTTTCAAAGATAAGTTTCTAATTTATTTTTTTGAAATTGAGATTTTCAGTTCTTCATAAATGACAGGAACCGGGAAAAAAGTCGGGATTTGAGCTCGGAGCGATAGCGCAGAACGTCTGGCGATAGCCAACCATAGCCACGGAAACGGTGGTTATTTCTTGAGAAGATTGCAGGAAAATTGACCATTATATATATTTTCTACATGTATATTGATTTACAAAAGAGAATAGACGCTGTTCCACAAGCCGATTATCCCATCCATTCACGCATACACCGACTTAAGACTTTTACATCTCCTAATGCAACTTATTACCTAAAAAGAGACGATGAGCTCGGTTTTGGCATTTCCGGATCCAAAATACGTAAATACCGCACCCTCATCCCGTTTTTGGTTTCCTCACAATTTGATGAAGTCATTGTCATCGGAAGCCTTAATTCTAACAACGTCTTAGGCATTTCACAAGTGCTCATTGAAAATCAGTTAAAACCGAAATACTTCTTAAGAGGCGATCCTAAGCGACATCAGCAAGGCAACAGCCTTTTGCTTTCTCTTTTTATCGACTTCAACACAGTCAGATGGTTTCAAAAAAATGAGTGGAAGGGTGTGGAAAAAGAAGCGCTTAAATATGCCGCTGAAAATCGAGGCAAGGTTTTCATCATTAAAGAAGGAGGCTCAGTCAAAGAGTCTCTTCCAGGCGCTCTCACATTACCTTTAGATATTCTACAAAACGAAAAAAACGAAGGGATTGCCTTCGATCATATTTTCATCGATGCAGGAACAGGCCTCATGGCCAGCTCCCTCATTTTAGCCTTTAGTCTATGGAAAAGGAGGACCCATATCCACGTTGTCTTAATTGCCGGAGACCGGGATTACTTCATCTCACAACTGAGCTTTTTCCATAAAGAATTGGAGAAGTTTTTGCAGACCGATATCCCATTCCCGCAAAATTTCACTCTTTATTATCCCAAGGAAGATTTTGGCAAGATCAACGATGATATTTTTAAAGACATCTCCTCATTCGCAAAACAGGAAGGGATTTTCACAGATCCTATCTACACCGCCAAATTGCTGACTGCCGTTAAGAATATCGGCAAGGATCTTCAAGGAAATATTCTGATCAACCATTCCGGCGGCGGACTCTCCCTTTTCG
The DNA here is from genome assembly GCA_013287815.1 of Chlamydiota bacterium. GTDB lineage: Bacteria > Chlamydiota > Chlamydiia > Chlamydiales > Parachlamydiaceae > JABDDC01. Next base: position 13,863 of record JABDDC010000038.1, read on the forward strand.
GCTTCCTGCATAATCCTAGAAACGGCGATTCGAAGGGGGTGCCAGATGCAATCTTTTGATTCAGAACGCGTTGAGGCGAGGGGGGAGGGCTTACCCGTTTGGGTATGCCCCCCTTCGTCTCAACGCGTTATGAACCAAAATCTTACGTCTGGAACCCCCTTCGAATCGTTGTTTTTAGGTTAAATAACGCACACTCCTCCATAGCTCCTTTCAGTCGCTATGAAGGAACAAATACGGTCGTTTTGGACAAGCTAAGGGGGCCGGAGTCCCCTTCATAAGCTTATTCAATCCTTCCAGCTGCTGCTTTTGCCTTCAACAGCTCTTGTTCTAAATAGGCGACTTTTCGCTGAGCTTCAATCTTGCGTTGTTGTTCTTCTTTGCTGTGCTGTTCTTTTTCATATAACATTTTTTCTTCAGGATGACGCTGCACATCATTGAGTTTTTCTAAGCCTACCGGAGAAAATTTTACAAGATATATCTCTCTATATTTGTCCATAACAGCTGATATTTTCTCTAACTTGCAATTTTAATATTAACTGAAAATTCATAGAGTATAAGTTTCATTTAATATGATTTTGATTTTATCTTTTATCTTATCCTTGAACTCTGTGTACTTTTCATTTATTGTACGGCTAGTTCCAATGAATTCGTTCGGGAAGAACCAAAAGAAATCTTTTTCTAACGCATTCACCATTTCGTCGGCCAATTCATCTAAAAATCCTTTCTGATTCAACTTTTTATCAATAGCGTCAAAGTTGATAGCAAAAGGAGCTAAAAAAGCACTTTCTTTAGGTGATAATTTTTCATTGGCAAATGAATTAATGATATCATATTTCTCACCTTCAGCTAATTTTATTGTGGCTGTTTCTTTGAGTTTATTCAACAAATTGCGAAGCCTTTCCTCTTCCTTAACAGGGTTTTTTGATTTTTTGACGAAAACTTTTATGTTTTTCGAAAATTTAGTTGTTAAATCAGCTTTTTCTTTTTTAAGCAGCTCTACAGCTCTTTTTGATTTCGAGACTTTTTCTTTAAATCGGTTGATGAGTTGATCCAGCTTAAAACTATGAGAGTGATTAATGGGTATTCCTGGAATGAGTCTTTCAATTTCCACCTTGTTTTTTATAGGGTGTTTTAAGTATTTCTCAGCTTCACTCATGCCGGTTGTTATATACTTTTGGATTTTATCTTCATCATTGGTTCGACTTTTTAGAAATTTAAAAACAATTTTTTTTGCTTTATTAATCAGCTCTTCTAACTCAGTCTCCTTGATTAGCTTAGAGGAATTATTGGATTTATCTTTCAGATTATCCATTCTTGCTCGGATTTTCAAAATCGACACGCGTAGGAGGGCATTTTCTTTTGGTGTAAAATCGGGATTTTCAATCTGCTCTTCAAAAATCGTTATATATTTCTTTTTATTTTCAACTAACTCATTCCATTTTTTTATATCTACTTCATCAGCTTTAGTTCCTGTTTGTTTACCAAAAAAATTAGGAGAAATATTGCTTATTCCCATACTAACCCCTTTTGTAACATCTGTAACTTTCAAAAACTAATTAATAAACAAATTACCACTAACTTAATTATAATAAAAATATAATT
>JABDDC010000039.1:0-4238 GCA_013287815.1 Chlamydiota bacterium
TCGATCCGGTTGCCAAGAATCCATCCTCCTAATTCACAGTGGGAATACATCCTATTTTTACAATAGGAACACCTTCCACAGGAAGTGATGCACGAAATGAGGACCTTATCACCCGGTTTAAAATTCAAAACCGCGCTACCTGCTTCTTCCACAATCCCAATGCCTTCATGACCTAACGTGCGTCCGACATCGACAGTCGGAACATCGCCGTTGCGAATATGAAGATCGGTGCCGCAGATGGTGGTCTTGATGATTTTCACAAGACAGTCTGTCGGTTTTTCTAGTTTAGGCTTTGGTTTTTCTTCGAGGGTAACCTTGCCTGGACCTCGGTAAATAACAGCTTTCATGGGATATCATATCCATATTTTTGGGTTAAAAGGGTGATTTGCTCAAAAAAGTGAAATTTTAGTTAGTTTAATAATTGTACAAATTAAAGTTTTTCTTATTTTTCAGCAAGAGAGCTGAAATGTCTGGGAGAGTACAACTTTTAATCACATCCGAAATGCCTTCAATTTCTTTTCTACCTTGAAATCTATCCATCAATAGGGGATAATAGTTTAAATTTAACTTAAGGAATTTATTCTATGAACGATAAACCTGTCCGCGTCCGCATTGCTCCGTCTCCGACGGGCGATCCCCACGTCGGAACAGCCTATATGGCTCTATTCAATTTGATTTTTGCAAAGCATCATAAGGGACAATTCATATTGCGCATTGAAGACACAGACCGGTCGCGCAGCCGTCCCGAATACGAACAAAACATCTATACGGCATTGAAATGGTGCGGCATTGAGTGGGATGAAGGACCGGATAAAGGAGGCCCATACGGACCTTACCGCCAATCGGAACGGTTTGACATCTATAAAGAATATGCTGATGAATTGCTTAAACAGGGCAAGGCATACAAATGCTTTTGCACGGAGAAAGAGCTCGATGAGATGCGCGATCTTGCAGCCAAACAGGGAAGCAGCCGTCAAGGCTATGACCGCCGCTGCCGCAATTTATCGCCTGAGGAATTGGAGCTAAAGGAAAAAAGCGGCCTTCCCTATGTCATCCGCCTGAAAGTCCCTCTCACCGGCGATTGCATCTATGATGACGCCATTAAAGGAAGAATGACTTTTCCCTGGGCCGATATCGATGATCAGGTTTTGCTGAAGTCCGATGGATTTCCCACCTACCATTTAGCCAACGTCGTCGATGACTACCTGATGAAGATTACCCATGTGATCCGCGGCGATGAGTGGATCAGCTCCACCCCGAAGCATATCATGCTTTACAATGCGTTTGGGTGGATGCCACCTATATTTATGCATATGCCGTTGCTGCTGGGCAATGATGGCAAAAAGTTATCAAAAAGAAGGAATCCAACATCGATCTTTTACTATCGCGACAGTGGTTATTTACCTGAAGCGTTTATGAATTTCTTAACGTTGATGGGCTATAGCATGACCGGAGACAGGGAAATCTACAATCTCGAAGACATCATCAAAGAGTTCGACTACAAGCGCATTGGCGTATCTGGAGCCATCTTCGACATGCAAAAACTCGATTGGGTAAACCAGGAATATATTCTTAAAAATATCCCTGTCGACCAGCTATGGAATAAGATTAAGGATTGGAGTTTTAATGACGAGTTCATGCAAAAACTGATGCCCTTATGCCATCCGCGCCTCAAGACATTTGGCGACTTCATGTACCTGTTCGACTTCCTGTTCATCAATCACATCCATTATCATCAAGCCCTTTTCGATGTGAAAGAACTGCACAATGAAAATAAATGCTTCCTCATCCAGGCTATCATCTGGCGCCTTGATGAGCTGGAAAACTGGTCGGGAGAGGGATTAAATCAGGCTTCACGCGAAGTGGCCGAAATCTTTGGAGTCCATCACAAAAAAGTGATCATGCCTTTGTTATTTGGCAGCCTCATGGGCAAAACTTCAGGGCCTCCCCTATTTGATTCGGTCACTCTGCTTGGTAAAGACCGGACCCGTGCCCGCCTCTTAAAGGCGATGGAATTCCTTGGAGGTATTTCCAATAAAAAAATGTCCCATCTCAAAAAGGCATGGGATGAGAAAAATGGAAAACTTATCATGCAGCATGTGGACGGATAATATGATTTTAGATTTAGGCTTTAAAATTCCCAACTTTTTAGATTTTCTGGAAGGGTCCTCCGGGCTTCTCTATGAGGCCGGGACTGTGCTTTTATTTGTTCTGGTTTTCAACTTCATTGTTCCCTTTATCTTCAAGAGGCTTAAAGCCCACTTCTTAAAGAAAAAGTCGATCTGGCCTCTAACCTTCGTCACTGCATTGGATAAACCGCTTTATTATTATGTTTGGATGTTTGCCGCCATATCCATTATTGATATCATCTCCGACGCGCTCTTTTCCTTCCACCTCATCAATATGCATTTCATTTTCAGTGTCGGATCAGTCGCTGCTTTCGGCTGGTTCCTGCTCAGGTGGAATAACGCCATCATGAATCAGATGATGATGAGAAGTCAGAATCATGAAATCAACATGTCCATCGGAAAAGTCGATCTGGTCAGCAAAATTGGTACGGTCGTGGTCATCTTCCTCACCATCTTTTTAATGATGGACGCCACGGGACGAAATATGCAGACCTTAATCGCATTCGGAGGTATCGGTGGCTTGGCACTGGCTTTTGCTTCTCAGCAAGTCATCTCCAACTTTTTTGGCGGAACGATGGTCTATCTGACGCAGCCCTTCTCGATCGGCGAGCATGTCATCTTGCCTGAGAAAAAAATCGAAGGTCATATCGAAGAGATCGGCTGGTACCTGACTCGCATTAGAAGCCTGGAAAAAAGACCGATCTATGTCCCTAACTCGATCTTTTCTTTAACAATTGTCATGACCCCTTCCAGAAAGAGCCATGAACGTTTTAAGCATACCATCGGACTTCGTTATGACGATGTCAATACCATTAAAGATATTGTCACCGATATCAAGCTCATGCTATTGAAACATCCTCATGTGGACCAAAACCAGAAAATCGATGTTCACTTTGTCGGTTTCAACGTTTCTTCTTTGGATATCGAAGTCTCTGCCTACAGCTCCTCGACTTCGGGCTCGTATTACCCTGACGTACGTCAGGAACTGCTTTTAGCTATTGCGGATATCATTCGCGTAAAAGGTGCCGAAATTGCCACCCCTACCAATATCGTACAGCTGCAAGGAACCTCGCTGAATCAACTCATTTCCTCAATGGCAAAACAATCGACTTAAATGGAAAATCTGTTTTCATATATCTGTTCCAACGCGCATGAAGCCCATTGGATTATTTTTATTCTCCTTTTGCTTTCTGGATTTAACATCCCCATCAGCGAAGACCTTTTGCTACTATGCGGTGGAGCCATTGCCGGTTCTTGCATTCCCGACCACACTATTAAACTGTATATCTGGGTATTTTTAGGCGCCTACATTTCTGCCTGGGAGGCTTTCTGGATAGGTCGACTACTGGGGCCAAAGCTGTATAAAATTCCGATGATCGGGCGGAGCATCACTCCGGCAAGGCTGGAGTGGCTCAGGCATTTTTACGCCAAATTCGGCGTTTTCACTTTCATCGTCGGCCGCTTCATGCCGGGCGGTATCAGGAATGCCCTTTTCTTCACCTCCGGCTTCACCAAAATGCCTTTCTATCTGTTTATCCTGCGAGACGGTTTTGCCTGTTTGCTTTCAAGCTTTGTGTTTTTCAGCATCGGTTATCACTTTGCCAAAAATTTCGATGTGGTAACCTACTATTTTCACCACTATACCAAAATCATCCTCGCCATCCTTATCGTGGCAGTATCCGTGGCCTTAGCAATTTATTATTATTTCAAGAAGCAGAAATAGAATGTGTGCATTAATGACTCAAAAAGACACTGTGCGCCCCTTACTTTTTACCGAAGGTGGTGAGGTCTGGAATGACAACGAGGTCGGGGTGGACTTTGGCTTTTAGGACCTGCTGGATATAGGAAAGAGTGGTGCCAGTGGCAGAGAAGCAGGAGGTGCACGATCCCTGGTAGGCGATGATCACTTCGCGACCATTGATCAATTCCATCACTTGAACTCCACCGGCGTCCAACTCTATATAGGGTCTGATATCACGTGCAATTACCTCTTCGATGAGGCCGATTTTTTGAGGTGTTGATAGTTCATTCCAGCCAGGATAGCCCCCTTCCAATACTTCGCCAATGTCCAGCGGCGCCGGAGGACTCACATAATTAACCGACAATGGG
>JABDDC010000039.1:4248-7787 GCA_013287815.1 Chlamydiota bacterium
ATACCAGTTGAAGATGGGGAGCTGCCTCTTTAGGGAAGGCCGGCTCTTCACTTTTATCCCGCACTTGTTTGTCAATTAAATCGGTTGTGATCCGTTTGGCCTGGTCGTAATTTTTTCCCACGCAAAATTCGCAGGCCGTCTCTGCAGCACCGATCAGGGCCGACTGACCGATCGCCTGAAACTTGGCGTCGATGATGATACCGTCGTCGGGATCGATAATCCAGTAGACTCTGACTTTGTTGCCGTTGATGACTTCTCCCGCTTCACCAATAACCAGACGCACCCCTCTTTCCTCCGACTGCTCTTTAGTAAAGAAACCGGCACAACGGGGCTTGTCGATTTTAGCAATCAACTTTTTGCTGTAGCGGGTCCATGTGAAGGGCTGTGTCAGAGACTGCAGGCTCATGCGATCTCCTGTGATATCTTGTGGAGGCTCTTGGTGCATTCTTCGATGATTTTGATAGCTTCATCGATCTCTTCATCGGTAGTATAACGCGACAGACTAAAAGAGATGGCACATTGAGCCAACTTTTCATCAATGCCGCATGCTTGCAAGAGCAAGCCAAGCTGTTGGAAGACTCCGCCGCCGATGCTGGCATAGACCCCTTTGCGATTAAGAGCGTAGAGGAGCGACTCATTGATGATGCCCGGAAAGATGATTGCACTGCAGTTTGGCAGTCGTTCCTGATCATTAAAACAGACTGTAGCTTTGGGATAAATCCTTAAAATACCTTGTTCAAGCTTGTCGCGCAGGCGGGCTACTTCTGTGCAAACGAGATCGCGGCAATCGATTGCTTCTTTAGCAGCAGTAGCCAGAGAAACCAATCCAGGCATATTGATCGACGCACCACGCATGCCGGCTTGATCTGAGCTGCCTGAAATCAAAGGCGAACACTTGACCCCATAGCGGATATATAGTCCACCGGTCCCTTTGGGGGCATGGAGTTGGTCGCCATTAAAGGTGATATAATCAGCGCCGACATCTTCCAGGTCATAGTAAAGTTTTCCCAAAATATGGGTGGCATCGACGTGTAGAAAAATCCCTCGCTGCTTGCACAAGGCGGCAATCTCTTTCAAAGGCTGGATAACCCCTGTCATACCAGAAGCCCATGAAAGGGATACCATTGCTGTACGCGGCGAGATAGTCTCAGCAAATGCCTCAGCTGTTACATATCCTTGTGGAGCAGCCGGGATCATCTTGGCCACACAGCCCAACTGGTCGAGCCGGCCGGTCGCCATGATGGCAGGAGCTTCATCGAGAACTGACGTCAAAAACTGGTTTTTACCCGATTGAACAGTCACATCTTTATACACGGACATCACAACCTGGTTGACCGCCTCTGCACCGGATGAAGTGAAGACAAACTGATCTCTTTCTTTTGCTCCAATAGCTTCGTAAATGGTTTTGTAACTTTGAATGAGGGCAGGATAGAGTTCTTGCCCTTTGTGGTGGGGCGCCGATGGGATGCCCCAATGATGGGTGAAAAAGGGCATCATCATACTGATGGCTTTGTCAGATGGCTTGGCTGTGGTGCTATTGTCCAGATAGATTGGCATTACTTCATTTTCTCATAGCTACCGTTATGAAAATTGTAAATTACTGGCCTGCCTGTGGCTAACTCCAACTTCATTACCTCTTCTTCTGATAAATTATCAAGCTTCATCATTATCGACCGGAGGGAGTTACCATGGGCAGCCACAAAGACGCTCCTGCCTTGTTCCAGCAATGGGAGGATATTGTTTTCAAAATAAGGGATCGACCGGGCTGCCGTCATCTTCAAGCTTTCCCCTTCAGGCGGCGGGACATCAAAGCTGCGGCGCCAGATTTGCACCTGCTCAGGACTGAACTGATTGGCCATCTCAGCCTTGTTCATCCCCTGCAGCTCCCCATACATCCTTTCATTGAGCTCCCATGCACAGTAGACCGGCACCGTCTGTGCGGCGGTCTTTTCGCTGTGGATTTTAGTCCATTCGTCTAGCTTCCCTTCCCCTTTATGGATGATGACCGGCACCTTCCCGGAAGAATGGGAGATCATAGCCAACATAGCTGTCATTTGAGCACGGATTAGCGAGGAGGTAAAGATTACATCGATAGGTTCATCTTTGATCTTTTTTCCTCCTTCCAATGATTCTTCCACCCCTTTCTGGGAAAGAGGAATATCCACCCACCCGGTGAAAAGATTGAGAGAATTCCATACCGATTCCCCATGACGCATCATGATTAACTTAGCCATTGTTGATTTCCGTTTCTAGGTTTAACCTAGAAACGGCGATTGGAAGGGGGGTGCCAGATGCAATCTTTTGATTCAGAACGCGTTGAGGCGAAGGAAGGTTTACCCGTTTGGGTATGCCCCCTTCGCCTCAACGCGTTCTGAACCAAAATCTTGCGTCTGGAACCCTCTTCGAATCTCCGTTTCTAGGTTTAATGATATAGTGAATCATAGAGAGATTTTAAACCAGACAAAATGATTCCTTTCACGTATTTGCATTGACTGCCCACACCGGCCAGCTTTGAATGAGTATTTGTATCAGAAATGGGATCAGATGATTCCTTGATAATCTCAATAGCTCCTTCTGACAGCTTACTAGAGACAGGCGTTTTATATGCATGATGAGACGTGATGGAGCCTTTACCTCCAATTTTTAATCCACCCAGGGGAGAAGTATTTCTTACAGTTGGATTTGTATCAGATACGGGTATCTCAAAAGATTTATTTATAGGGCTCATTCCGGTTGGATTCATAAAACCTCCATTCCTCAATTTTGTTCAGAGTCAAGATTTCAATTTATAACAGCTTATCTAACTTCTCCTTCAACGACTGAACCTTATCTTGAAATACTTCATGATCAGGGTACATGTTAGGATGAACTTCATTGACAAAAAGCTCAAAAATTTTGTTAGCTTCCTCTCTCCTATTCAAAGCAACCAGGCAATCAACCATTAAAAGGTAGTCTATGAGAAAGCTAGGAGTTAATTTAATAGATTTTTTATAGGATTGCAAAGCTTCATTATATTTTTTCAAGGCCTGTTCTGTCATCCCCTTTGCTAACCAAACATCAGGATTCTCTTTTTCATGGAAAGAAAGAAAGTTTAAATACTCGAATGCTTTGGCAAAATTTCCTTCGTTAAAAAAAGTAGTTCCTAAGAGATAAAGCTCATAACATTCATCTTCGGTGAGGCGAAGCAGCTCAACTTTATTGAATTCTTCAAGCGTCTTGATTTTTTGAAGATCAAAAAGAGGGGTCTTTGCTTTTAACTGATGATATAAGTCAGGATTGTCTTTCTGTAGATTCTCATAAAAAATAAGAACCTCACTGGATGTCTTATCCAATTCTTCGGAAAATCTCCTCCAGTAGTCTTCTTCTACCTGCTGCTCAATTTTGTTCCGATCAATAAGCGGAACCGAACCATTTTCATTGTAATTTTTGATTGTTTTTTCGTCAGCCTTCCTGTCAATATTGTTTTTAATTAATTTAAGTAATTCTACCCCATCAAGAGCTGATTTCTTTTCTTTTTCCATTGAATACCTCCATAGAAT
>JABDDC010000039.1:7797-15445 GCA_013287815.1 Chlamydiota bacterium
CTATATATTCATTATACTAATAAATTATTTATTTGAGAATGTTTTTTTTATATACAGGAAAAACACCTTTCACTTTGATGTTTAATTTCTTATGGATTATAATAAATTAAAATAAAGTAAAGAACCGGGATGAAATGAAAAAGCAAAGGCTTAGTAAAGTAATGGCTGCCGCGGGGGTCGCATCGCGACGCGCCTGCGAGGAGCTCATCTTCAGCGGCAAGGTGAAGGTCAATGGGGCAATTGTTAAGGAACAGGTGATGGTCGATCCGAACGGGGACACAATCACAGTTAACAACGAGCCCATCAAAGCTATCGAAGAGAAGGTCTATTACCTCCTCAACAAACCGACCGGCTACATTTGCTCAAACAGAAAGAGTGGCGGATCCAAACTAGTCATCGACCTATTTAAAGAGGAAGGACACCGCCTTTTTACTGTCGGTAGACTCGATAAAGACACCCAAGGGCTGATTATCGTCACCAATGACGGTCACTTTGCCAATGAAGTGATCCACCCCTCCTCTAATATTCAGAAAGAATATTTGGCAAAGACAGACCAGGAGATTGGTCATGAGCATCTGATCGCCATCTCCAACGGTACGCTGGTGGAAGGGTCTTTTGTCAAACCTATCAGTGTGGAAAAAGTACGCCGCGGAACCCTGAAAGTGATCATCGGTGAAGGAAAGAAACGCGAAGTCAGAATGTTGCTGGCTTCTGCAGGCCTCAAAGTAAATGAGCTGACACGCATCCGCCTGGGAGGACTCCATCTTGGCCCATTAGCTGTTGGTTCTTGGCGGCCATTGACTCCAAAAGAACGTAAAATTATATTCGAATAAAATGAAGAACAACAAAATACCTAATCCAGATTTTGAGAACGTCATACCCCTTCTTATAGGAGTATGGCGTCGTTTCCATAAGCTGTCCGGACCGTCTGATGTGCTGCAGACGCGTGAATTTCGTCAAGTCGTTGAACTGGTCCAGAAGCTCCGCTTAGGCCTTGAAGAATCAGACAAACTTGTTGGCGAAGATTATTTCCAAGACAGCGAACTCTTGGGCGCATACCTTCTATACCAATGGGTGATCCATTATCAGCAGGGGTTGACCCTTATCAATGAAGTCCCATTCACTCCAAAGAGGGTTTTGGACCTCTGTTCAGGACCCGGCGCTTTTTCCTTTGCCGCTCTGCGCCTCGGAGCCCGTGAAGTGATAGCGGTCGACCGCAATCAAAAAGCCCTGGAAATGGCTGCATCTATCTGCGGCCGTTATGGATTGCCCCTTGCCATTCGCAAACATTCGGTCCTGAAGATGCCTTTACCGGTGGAAGGAAAGTTTGATTTGATCATTGTCGGCCACTGTTTAACCGAACTATTCCCTGATACTAAAGCAGAATGGCCCAAGCATCAGAGAGATTGGATCAACCATCTGATAAATATGCTGACACCGCATGGACAGGTACTCTTTGTCGAAAGCTCTTTGAAACATGCGAATAAAAGAATGCTAATACTGCGCGACCAGCTCGTGAAGGAAGGCATTCCTATTCAAGCGCCATGCGTCTGGAAAGGAGAATGTGTCGCCCTTCAGGCCAATAGCCAATGCTACGCCCAACGCGAACTGGAAAAACCTTATCTGATCAAAGAAATTCAAAGAGCTGCACAGATCAACCTCGGATCGCTCAAGATGTCTTACCTGATCATCAGGAACCCTGCAGCCGGGTGGCCGCAGCTGCCGCCTTTAAGGCTTTATAGAGTCATCAGCCCTCCAATAGATACTCAGACAGGTCAACGATTCTTCCTTTGCGGCATCGATGGAAAAAAAACGCTTGGATCGCACCTTACAAAGCTGCCTAAAGAAGCGGCCGCCTTCGATTACCTGAAAAGAGGGGAACTGATCAGCGTTGAAGCGGTCCTGGAAAAGCAGAACAATTTTGATATTGTGATTGGCACCAGGATAAAAGTTGAATCTGCAGTAGGAAAACCATTACCTGAAATTGAAACTGAGTATGTCTAAGAACGTCAAAGAACCTGCAGAAGCCTTGCTGGATGCAATCGAAAAATTAAATCTCTTCACAGCTCCTGAAGCAACCAGCCTTAAAGTTGCTGAAGATGGAAGCTTGCACGTATTACAAAAATCAAATCCGATCGATAGGATGATCGAATTGGCACAATGCTATATCTCACCACTATTTTCAGATCAGGCCAGGCAAGAACAAGAAAAAAAACTCAACCATATCAAGCAGGAGATCCTCCATGCAAGGGATACCCTGAGAACCCATGCTAACATGATTGAAAAGCTTAAGCAGGGTGACGAAACCGAAATAAAATTAGCTCACTCCGCCCTTGATGTGATCCACCGCTACAATGCCATGATCGCTGAAGAAGACTCTCCATTAGCCTCCAAGTATCATTTTCATAACTATGAAAGGAACCGCCTGTTACTTGACTCTGAAATCAAAGGGCAAGGCATTGAGTTGCCGCAAAACTTCTCGGTACAATTTGACTCCCACTCTACGCTGCCTGCCCAAAAGTTGATTAAAGAGTTAAGCGCAGCCTTAAAAGGAATTAAAAAGGGGTCGACCTTTAATTCGATCTACAAAAAAAATGATCAATTCATGATCGATACCTTCAGGATGAAAGCGATCAGGATGCTGCAGACCCACCCTATCCAACTTGGATCCATGAGCGAAGTAATTGGCCTTGTAAAGCAAAGCACCATTGACATAGAAGAAAATCAGTATGAAGTCAACATGCGCCAAATGCTTGAATACTGTCCCGGCTTCAATATCCTGGTAACAGGCACCTTTAAAAGGCACGGTCAAGGACATAAGCTGATGAATATCCCTATCCTTGAAGGGCTCAGGCTATCCTCCGAAATGCACCACGCAGGTTTTCCCTATCCTGCACAAAATACCGGATGCGCCTTTTCTGAAAAATTGGTTGAGGCCCATCCGTTAAGGACGGAACAAGTGCCTTTATTCCACTTTTTCTTACAAAGGAAAAACAAGCTGTCCCATGATTTCCTCTATGATATTGATACCATCGCCAGGTCGCGACACCAGTTCAAAATGACCCGTCAAATTTTCAATCATAATCACCAAGACTTTTTGGCACTCCACAAAGACTTGCATCATAGCCTGATCCAGGGAAGCGACCTGAACCAGGACGATGCGGATTTATGCCTCGCTGACTTCTTCGATTTCGTTGCCACCGCTTCATCGTCTTTCGATGTGCTGGCACAAGCACACCAACGGATCAATGATATTTTTGTTAGGGATCCTTTCGTTAAAGTGGAAGAAGAGTGGCTGACGACGGGGACAATACTCCGCTCAGGCAAGAGCCAGGAGAAGCTACAGAGGACTCAAGAAGTTTTACAGGAAGCTATAAATGAAGCTGTCAAGCATGTCAGCGGCGCACACATCCTGGACCGCTACATCAGGATAATAGGTAAAGTCCTGGGAAAAGCGTCCCAAGCTATAGCCATGCAATATTATTCTGAAAAGATAGGATTTGCCCCTCCCATGCTAAGCGACTTCGAGCGCAAACTCCAGACGTGCGCTTTCCAGCAGGCCGACACCCTCATCAGGGAATATGAAAATCCGCCTGAATTAAATGAAGTGTCATTTGAAGATAGCCTTATAACCAAATGCAAAATGGACAACGCCATCTTCCAGGCCGCCTCTGTCGAGGACCTGAACCTCGCGGGCGCCCTCATCACAAACTCCCTGGAAATCTACTATAATTCAAGATACTACTCGCTGGGACCACGTCGCTAGACCACCTAGAGGGGTAGGACATTAATAAGTAAGGGATAAGTAGCGCTTAAATTATAGAGGTCACATATCAAGGGTATTTTCTTGCCAATTCTTTCAGGAATTTCCAGCGGAAGGTGGTCTGCCGGTCGATATAAGACTGGATCTGCCCGGATGATGATGAAGCAAAAAGTTTGATCTCATGGTCAGTAAGCCGATAGGCAAGATGATCAGGGTTAGGATAAAGTATCGATAGATTTTTTAGGCAGCGGTTAAACTGACCCTGACGCCACGTCAATCTGCCAAGAGCCAAAACTACAAGCGCGATTAGAAACAGCTTAAAGCCGAAGAGTACCGTTGCCCCTGCAGGACTATAAACCGAAATCAATGCAGCATCGGTAATCACGAAGAGACCAAGCACCAGGATAAAGAAAAGGCTTTCTTTTGATGACTGCACAATAGGGCCGAACCATCTCCTCCAAGTATTTTTTGAAGAACGGTAGGCAATGACTTCTTCAAACTGCGGCTCGTTATACATCATCCGCCCCACATGAGAAAGCTCGTGGGCTATCAACTCATCCCGATGATAAAGTCCAAGGTAAGTATCATGGGCCCGAAAGCGGCTGCGCAACTGCAGAAAGGCTGCGGTTGGTAAATCGTCGCCCAACTGAAATATCCAGGCACATCCGCCATGCCAGGGGGCTAACTGAAAATTATTAAAAAAGAGAGGCACCCAGTCGGGTCGTATTCCATACAACTCCGCTGTTCTACCTAAACCGCTTTGCAGGAGAACCTTAGACTTTTGATCGCCCACCTCAAAGGGGAGGTCTGAGGCGGCATGCTTAATTAATTCAGGCTCAAGATTTTCGTTAAAAGCTATTCGTTTATAAAAATCTTCTTCAGACTCATCCGGCCCCGGGACAAATCCTCTATCGTTTAAGCTCTTCCAGAGTTCTAATTCACTCATTTTAAACCACTACATATTTTGAATCAGTTTGCTAGTCCCGATAGGGACGGTGATTGGCAGGAGGTGGCAGATGTAATCTTTTGATTCAGAACGCGTTGAGTCGAAGGGAAGCTTACCCGTTTGGATATGCCCCTTTTGCCTCAACGCGTTCTGAACCAAAATCTTGCGTCTGGAACCCCCTTCCAATCGCCGTTTCCAGGCTTAATTTGTCGTTTCCAGGCTTAATTTAAGGTATCTATAACTAAATGTCCATCTGGATTCCGATTTTACTTGAAAGGTGATCGGGAGGTAGGTATAAATGTAGTTTCCTTTCAAATTCAATCCTAGCAAGGCAGGCATTATGTTGACAGACGACTATGAAGAATTTAACGAAAATCAACTCAAAATTCTCAGACGTTATGTAACCAATACATCCAGTCACATTTTCGTCTTGCGCAACCTACCTGAAGTGATCAAGGGGGCTCTCTTTTCCCGATATTCACGTTCAAACCTCGGTTTGCGCTCCCTTTTATTGAAGGAATTCGTCACCAACAACGAAGACGCAGCCTTCGAAGCAATCGTAGGCAAGGCTGAAGAGGATGAAAAGCAAACCCATCAGCAAACCGAAGCCATCAAAAAAGCGCAATCATTCTATGACAGGATCCTGGATGGCTATGGGGATGACTCAATTGGAGAATTAGGCGGTGCGCATTTGGCCATCGAAAATATCTCGATGATTGCTACTAAAATGATCGAAGACTGCCGCATCGGCGGATCGCCCCTTGAGAAATCGACCCGCTATATCTACTTCGACCAAAAGGTGAAGGGAGAATACCTCTTTTACCGCGAACCTATCTTGATGACCTCCGCCTATCGCGACCAGTATGTCGACGCCTGCAATATGCTGTTCGACACCTATAGTAGGCTCATACCATCGCTGACCACACTGATTGAACAACGGTTCCCGAAAGATCCGGCTAGCTCTAACGCGGCTTATTCAGCTGCCCTGCGGGCCAAGGTGCTCGACTGTCTTAGAGGCCTCTTGCCTGCCGGAGCCCTGACTAATATGGGCATCTATGGCAATGGTCGCTTCTTTGAAAGCCTCATCCACAAACTCAATTGCCAAAATCTGGCAGAATTGCAAGACATCGGCAAGCGCACCTATGAAGAATTGGAAAAAGTGATCCCTTCATTTATTCGTCGCTCCAACCCCACCCACAGGACTCATCAAGCCTACTCACAATATCAAGATAATATGCAGTCTGAGCTGAAGTTAATTGGCGAACAGCACCTGCCTCAATGCGAAAAGTCTCTTCAGCCAGGCGTTAGGCTCGTTTCCTTCGATTCCGAAGCAGTAACAAAAGTCGCTGCGGCCTTGCTGTTTGCACAAGGTGACCGCGGATTGCCGGAACTCTGGAGCTACTGCAAAGGCCTTTCCGATGAAGAACTAGCACGCATCCTGGATGCCGGGTGCAACGCACGTGAAAATAGAAGGCAAAAATCACCCCGTGCTTTAGAACATGCCGAATTCACCTTCGAAATTGTCTCTGACTACGGAGCTTACCGGGACCTTCACCGCCATCGCATGCTCACACAAGAAAAACAATTGTTGACCTGCGACTATGGCTTCTACACCCCGCCGGAAATTGAAAATACTCCTTATGAAGAGGAATATAAAAAAGCTTTGCAACAAACCAAAGAAGTATACGATCTCATCAAGGCAGAACTTCCCGAAGAAGCCCAGTACGTCGTCCCGATGGCCTACAATATCCGTTGGTACTTCCACGCCAATCTCAGGACCCTCCAATGGCTGTGCGAACTGCGCTCATCTCCCGCCGGACATCCTTGCTACCGTCATGTCGCCCAAGCCATGGCCCGTCAAATCTGCGATACCTTCCCGGCCTTTGAGCGCTACTTCAAATTCGTCGACTTCGAAGGATACGAACTCGGCCGCCTCGGCCAGGAACAGCGCAAATTCGAGAAGCAGCAGCAGACGATTGTTTAGGAAACGGGAGACGAGAGACAGGGGAGGAGAGTTTGACTACAGAAGTTTTCAATATCAGAGAATTGGTACATCAAGAATTGATATCTGCTAAGAGTGGAGAGGTTTTCTCAATATCACTAGTTCTAAGTGATATTCTAACCCTCAAAACGACAAAACCATTTATTAGAGCTTTACATTATCCTTACCTTCCCAGGTGTGGACGACAGCTTTGATGTCTTCTTCAAGGATCTTGGACTTAGATTTTTCGCCGAGGGCTATGAGCTGCTCGCGCTGCTTTTGGCCCTGGAGGCCAGTGCAAGCGAGAACCAGGTAGGTTGGGAGGCACGGGTCGGCTAGGACATCGGGCTCTTGTAACATTTTGAGGCAGGATGCGGCAACTTCGGGATCATCCTTAAAGGCAATAATGGCAATGGCTGCCTTTTCATTATCTTCGTTAAAAGGACGTCCATGTAATACTTTGAGAAGGAATTCCTTAGCCGGTTCACCAATTTCCTTTAAAGCTTTCAGAATTTGTTCGTCTGAAAAGAAATCGCCTTGTCCAATCGATTCAAAAAGGGCAATGATGGAACGCTTATCGCCAATTTTTTCAAGGGCCCTGACGATAAGGGCCGGAGCCATTCCATAGCCTGGAAAAAGCGGATCATAAAATTCTTCTTTTCTAAGCAGTTCTATTAATGCCGGAACGATCGCCCCTTTTTCGGCTGCAACTGCAGCCACTTCAGCATCCCCTTCCAAATCTTCACTTAGGATTAAATCCGCTATCAATTTTGGGTGTTGGGATTTGGGGTTTTTGATTTCATAGATGGATCTGAATTTTTGATACGCTTCTCGTGAATCAGCTACTTTTTCCATCTCATCGCTTGCCAGAAACAGGGCGGCAGCATTTTCTTTCAGCTGCTCTTCGATAGCTTGCAGCCGTTCAATGCGGGCGATATCGAACTCAGGCTGCACACCT
>JABDDC010000040.1 GCA_013287815.1 Chlamydiota bacterium
TGAATAAGGGACTGGAGGTGATTGAAGCCCACTGGTTATTTAATATCAATCCTGATAAAATTGAAGTTATCGTTCATCCGCAAAGCATTATTCATAGCTTAGTTGAATTTGCCGACCGGTCGATGCTTGCGCAGATGGGGATGCCGAACATGATTGTTCCTATACAGTATGCAATGACCTATCCCGACCGTTGCCCGGGATTGCTTAAACCTTTTGATTTTTTGAGTCATCCTGTATTGGAGTTTTCGGTTCCGGACAAAAATAAATTTCGATGTTTACAGCTGGCTTTTGATGCGCTGAATGCAGGAGGAAGTATGGCCTGTTATATGAATGCAGCCAATGAAGTACTTGTCGAATCGTTTTTGACAGGACGTATCGGCTGGGGCGACATCAGCAGGCAGCTTGAAGATTTAATGCAGAAGCATCACATCACTAAACTTGATTCATTAGAATCGATTTTAGAGGTGGATGCAAGAGCAAGACAGGAGATAGGAGATAGGATGTAGAAAGTTGGAGCAGAAAACTCCTACCTTACACCTTCTACCTTCCCAAATGAAGGAATATTATGATTAGTTTTTTATATGTGATTCTGGCCGTGTTAGGCTTGAGCTTTCTTATTTTTATTCATGAGCTTGGCCACTATTTTGTTGCCCGCCGCAATGGGATGAAAGTAGAAACATTTTCTATCGGATTCGGTAAGCCCCTTTATTCCTGGATGAGGGATGGGGTGAAATGGCAGATCGGCTGGCTTCTCTTTGGGGGCTATGTCAAGATCACCGGCATGGAAATGAATGAAAAAACGGATATCTATACTGTCCAGGATGGCTTTTTTAGCAAAAGCCCCATTGCCAGGATTAAAGTTGCGCTGGCAGGACCTGTCGTTAATATCGTATTTGCATTCCTGGCTTTTGTAGCCTTGTGGGCAGTAGGTGGACGTGAGAAGTCTTTTAATGAATATACTCATATCATCGGATGGGTTGATCCAAATTCTGAATTATATAAGAAGGGTGTTCGTCCCGGCGACGAAATCGTTTCCTATAATAACGAACCCTATATCAGTTCTAAAGAGCATTTGACAGCGCCCCTGATGTCCGGCGACACGATCGATGTAAAGGGAAATCACATCGATCGGAAATCAGGGGAAATAACGCCTTTTGATTATACTGTGAAGACCTATCCCAACCCACTGGCGCTCAATAGTGAAATGAAGACATCAGGAATATTGGCTCCGGCAAACTATCTTCTGTATCTGCCGTTGCCAAACGGAAAAGAAAATGAATTGCCGCAAGGATCGTCGCTCGCAAATACAGGATTCAAATATGGCGACAGGATCGTTTGGGCAGATGGAGAACCGGTTTATTCCCTCTATCAGATGAATACGCTTATCAATGAGCCGAAGGCCTTGCTGACAATAAAGCGGGGCAAGGAAACGCTTTTGCGCCGTGTTCCACGTATCAAGTTGGATGAATTAAGGCTCGATCCTGCTTTTAAAGAAGAATTGACCGACTGGCACCATGAAGCAGATCTTAAGAATGTCAAATTCCAAAACCTCTATGTGGTCCCCTACCATCTTAACAATGAAACCGTTGTATCCTCTCCGGCGAAATTCATCGATAAGGACAAAGAAAAAGAAGTTTTTTCGGAATATCCTTACAGCAATCTGGAGACCAAACTGGAGCCGGGCGACAAGATCATCGCTGTCGATGGGATTCCGGTGACTTATTCTTACGAGATCCTTTCGCGCCTGCAACAAAAGCATGTGAATATGATCATAGAGCATGAAAAAAATGCTCAATCAGACCTTACATGGGTAGAAGCTGATCAAAAGTTTGATACCGAATACAATTGGAACGACCTGCAGAAGCTGGCTTCACAAGTAGGCTTGGCGTCCAATATTAAAAATGCAGGCAACCTGACTTTGTTGGATCCGATCGTCCCCAAGAAAAGGATGGACATTGAATATCAGACCAATGATCAGAAAGCATTGCTGATGGCCGAAAGGGAAGCGCAACGCAAAGAACTGGAAATGATCGAGGACCCGGAAAAAAGAAACCATGCCTTACGTGAACTTGATGCTGTCGACAAGCAGCTGGTCTTAGGTTTTCATCCACAGGATGAGGCCATCAGGTATAATCCGGGACCTGTGGTATTATTCAAAAATGTCTTCGAAGAGATTTGGATGATGCTGAAAGGTCTTGTGGGAGGTACAGTGAATCCAAAATGGATGAGCGGCCCAATCGGTATTATCCAAGCCGTCCATGACAGATCCATGATGGGATGGCAGGAAGCCCTTTTCTGGCTAGGAGCCATCAGCTTAAATCTAGGCGTACTGAATCTGCTGCCCCTGCCGGTCCTGGATGGAGGAACAATTTGCTTCTCTCTCTTTGAGCTGGCGACAGGCAAAAAGTTAAAGCCGAAGACAATCGAAAAGATGATCATTCCGTTTGCTATTATGCTGATCTGCTTTTTCCTTTTCGTCACCTATTATGACCTGACGCGATTGTTTCATTAGGACAAAAGTGCTTTGGAGCGCGGTGGCAAGCAACCAAACTCCAAAGCTCTTCGCCCACTCCCATTTGCTTTCCCCTTTTTCCTATTCCTCCCTGAGATTCGGAGTAGGTACTTATCGTCATTATAACCGCGGAGCCGCAGAGATCGCTGAGCAAACGCAGAGAGTTTTTTCTACGATCAAAATCTCTCTGCGCTTGCTCAGCGATCTCTGCGGCTCCGCGGTAAAATCTTCTATACAACTTTCTAGCCAACCCTTACTAGAGCCACTTTCCTATACCCAAGCGGTATCTCTGACATCTCGTTCCTACTCCGAATCTCAGATTCCTCCCCCTTTTCACTTTATTTATTTACACTGTGCCATTATGATGAGGGATTAAGAACTAACCCCTTGTTGTTATGCCGATTTCTGTTACCAAAAGGCCGCGTAATGTCAATGCCTATCAGGCTGCTGCCATCCTCTACGGGGATTGGGGGACGAGTAAGGCCTACGTCATTGGCCTAGCCTTTGCATTGGCCGGCTACAGCTCGTTTTGGTATATCGGTGCGGTCAGCCTTCTTATCGCTCTCGTCGGCATCAACTACATTACCATCTGCAAATTCAGTCCCACAGGCGGTGGTGTCTATGCTTCTGCCAGAAGGAAATCCGAAGTGCTGGCACTGGTTGCTGCCTTCTTCCTGATAGCCGATTATATCGTCACAGCCGCTCTGAGCGCCCTTTCCTGCTTTGAGTATTTGGGTGTGGCTAATCCCGCAGCTTGGGCAATGGGATCAATCATCTTCATTGGCGCTCTCAATTACTTTGGCCCACGCCATTCGGGCAATCTGGCTTTGGTCGTTGCTATCACCACCTTTACGGTTGTATTGATGCTTGGAATCGTTTCTATCCCTTTTGTTGGAGATGCTATTGCTAATCTTAGGCTTCCTCATGAAGGGGCATGGGGGAACTGGACAGTTTTTGTTGGCATCATTGTGGCCTTGTCGGGGATTGAATCGATTGCCAATAATACAGGAGTAATGCAGCTTGATCCCGGTTCCACGGAGGCTAATCCATCCGTCCATCAGACATCAAAAAAAGCCATCTTATGGGTCATGATAGAAGTCACGTTCTTTACGGCCTTCTTCGGACTCATGATGAATGCCATTCCAGGCTTGCAGATTACCGATGATCAGGTTCTCGCACCTGATAACACCAATGTGCGCGACTCTATGCTTCGCTATATGGGAGACTATTTTGTCTCGCATGGATGGGGGAGTAATGCAGCCGGTAATTTATTTGGATTTGTAATTAGCGCAGTCTTTGCCATTTTGCTTTTATCAGCTGTTAATACTGCTATCGTTGCATTGGTCTCTCTGATTTATGTGATGTCGCGCGATGGAGAAATGCCCGCCATATTATCTAATCTTTCTAGATTTGGCGTTCCTATATATCCTTTGATTGTTGCGGCCATTGCACCCGCTGCCATTTTGATCTTTGTTCATGATATCCCATCCCTGGCTGATCTCTACGCAGTTGGATTTGTCGGTGCCATCGCAACGAATATAGGGGTCAATGCCTATGACAAGACTATCCCGATGAGGATCTGGGAAAGATGGATGATGTGGTTCACTTTTGTTATTATGATCTCCATTGAGATAACTTTACTGATTGATAAACCGCATGCCCGCCGATTTGTCCTTGCAATTATGTCTGCGGGCTTAGTGTTACGTGCATTAGTCATTGAACACAGACAGCGTCAATGGGCTGAAAAGCGGGTTAAGCTAAAACATGCCTCTCTTTTCACAGATGATACCAGAGTCCCTTTGCATTCCGGTGCTATCCTTTGTGCTGTCAGAACAACCGGAAAAACACTCCATTATTCCATGGAAGAGGCTAAAAAATTCAATCAGCCTTTATATGTCCTTTTTGTAAGGGAACAAAAGTATATTACAGAGGGAGACAAAAATAAAACATGGGTCGATGATGAGGAAGCAAGCCATATCTTCAGCTATGCCAAGGATTATATCATCGATGCTGTACCCCTTAAGTTTTTCTATGTGGTAAGTGATTCTCCCGCCGACAGTATAGTGCAGATAGCAGAGAAGTTGCAGGTCTCACGCCTGATTTTGGGACGCCCAAGACAAAGCACTATGCTGCAGGCGCTGCGCGGAAACGTTGTGCAGGAGATAACAGAAATCCTGCCTAAGGACATCGACCTCATCGTCATCTCATAATCCTGGATCTATCGTAAGTATAGCTTCCAGCAACCCTTGTGTATATGGATGTAATGGCGAGCCAAATACCTCTTCAGTTTTACCTATCTCGACGATTTCGCCAAGGTACATGATTGCCATCTTGTTGGTGAGGTACTTTATCACAGACAGGTCGTGTGAGATTAAGATGTAGGTTAAACCGAATTCATGTTTCAGTTGCTTTAGCAATTGGATCAGATGCACGGTGACTGAAATATCCAAAGCAGAGAAAGGCTCATCCAAAACAAGCAATTTGGGTTTCAAAGCCAGCGCCCTGGCAATGGCCACACGTTGTTTTTGTCCCCCGCTCAGTTGATGCGGCAGGCGCGTTAAGAATTCGGCCGGCAAGCCCACTTGTTCCAGGAGCCAGCCTAAATCTCCAACAGGTTGACGATGGATTTGATAGGGCTCAGACAATATATCTTTGATGATCATGCGGGGATTTAAGGCGGTCGAAGGATTCTGCAGGACAATCTGGACATTTTTGCGCAGCTTATCTAAAGACGATTTATCTATTTTCTTTCCCTCATAATAGATGGCACCAGAGCTAAGTGGCAGCAGCTGAAGAATCATTTTAGCAATTGTCGACTTGCCTGATCCGCTTTCGCCTCCTATCCCGAAAATATCCCCCTCGTTTACTTCAAAAGAGACATTTTTGACAGCATGGATGATCCCTTTGCCAAGTTTAAAACTTTTGGAGATGTTCTCAACTTTTAGCATATCATCAAGCTCCTCTTGGCAGAAAGCAGCGCCTGGGCGTGCCTGGTTTGCGGAGCTGCAAAGAGTTGTTCTACAGAGGACGACTCGATGATTTTCCCCTGATGCATGACTAAAACCCGGTCGCAGCACCGTGCCACCACTCCCAGATCATGGGTAATCAATAAAATGGAAGTTTGATGCTCGTCTCGCAGCATTTTAAAAAGCTCCAGGATTTGTGCCTGTATCGTGACATCAAGGGCTGTTGTTGGCTCATCGGCTATTAATATAGATGGACTGCAAATCATAGCCATAGCAATCATGACACGCTGCTTCATCCCGCCGCTAAGTTGATGGGGATACTGCTGCATCCGCTGCGATGGATCCCTGATGCCTACTTTTGAGAGCCATTCCTCTGCCCGTTTCCAAGCTTCTGATTTAGGAAGGCGCTTATGCAGCCGAACCCCTTCGGTGAGCTGCGATCCGATTTTCATGGTTGGATTTAACGTGAGATTGGGATCTTGAAAGATCATGCCGATTTTATTGCCCCGAATCTTTTCCATTTCTTTGTCGGACAAATTAATGATGTTCTGGCCTTCAAAGATGATTTCACCGGATTTTATAATGGATCCCTGCGGCCAAAGCTGCAGCATCGACTGCGCTGTCAAACTTTTTCCGCAGCCCGACTCACCAATTAATCCAACGATTTCATTTTTATTCAGGTGAAATCCCACCCCTTGCAGAGGATTGACAAGGCCATTTTTGCTGTGGATGGAAAGGGATAATGAATTGACTTCCAGCAATTTGCTCATACTATTCTTTTAAAGCCTCTCCAATGAGGTTAAAGGAGAGCAAAGTGGCGCTGATGAAAATGGCCGGAATAAAAAGTCGCCAGGGATAAAACTGCATGGCCGGCAGCCCTTCGTTGGCCATCGTCCCCCAACTGGCCATTGGAGCCTGTATACCCAATCCCAAAAAACTGAGGAAAGCTTCGGCAAAAATAGCCGATGGGATTGTTAAGGTAAGTGTCACCAGAATGGGACCGTAAGCATTAGGAAGGAGGTGTTTTGTGAGAATCCTTCCGTAGCTAGCTCCAAGGGCCTTAGCAGCCAGGACGTAATCCATTTCTTTCAGAAGAAGTATTTGCCCCCTGACGATCCTGGCCATGGTTATCCAGCCAAACATAGTGATGGCAACGAGAATGGAAATGATGCCGGACCCTAAAACAACGCTCAATAAAATGACTACGAGCATATAGGGTAGTGAATAGAGAATATCGGCAACACGCATCATGACTTCATCTATCCGCCCGCCCATCATGCCGGCAATTCCACCCCATAGCAAACCGATGATCAGATCGATAAAGGCTGCAGAAAGGCCTACCAATAGGGAAATACGGGCGCCATAGGCTACGCGGGTAAAGAGATCCCTGCCCAAGTCATCGGTGCCGAACCAGAATTGACTTGATGGAGCTTCATTCTTTTGGGAAAGATGGATTGCGTCGTAGGCGTAACCGGAAAGAGAGGGTGACGTGAACATGAAGATGATGATTGCGCCTAATATCACTACACCCACAAACCCCTTCTTACTCATCATTCTTCACTTTTATTCTTGGATCGAGGAACCCGTAAGCAATATCCACAAGAAACACTATAACCATCAAAATAACACTGTAAAAGAGGGTGAGCCCCATTATAGTCGGATAATCCCTGTTAGAGACGCTGTTGACTAACCATTGGCCAAGTCCCGGGATGCTGAAAATCTTTTCGATGACGAAGCTGCCGACTAAAATAGCCGCCAACAGCTGACCCAGATAGCTTACAACAGGCAACAAGGCATTGGGCAGTGCATGGCGCAACAAAACAGTCCTGGCCGGTAGCCCTTTAGCTTTAGCAGTTTTAATATAATCTGTATTCAATACTTCCAGCAAACTGGCCCGGGTCATTTTGGCAATAAAAGCCATCGGTAAGGCAGCAAGCGATAAGGCCGGCAGGATAGTATGGCTTAATGTTCCCCATCTGGCAATCGGAAATACACTAAATTTAAGTGCAAACAAATACTGCAATCCCGAAGCAATGATGAAGCTTGGAATGGAGACCCCTAGCAGCATGACGCACAAGGCTAGATGGTCTTGCCACCCTCCTTTTTTATAAGCAGCTAAAATCCCTAAAAACAATCCTCCTGACAAGGCAATCATAAATGCTTCAATTCCCAAACTGGCTGAAACGGGAAATCCTGAGGCGATAATTTGGTTTACGCTCTTTCCGTGGTATTTCAACGAGTGTCCTAAATCACCTTTTAGAAGCCTTGTAAGATAGTTTTGATATTGGACGAACCACGGGAGGTCCATTCCGTGATGCTTAAGTAAAGCTTCATGCATATCCTTGCGCATGGCCTGTTCTTCAGCAAATGGATCTCCAGGGATGGCCTTCATCAAAAAGAACGTCAGCGTCGCAATTGCAAACAGTGAACATCCAAGATAAAATAGCTTTTTTGCTAAATAAATTAACATCTACTTAATAGCCGCTTTCTTAAAATCAAGGTACCCCAGCTCAGAGAAATAAACCCCCTCAACATCCGGTCGCTTCAGATAATTGTACGAGTTAAAAAAGAGGGGGATGACGGGCATGTCCCTCATTAACACGTTTTCAGCAGCAAGGAGAATTTCTTTTCTTTTAATCGGATTGGCTATGGCAGAGGCATTTAATAGTGCAATGAAAGCGCTATTTTCCCATTGGGTATTATTGGTCCCGTTGTCTTTGTATTTGAAGATCTCTAAAAATGAAATCGGATCAAGAAAGTCAGCATACCAGGAACCGATCGCCAACTGATAGTCATGGCTTTTCATCTGGCTAAAAAATACTTTCGTTTCTACCGCTTGAAGTTGAGTCTCTATGCCAAAAGCTTCTTTCCACTGCTGCTGCACAACCTGGGCGATTTTATGCTGCCTTTCCCCATTTGGGTACAAAATGGTAATGGTCGGTAAATCTTCAGCTTTCATGTTGTTATCTTGCAAATATGTCTTGAATAACTTTCTGGCCTTTATCAAGTCGTGGTCTTTAAATCCGACCGGACCTGGAAGTACAGATGAAGGGACGATCCTTGTCGCCGGCGTCTGATTGCCTTGCAAAACATGTTCTACCAGATCTTTTCTGTTTAAAGCATAGGCGAAAGCTCTCCTCATCTTAGCATCGGTAAACGGCGCTTTCTCTGTATTGACCCTAAACAGATGGACTCCGGCTGACGGCTTTACATGAAGGACTCCCTCTTTTTTTAATGATTGCAATGCATCGATCGGCAAGATTGCAAGGGGAGAGCCTGCCCAGTCTAGTTCTTTTTGCTCATAGAGTTGGAAAGCGGTCGAATTGTCTGATACGATGAATTGAATCTGGTCTAATTTAACAGAAGAGCGATCCCAGTAATGAGGGCTAGGTTTTGCTACCAGCTCATTCCTTTCCCAAGAGTCTAGAAGATATGGCCCGTTGGTGGAGATCAATTTTTTATCAAGAGGATCGGTCGAAACGTGCGATCTGAGGGCTTTGCAGGCAGGGTAGTAAAAGTGGCTGGCCAGCATCTGAGTGAAATAAGGTGTAGGGTTCTCCAATTCTACCACAAGGGTCTTTTCGTCAGGCGCGCGGATGCCTACCTGATCGATCGCAACTTTTCCTTCCTTGGCTTGCTGGGCATTTTTAATAACGTAAAGCTGGTAAGCATTCGGAGCTGTATATGAGGGATTCAGCACACTCTTCCAGGTTTCCTCAAAGTCTTGTGCGGTGACAGGCTCACCATTGCTCCACGAACTATTTCTGAGTTTAAATGTATAGGTCTTTTGATCAGGAGAGATTTCATAACTTTCAGCTAGGGCTAATTCAGGTTTTTCACCTCCCTGTGCTCGCATCAACCCTTCATAGAAGAGATGGATGCCTGTGGCGGTAGCAAGGTCGCGCGCCTGTCTTGGATCGAGTGTGTGGGGTTCATCTTCACAGCTTAAGCGGAGGACATTCTTGAGTTGCGG
Source organism: Chlamydiota bacterium (assembly GCA_013287815.1). Lineage (GTDB taxonomy): Bacteria > Chlamydiota > Chlamydiia > Chlamydiales > Parachlamydiaceae > JABDDC01. Next base: position 9,452 of record JABDDC010000040.1, read on the forward strand.
TTTTTGCGGGAAGCATCCGTTGCACAAAATAAGTAGTGCAAATAAGCCGAAAATTGTTTTTAATTGCTTAATCATCAGTCATCTCCTTGAAAAGTTAAACTTATACGGGATCAAAATATAAGAAAAAAGTAAAATCTTTGGTTACCGGAATTCGGGGTAGGTACAATATACTTGGCGAGGCTTGCGCTCAGTCCCGATAGGGACGGCATATGTCTAAGGCGCCAGACATATGCCGTCCCTATCGGGACTGAGCGCAAGCCTCGCCGAGCATATTGCCACCTACTTTTAGTCCCTTTTTTTGTAAGGAAAAAATGTTAATTAAAACACCCGTCGCTAACATGTACGCTAAGGCCGATGATAACTCGCCGGTTGTATCACAAGTCATTTATGGTCATCAGGTTGAAATCCTAGATGAAGACAAAAATTATACTTATATTAAATCTACAGATGACTATAAGGGGTGGGTTAATTCTTCCTGCCTGACTCCTCAAAAAAAGAGTAATAGCAAGAAAATTCGAACGGCCCACAATATTGTCCATCTCTACCACACCCCTCACGTCACCAAACAAAAACCACTTCTGTCGCTACCCTATGGCGTCGAATTAAATGTTATACAAGAATTGCCTGAAGAAAAAGACCGCTGGATTGAAGTAGAATTACTCAATCATGAGCGGGGATGGATACAAAGAGGAAATATTACCTGCAGTAATGCAAAACTAGATTTGGATCAAATGTTCAATTTAGGCCGCCAATTCCTCGGTCTGCCATATACCTGGGGGGGAACATCCAGTTTCGGCTTCGACTGCTCAGGTTTTATCCAAACGCTATTTAGAGAAAAGAGTATAGAACTACCTAGAGATGCCCATCAGCAAATAGAGTGTTGTGAACCAATAAAAATCATTTCTTCCGGCGACCTCATTTTTTATGGATCAGGTCCTTCCAAAATACAGCATGTGAGCCTTTATTTAGCAAATGACCAAATCATTCATGCATCTGTCATCCCTATCCCGCTCGTCCAAATTTCCCCAATTGACGAACCCACCCTCAAGGAACGTTTCCCCTTTTCTACCTTTCGTCGAATATCGTGATTATATTTTGCTTGGCGAAGCCCTTGAAGTGCAGTGGCAAGCCCATCCTACTACCCATCAGCATCCTGCATTCAGTCCCGATAGGGACGGCATGTGTATAGCCCATAGTGTAGCCCGGGAAGGGCAAACTATGGGTAGATGTCAGAAACAAATGTGAGTCCCGATAGGGACGGCATATGTCTAAGGCGCCAAGACATATGCCGTCCCTATCGGGACTGATTGCAGGAACTGATGCTCAATAGGTTTATCCCTTAGCCTTTACGATGCTTCCTAACAACTCGCCAAGCCGTTTTAGGGAAGGGGAGAAATCTAATTTGTCCAATTCGATTTCGATGAGGTAGAAATCGCCCCTTTGCTTGAAAGCTTGCTTCAGGGCCGATTCCAGCTGCTCTTCGTCGGCGGCCCTGATACCGATTCCTCCGCCCAGGACTTCAGGAATTTTGGAGTATTTCCAGTCGAGGATGTCATTGTAAGCCCCTTCCAGAAGGGGTCGTTCGGTTCCATAGCCGTGGTTATTCAGAATGATAACGATCGGATCGAGGTGATATCTTACAGCAGCGCCCAGTTCCATGGCTGTCATCTGGAAGCCTCCGTCGCCTATAATGGCAACGACCCGCCTTTTGGGATCGGCGATTTGCGCACCGATGGCACCGGGGACGCCGAAGCCAAGGCTGGCAAAGTAAGCACAGGCCAAAAAGGCGTTTTGTCCCAATACCAAATCGGAGCTGCCGAAGAGGCAGTCGCCCACGTCGGAAACAACGATGTTATTTTCTTTGATGTGGCTTTGCAAGCACTCAAAGACCCGTTTGGTAGTAGTAGGGGTATTGGGTTTAGGAATGAATTTTTCTGCAAGTCGGGCGCTGCATGGCTGGTGATTTTTCTCTTTTTTAGGCAGCGATATCTTTTTCAATCCCTTGATGTAATCGATGAGGGAGACATTGGGAAACTGGTGGTGGTCGATGGAGAGGGAGCGGCTATTTGCCTTGATACGATGTTCCTGGTCTATTTTGGCTGTGAAGATCCCTGTGTCTAGATCATGCATGATGACGCCGGCGCTTAATAGGCAGTCGCATTGATGAACCAGATCGATGACCGGCTTTTGACTCATTTCCCCTTGGTAGATACCGGCAAAGAGGGGGTGATGTTCCGAGATGACCGTCTTTCCCAATAATGTTGTTACGATAGGAATATTATGGGCTTCGGCAAATTGGAGAAGATCTTTATCCAATCCAAAGCGGAGCAGCTCATGCCCGGCCCAGATGAGTGGTCGTTTGCAGGCTGCAAAAATCTTTTTGGTCTCTTCCAGCCCTTCTTGCAGCTCTCCCGGATCGCTTGGTGGATAGCTCCACTGCAACGGACGGAATGTTTGGTCCGGCAACGGCTGGTCGACCATGTTGCGTGGAACTTCAAAATAGACAGGCTTTTTTTGCTGCAGACAGCTGATCAAGACCCGATCGATGATTTGTGCGGCTTCGGCCGGATTGTCCAAAACACCCTGGTCGACTGTGACATTTTTAAACACTTCCAGCTGAGTCTGATCGCCATGAGAGTTGATTGATTTGTTGATCAGGTGGTGCATAATTGGATGCATCTTGAACTCTTCGGTCCCTACAGTCCCTGAAATGACAACCAACGGCGAGCTTTCCACATAGGCCTGAGCAAGGGAGTTGGTGATGTTGATTCCGACACCGTAAGTGATGCAGGCAACTCCCAGCCCTCTCAAGCGAGCATAAGCATCAGCCGAATAGCCGGCGCAGCTTTCCCTTGTCGTATTAATGAATTTGATCTGATGCTGCTCGATCAGCTTATCCAGCCTGAGCACATAGTCGCCCGGAACGCCGAAGATGTGTTCTACTCCGAGCTCGCTGAGGCGATCTAAAAGATATTTACCTACTGTCAATGGACCCTGACTCTTTTTCATATAAAAATTCCTTTTATCCCATCTATACCAAAAAAAATAATTGATTAATAGAGTCTATTTTAGTAGCTTTGATATATTCTGCGGGGCGTTGAAATTTTGCGTAAAACGAAAATTTTAATGCCCCGCAGTATAAAGTCTTTACCCCGAGGAACTATGAAAATTCGACCAATTGCCATTTTTATATCTATGTTAGTTATCATGCACGCTTCTCTATCTGCCCAGCCGATCTACGTAGATAGTGCTGGTGCGCCGGAATCCAGATCAACCAGGCCAGATTACGTTTATTACGGCATTGAGGGAAAACAGACCCCAGGTCCCAGCCGTGTTGCGGTTCTGACGAGTGCTGCCATTGTAGCCGGAGTTGTCACTGGCGCAGTTTTTATTAGTCTGGTGAGCAAGCACCATCATGGCCATAGCTCTTATGGCAGCGGTTATTCTTCTATAGTGAGCGAAGAATTAAGCAATTACGATGGCCATCACCATCATTCTGATTATAGCGGTCAATTTTCCTCCTACGACTTTTCCGGCTATGGTTCAGGAAGCCGTGATTACTCCAATGAAAGTAGGCATGATCACGGCTCAAAACAGGTGATCGTTGTTACAGAACAAAAAGCCAAAAAGATATTTTCTGAATCTGTTGAAAAGTTATCCTTTACAATCAGCATCGAAAGCACACAGCTAAATGCTGTCCCATTTGTGATCAGGCCCAACGGTGAAGTGATTGAAAGGGAACTGCAAGCGAACAGTACCAAAATCGTGATCGATAACCCTGTAAAAGGGACCTATCAGGCAGGCCTGCGTAACGGGAAAGTAGCCAACATTCACGTGAAAACACACGACGTTGAACTAGACCTCGATCAATCCGGTCTCTTCGAATTCAATTAATTTTAGAAGAGGGGGCGCCGCCCCCCTTTCTCTCTTTTCACTCTTTTCCGGGAGTGATTAAAAGTTGTACTCTCCTGGAGCCCGTAGTGAAACGGAGGGCAACTGGTGATACAACTTTTAATCACATCCCATAGACTCTGAGATTCGGAGTAGGAACGAGATGTCAGAGATACCGTTTGGGTATAGGAAAGTGGCTCTAGTAAGGGTTGGCTAGAAAGTTGTATAGAAGATTTTACCGCGGAGCCGCAGAGATCGCTGAGCAAGCGCAGAGAGATTTTGATCGTAGAAAAAACTCTTTGCGTTTGCTCAGCGATCTCTGCGGCTCCGCGGTTATAATGACGATAAGTACCTACTCCGAATCTCAGCATAGACTAATAACCCTTGATATAAAATAAGCATATAGTCTTTAGTGTAGATATATAACTTAAATTTATTGAGAGAAAAAATCATGAAAAGTCTATTTACATTATTGCTGGGAACGAGTTTATTGCTTTTAGGTCCTTCTATTGTAGGAGGAACCTATCAAGGGGGACCCGTCCGGTCTTTGGGTCAGCTGGCACAAGCAAGCCCCACTCCTTCGTCATCACCGTCGGATAATTCATCAGCTGCTCCCACGCCATCACAGTCGGATAATTCATCAGCTGCTCCCACGCCATCACCGTCGAATAATTCATCAGCTCCTACCCCTACCCCTACACCTACAACATCAGCTCCAGCAGCTGCCCCAACTCCAACCCCAACGAACACAGCAACATCTGCACCTGCTGCTGCCCCAACACCAACACCAACGCCTACAACAGCTGCCCCTGCAGCTACCCCAACTCCAACCCCAACGA
>JABDDC010000041.1 GCA_013287815.1 Chlamydiota bacterium
GTTAAGAATATCCAGGAAAATCTTAATGGGGGCAGCCCTCTTATTAACAAGTCAAGTTTATTCATGCGGCGATGTATTGCTCAAAGCTACCGACGGCACTTTATTAAATGTGAGATCGATGGAGTTCGGCGCTCCGATGGATACACAGATTGGTGTTGTTGCCAGAGGAGTCAATGTTCAAAGTACCGCTCCAAATAATAACAAAGGTCTTAGCTGGACATCCAAATATGGATATGTCGGATTAAATGTCTTTGGTGTTGACCTAATCGCTGATGGTATGAACGAAAAAGGATTGTCTGTCGGTGCACTGTGGATGCCTACATCAGTTTATCAGGAAGTGCCTGAAGGTAAAAATGACAAGGCTCTAGTATTAAATGATTTATGCGGTTGGGTTTTAGGTAATTTTGCTACTGTCGATGAAGTCAAAGCAGCTTTACCTACCGTAAACATTTGGGGTGCAGTTATCAAGAGGATGGGTATGGTCCCGCCAGTCCATTTCTCTATCCATGATGCCGATGGAAAGAGCCTAGTCCTTGAATTCCGCGATGGACAACAAAAAGTGTACGACAACCCCATTGGAGTGTTAACTAACTACCCTACCTTTCCCTGGCATATCGATAACCTAAGAAACTACATTAAGTTAAGTCCGTTAAATGCACCACCGCTTAAGTATAGCGGCTCGACACTTAGCTTCTATGGAGAAGGATCCGGCTTACTTGGGATGCCTGGAGATTTTATGCCATCTTCCAGATTCGTGAGGCTGGCTTACTTCAAGAACTTCCTGATGCCTGCAAAAAATGCTAAAGAGTTGCTGAATAGCGGCGAGCATCTTTTTAACTCTCAAGACATAGGCTTAGGTCTCATCAGGGATGAAAACAACAACATGGATTACACACAATTTGTGGTCTTTAAAGACCTGACAAATAAAGTATTCTATTACAGAACCTACGGAAACATGGCCTTAAGGGCGATCAACCTCAATGCTCTTGGATTTAACGAAGGAACTAAATACAAATCGCTGTTAATGGAAACCTCATCTACGATCATTGATGTAACCAAGGATCTAATGGACAAGGGTGTAACCCATGGCGAACCTCAAGCCCAAAAAGTCATGGGTAAATAAAATTTGCTTGTATCGCGTAGCGTAGGCGGCGCAGCCGTTTTGGGGTCCCCAAGCGGCTGCGCCGCCTATTAAAAAAATGTAGAAGACGGATCCACATCCACAAACATCCGCACAGCTGAAGGGATGCTAAGCGCTCTGACAGCACCATTCAAAGGATACATGTTTGGTCCGCGCAGCAGAAACTGGAAGCGGTAATTATCTTTTACCTTGGCGTAGCCGCAGGGAATCACCGGATTAAACTCAAACCGGGTGGGAAACAATTTCACAAGCCTTTCTCTGATATCCTCTGCCGTTTTTATGGTCAGCTTGGGATCTTTGCCGCTGAAGGTAATTTTAGCCATATGTGTGAAAGGGGGATAGTTGAACATTTGCCTAACCGTAATTTCATCCTGATAAAAACCCAGGAAGTCTTGCTTTGATGCATATTGTATCGTTGAGTTGTCCGGCATCGCTGTCTGGATGATTACCTCACCCCTTGTTACCCCTCTGCCGGAGCGTCCTGCCACCTGTGTGATCAGCTGAAAAATTGTCTCGGAAGAACGAAAATCAGGAATATTGAGTCCTGAGTCGCTATTGAGTACACCGACCAAAGTCACCTCGGTAAAATGGAGCCCTTTAGCGATCATCTGTGTGCCGATAAGGACATCAGCTTTGCCGGTTGCAAAATCTTTAAGGAGCTTCTGAAGGCTCCCTTTATGCCTGGTGGTATCCGCATCGACCCGTAATGTTCGGATATCAGGAAAGATGGCGTGAAGCGCCCTTTCGACATGTTCGGTCCCGACGCCGCGGAATTTCAACGGCTTGACCCCTTTGCAGGTAGGACATTCTCTTGGGGGAGGTGAGATTTGAAATCCACATTGATGACATGATAAAGTATTTTCATTGAGGTGGAAGGTCATCGGCACATCGCAGTGATTGCATTTGATCGGCTTAGCACAATCAGGACAGATCATGCTTGTGTGGTAGCCCCTTCTATTCAAGAAGAGGATCGATTGCTCACCCCGAGCTGCCCGCTTTTCTATTCCGTTTAGCAGCGCTTCAGAAAAAGTGGTGAGCCCTTTGGCTTTGTCATATTCCTTTTTCATGTCGACGATGGTCACGTCAGGTAGCGTAGCGATGTCAGCCCGTTTATGGAGGACGCTCAAGTTGTATTTTCCAATTTGGGCGTTGTGGTAGCTTTCGAGGCTTGGCGTGGCACTCCCTAAAATGACCGTTCCATTGGAGAGCTTTCCACGCATCACGGCGACATCGCGTGCCTGGTAGCATGGAGCAAGGTCATGCTGCTTGTATGTTTGCTCATGTTCTTCGTCGATGATGATCAATCCGAGGTTTACCACCGGACTGAAAATTGCAGACCTTGCTCCAATCACGATTTTGGCCTGCCCTGACTTTATATGGTGCCATTCATCATGCCGCTCGCCTTGACTTAAGCGATAATGGAGGATGGCGATTTTCTCCTGAAAGCGGCTGCGGAATCTTTCAATGGTTTGATTGGTCAAAGAGATTTCAGGGACGAGCATGATCGTCCCTTTGCCGGCTTTGAGTGTTCTCTCAATAGCTTGCAGATAGATTTCTGTCTTACCACTACCGGTGACCCCATGGATCAGGTGCGTTTCAAATTTATTGGCGTCCAAACTCTTGACGATTTTAGCAAAGGCTGCTTCCTGATCACCGTTTAACGGTTTAGGTTTGCTTTGAAAATACTCTTCATTGATCAAAGGAGAGCGGTCGATCCGGACGATATCGATCAGCAGCAGCCCTTGATTGACCATGCTGTTGACCGTTGAGCGCGATCCTTTCGCTTTTTCTAATAATTCTGAAAGAAGAATTCCTTTAGTCACCTTTAACATGACATCGATGATGGCCGCCTGAGCAGGCTTCTTTGTGCGGATGGACTTACAAACTTCTACGAGTTCCTCGCGCGTTTTGGCGCGCATGACATACAATTGTTCCTTGTGGGTCATCCCTTTTCTGATGCCCGGCGGGAGGATGACGCGAAAAATGTCGCGCAGGGCACAGCAATAATAGCGTGATACCCATAAGGCTAATTCAAATAAATCAGGTGTGATCAATGCATCATCCGACAGTACACCAGCGATCGCTTTGACATTCTTAAACGCTGCCCTGTCCTTGATCTCCAGGACAAATCCTTTGGCACTTTTGCCGCGCAGAGGAACTTCAACCCTAGACCCACGCCTAATTTTATCTAGCTGATCAGGCAGTATTCCGTAGTCGAGAGCTTTGTCAATAGAGACATCGAGTATCACGGAAGCATAGGCAGGGAACGGCTCCATCTTATCTCAGTTCTTTACAGATAGCTTGCCAAAGAAGAGGCTTTAGTTGTGGTTGTTGCAAATAGAGGTTGAGGTCGGACAAAAGAAGCAGAGGGATAGAACCCAAAGAATGCTTTCCTTGCTTCGGATCTTCCTTGAAATGGGGCTTTAGACTAGGCTGCAAAAAGAATGCGTAGTCGCATGCGATAATGAGCTTGACCCCTTGCGCTTCGACTAATTTGTCCCACTTTTTCTCAGCTTCTATTTTCAGGCCGGAAATGACCCTGGCAGGCGCAAGACAGAGGGTGATTGCTTTAGCTATATTTTTCAAGAAGGAAATCTGACTTTCATCTTGATTGAACGTTAGTATCATAACCTGTGGTATGGTATTTTCTTTTTGCCATCCGTTTTTCAGTTTACGCGCCATCGCATCGTCCGGAATGGCTTCATGAATGAGAAGATCAGGGAACTTCGTATTAATCAATTCTTTGATGGAATGGTCGATTTGGTAAGGGGTGGTAGTAACTAGCGGTTCCAAAGCCAACTGCTTTCTTTTATGATTTGGTACTTGATTAGTGAACGTGCCCGTGCCTGAATTGCTGCGAGGCGTTTCTATATTGTTACGTGGAACGGCTCTTTCGGGCACCGATGTGGGCACAGGCACAAGTACGGGTACCGGTACAGGCACGACATTGTTGTAAACCGTTTCATTATTGCTACGCGGCGTTATTTTTTCGGGCACGGGCAGGTTCACGAATGGCTTAGCAGTTTCGTGCGAGAGCCTTTGGAAATATGAATACGTTTCACGACTGGCAAAGCAAATATCCTTTCCCTTGTATTCCCGTGAAAGATACAACTGTGTTAAGGAAATAAGTTCGGTAAACTTCTCTTGAGCGTTCATTTTTGAATATGGGTAGAAATCAATGGTAAAATGTTTTCAAATCCTCTGTCGGTAAAGCTTTGAACCAATTGGGACACTTTTCTGGACTTCAATAACTTATTGACAAAGGAAACACCATAAATATGAACTAAATCCTCTTTTTTGCGCAGCAAAAAGAATATAACATACTCATTATCAATATTATCTTTAAGAAATTGGGGGATAGATTTGGTAAGGCAGTTCAATGAGTTAAATAAATTGCTAAAGTTTTGTTTTACGTTTGCTAAGGTCTCTTTACCTAAGCCAATTTGCATTGTATTGAGGATTTCTATATTTTGCAATGCATCTATCCAGGCCTGGTACACATGTGTATGCAACGACTCGATAACCTCATTTTTAACCCCGCCATTACGGTAATACTGCTCACAAAATTCCTTAAGTTTGGTCAGTGGTCCCTGTGTCCAACGGGAAAAGGCTAGCTGCTTCCTATCAAGCCTTGTCCCAACTAAAATACTCAGAGTTTCATAGAGTTGGGTAGACGCTTTATCAAACTTGATTTTTGATTGTAAATATTGATCAGTCAATGACTTAAGTTTTTCTGCTAACTGAGTTGTACTGATAAATTCTGAAATGACGAATTGGATCATCAAGGTATTATCGAGGTAGTACGCATTGAAATGCTGGTTTTGGCTTACGGATGTTGTCAACACAGCTCCTTAACCTTTTTTGCCCATTGACAACCACTTTATCATACCAAAGAGAATTATCCAAGAAATAATAGGGGAATAGATAGGGAAAAAAATTAACCGCATAACCAAAAAGATTATGCGGCTATGAAAATCAGAACTTTAGAGCAACAAATTAGAATCCCTTTTTTGGCTGTGGATTCTTGCTAGAAGACTGGTTAGGCTTCTGTGGAGACTGTTGTTGTCTCTGTTGGTTAGGGTTGCCTGGTTTTTGTTGCTGTTGTTGTTGTTTTTTTTGTTCCATTTGATTTCTCCTTAGTTGTTAATTGTCCTTGGCATTACGATGTCGAAGGACAATAAATGTTTATACGTCACAATTTAATAAATATTCTTCTGTTTCAAACATGTCAACAGAAAAAATCGAATTTGACAACAAAATTATTAAGTAATTAACGATGAGTTACTTGCGAAGCAAGAGGCGGCGCAGCCGTTTCTAGGTTTAATTGAATAATGACAGCTGATAATTGGTCTGGGGGGCCTTAACCTTGGCAGGTGCGCGCTTGGGTTTGGCGGGCTCGAAGGCATTTTTGCGGTTGGCATTCTCTTCAAGGTGGGCCAGGATCTCTTTCGATCTCTGAATGACACTTTGGGGAAGTCCGGCTAATCGCCCGACGTGGATGCCGTAGCTTTTATCGGTGCCTCCTTTGATGATTTTGCGGAGGAATGTGATGTGGTCTTCGGCTTCGTGGACAGCGACGTTGCAATTGACAGCACCAGGGATTTTTTCTTCCAGTTTGGTTAGCTCCCAGTAGTGGGTAGCAAACAGCGTCTTGGCCATCCGGTTTTCGGTAGTCAACAAATACTCTGCCACCGACCAGGCAATGGAGATGCCATCATAGGTGCTGGTGCCTCGTCCGATTTCATCCAGGATCACAAGCGAGCGGGAGGTTACGTTATTTAAAATATTGGCAGTCTCTGTCATCTCGACCATAAATGTCGACTGCCCTCTAGACAGATCATCACTGGCTCCTATGCGGGTGAAAACTTTATCGACAATGCCGATATGGGCACTTTTTGCAGGGATGAATGATCCCATTTGCGCCATGATGGTGATGAGGGCCACTTGCCGCAGATAGGTCGATTTTCCTGCCATGTTGGGTCCTGTGATAAGCAAAAGACGATTCACTTCATCATCGAGACAGGTGTCATTGGGAATGAATTTTTCTTGCATGCAGGATGCTTCTATAACAGGATGGCGGCCATCTTCGATGTGCAGGATATAGCTGTCGTCAATAGTAGGGCACGTGTAATGATTGCTGACGGCCAAATAGGCTAGTCCTGCCAGGCAGTCGACCCTAGCCAAAGCTTGGGCCACTTGCAGCACTTGCCTGGTATATTGGGCAATCTCCAGTCTGAGGTTGTAGAAGAGCTCGCTTTCAATTGCTTCAATTCTCTCTTCAGCAGTCAGTACTTTGCTTTCGTATTCTTTCAATTCAGGAGTGATGAACCTTTCAGAATTAATTAGCGTTTGCCTTCTAATAAAGTTGTCAGGCATCTTTTCGGCTTGGCCGCGGCTTACTTCGATATAATAGCCGAATAGGTTGTTGAATCCGACCTTGACGGTTTTAAGGCCGGTTTCCTCGCGGATTTTCATCTGATAGTTGGCCATCCACGCTTTGCTGTCCCGACTGATCTCACGCAGATCGTCCAGCTCTTTGTGGTAGCCATCCCGGAATACTTTTCCTTCACCAAGGCGAAGAGGTGGCTCGTCGACGATGGCAGCGAAAATTTTTTCGTTCATTTCATGGAGCGGATCGATTTTACATTCTTCTTCTTGGATAAGTGGAGAATCAATAAGTTTTAAAATACCCTTGATTTCATCCAACGGTTTAAAAGAAAGGTTCAAGGCAACCAGATCGCGGGGAGTGGCATAGCCGCTGCTGATCTTCATCATCAGCCTTTCCAAATCACGCACATGCTTGAGCTGTTCCCTGAGGAAATCGAGTGACGATTCATTTCCCAGGAAGGCGGCGACCGCCTGCTGTCTTTGATGAATGTCAGATACAGTAAGAAGGGGCTGCTTGATCCAGTGGTTCATAAGCCTTGCGCCCATGGGGGTCACTGTCTGATCCATAATTTCCAACAGCGTATTGCGTCTGCTCCCATCTTGCAGCGAGCGGGTGAGTTCCAGATTCCGCTGTGTCATCCGGTCGAGGGTCATGTATCGTGAGGAAGAATAGATGTGGATTTCCAGAATATGGTCAAGAGAAAGGCAGAGAGCCTCTTGCAAAAATTTTAGAAGGGCTCCGGCGGCGTTGATGGCTGCCACCATGCCGGTCAATCCAAAGCCATCCAGATTATATACTTTAAAATGACGCGTCAAGAAATCATGGGCGGCCTGGTGATCGAAATGCCATTCTTCTTGCGTGTTAAACGAGCAGGAATAAGTCTGTTTCACATCTTCAAATAAGTCAGGATGGCGAGTTTGAAATTTTTCCGAGGTCAATATTTCAGTGGGATGGAGCCGATAGATTTCGTTGAGCAGTTCTTTTTCCTCCAGCAGCTCGGTCACACACAGTTCACCCGTCGTCAGGTCAATGCAGGCTAGGCCGAAGATCTGTCCTACCCTTGAGACGCAGGCGAAATAATTATTGGCACGTTCTGACAGCAGATTGGAGTTGATGACCGTGCCAGGGGTGACCACGCGGACCACTTCTCGCTTAACTAATCCTTTGGCTTTGCGCGGATCTTCCATCTGCTCGGCGATGGCAACGCGGAAGCCTTTGGAGACCAGCTTGTCGATATAAGGTTCGCTAGTGTGGTGGGGAATGCCGCTCATGGGAATGTCCTGGCGTCGAGTCAGAGTGAGGTCAAGTTCCTTGGACAGGAGGTACGCATCTTCATAGAATGCTTCATAGAAATCTCCCATGCGAAAGAATAAGACAGCATTGCCTGCCATCTTTTTGCAAGCGTGCCACTGCTGCATCATAGGAGATGCTTTGTCAATATCAAGAGTTTCCATACACTACCATTTAATAGAATTTTCCGTGAACGTGCCCGATATTTTGTAGTCTGTAGAGAATTGCTGCTTGCGAAGCCTTGGAGTGCGGTGCTCTGCACCGCCTTCCGGCGTCACTATTGCATTCACGCAAACTGAATGTCTTCCACAATATCATCAGAAGGCGGTGCAGAGCACGCGCACTCCAAGGCTTCGCAAGCAAATAGCACTTGCCCGTATTTAGAAGTAAATTATGGCTTAGCTAATGATGTAAATCAATTAAAAAGAAAGAAAAATTTTATCGAAATATAAATTCCAAAATGTTAAAAAAAGAGGATGATTTATATTGTCAGCATGCTTTTAATGAGTTTTCTCTCCTTTACCTGTGCATTGAATGCAAACAAACCTTTCGTTGCAGGAGAATTGACAGGGCAATTGGGAAATCAGCTTTTTGTCATTGCTGCTACAATAAATTTGGCTTTAGACAACAATGCAGAGCCTGTTTTTCCTAATTTAGCGACGAGAAATGATGATAATACACCATTAAATTACCAAAAAGTATTTTATCACCTAAAAACTTCTTTTCCTCAAGGTCAATCCATTTCTTCAATTTACAATGAACCTTTTGATTATGCGCCGATTCCTTATACACCAAATATGTATCTAAGAGGATATTTTCAATCAGAAAAATATTTTATCCATCACAAAAAAGAAGTCCTTGAATTGTTAGCGCCACATCCTGAAATCACGAAATATCTCCAAAGCAAGTATGGAGTCTTATTAAGCCATCCGATGACCGTCTCAGTCCATTTACGTTCTTATGTAGATCACGATCCCTATCAAAAGATATATCCACAATATGTCGGACTACAAGAGAAAGGAAAGGAGATTTTTTATTGTGTAGAAATCATCCGATAGGTTATCAGTTTAACCTAGATACAGCTCCTGGTATAACTTATCTCACAGTAGAGCAATATAATGCGAATCCTCGCCAATTCGACTTTGTTATTAGCTTGACAAATACCGCACACGATGGCTTAGGCCGTGATGGGGATCTTCTTGATCCGGATGATGACCTAAAATCAATGGAAAATTATAAGAAAATGCTCTTCCCTAATGGAAAATTGCTGTTATCTGTACCGGTAGGCACTGACAAATTAGCTTGGAATGCACATCGGGTCTATGGCCAACTCAGATTAAAGATGCTTCTGAAGGGGTGGAAAGTTGTCCGCTACTACGGTTTTACTTCAGAACATGTATTTTATGGTGTCGGATATCAGCCTGTATTTCTACTTCAGAAAAAAGAATTACCATGAAAATTTTAATCGCCATCATTATTTGCAATTGCAACCTTATATTTGGGAACATTCCAGAATCATCAGAACATACCTATTTCTTATCTGTCTGTTCAATTTTTAAGGATGAAGCACCTTACCTGAAAGAATGGATTGAATATCACAAGTTAGTTGGAGTTCAGCATTTTCGTCTTTATAACAATGATAGTACTGATAATTTTCTTGAAGTATTAGAGCCTTATATTAAATCAGGAGAGGTTACTGTTGTTGATTGGCCAGGTGTGAATAGTTATTGGTGCTACACCATCCAGGGGCCTGCCATGTTAAATGCGATTACTCATTTGAAAGAAGTTTCCAAATGGTTAGCCATTATTGACATTGATGAATTTATTTTACCTACAGAAGCTCCTGATTTGGTTTCCTTCTTAAAGGACTACGAGCCCTTTGCTGCCGTGGTCGTCAATTGGTTAAATTATGGTACTTCATGGGTGAAAGATCTCCCCTCCGATCAATTGATGATTGAAGTCTTAACCTTGAGAGCCGAAGAACAAACCCACTGGAACTCTCAAGTAAAATCCATTGTAAGACCAGAGTTTGTAGATACAAAGAGGCAAGCGTGGACACCCCATCTTTGGTATTATCTGCCGGGCAAGATAGCTGTTGCGCCAAATAAACAAGAATTTGTGTGGGGTCCTATTGATGTGAGTAAGATTAGAATCAATCATTACGTTCATAGGTCTGAATATTACCTTTTTAATTGCAAGGTGGCTAAAAAATCACGCATGGAGAAGACTTGGCCTCCTCCTCAAAGTTTTATAGATGATTGGCATTGCTCATGCAACAGGGTAGAAGATAAAGCCATTTTCCGATTTGTCCCTGCTTTACGAGAAATTATCACGGAAAAGGCTTCTACTGCCTCATCCAAGCATGACATGAAATATAATGATACCCGGCATTCTTGTAGTGAATCATAGCATTGAAATCGGGAGTATTTTTCCACTTTAGCGGTCTGATCTTCACAGGATATTCCTTTGAAAAAATATAGTTAAAATAGAGTTCGTATTCAGATGCCCCTGATAGTAGGTTAGGATCGACACTCAGGCAAAAGGCTTTCCAGAATTCCATCTTGTGATTTGATTCCACCTCTTTAAATAAATCTTCAAGAATATGTTTTTGAAAAAGCATGTGATGGCAAATTCCGGAATAGTGGGGAAAAATTCTCCTGAATTCAGGGATCAGCCTTTCTCCATGAACGAAATAAGGTAGAATCCATTCATCTCCTGTGTTGTACAGACCTACATTATCCGGACTTATAAATTCGACAGGATTTAAAAAGATGGTGTCTGAATCCAGTATTAAGACGTTTGAGGAGATGTTAGAGATGACAAAAGGTGAATATAATTTCAGGAGCTGCTGGTAATACCAACCTAAACGGGAATTTGGATGTATTATAAAGGAAATAGCATCATTGACATTGTCATTCCGTAGTTTGAGAGCTACTTCATTTTTATTAAAGGGATAGTTGCTTTCTGCAAACCATTCGGCTTCATCCGTGAGCCGGGTTGCTGAGACGACGATGATGCGTCTTACCTGTACGCAGTTTTCCCTTATTCCCCGGATGCAATGAATCAATGTATCCAAGTCTTTATTAGTGCAAGGGATAATAACATCAATGATCACAGTATCAGTGATGGTATCTTCTGCAAAAAGAAAACACGAACAAAAAACGATAACGATAAATAAAAATGCTCTAAACATAAGCTTTTTTCCAGGCTAATTGAAATTTATTTTTAAGGTATTCCAATCTGCTATTTTATAGCGTAACCCTCACAGATTTGCTTTTAAGTCCTTGATTGTTTACAGAAACAAGCGAGTAAACAATTTTACCTTTTTTGAGAGAGAGACCTTCATATTTAAACGGCCCTTTTTTAGAGAATTTCTTAATAAATTTACCATTTTTATAAAGATGGTAGGCTATAACAGTTACGTCAGGACTTTTTTTCCAGGACAGCCGATAGGTATTTTTATTGATCATTTTTCCAACAAAATTCACTGGCGGGTGCATAGCAGGAGCAGCATTTTGTGTAAGTGATATCAGTTGCCTAAGTCTTTTTTGGAATGTACGTTTGCCCTTTAAATACTCTATTCTATTGTTCTGTCCAATCTCTTCAAGCTCTTCTCTGGATAAGTTTAATAGATTTTCGATGGAGGCATTTAACAAAGTAGGATCAACACAATAAGAAGTGGCTAGTCTTTGAGTTTTGATTTCACCATACGCTACAAGGCATCTTTTATCGTTAATGAATTCATTCATTGGCGGCGCGTCTGTTGTGATGACAACAGCTCCTGTGCTCATCGCTTCCACTATATAGTGTCCAAAGCCTTCTGTTTCACTAGGGCAAAGATGGATGCCACATCTGTTCTGCAGTATATTCATATCCTCTTCAGGAACATAATAATTGATAAATGAAAGCTTAGGTATATTTGGATCAGGATCTTTGGAAAAGCCTCTCACGACAGTAAGATTTGGGTGATTGGGACGGCTTGACCAGATGTTAAAAATCGTATTTGTACCCTTCTGTTGATTGGTCGATAGATGAAGAAATTTCTTATAGTTTTTTTTAATGGAACTATCAGATTTGTCGACGCTTGTAAATCCTAGAAAAAAAATGTTTGGATTGAGTGGTTTAAATATTCTTTTGGTTTCCTGAGTCCTACAAAGAATAAGATCAAGTTTTGAAATCACCTCATCAGAAGCGAAACAATAATCAGGATTAGGAATGAAGAAGTTTTTTCCGGCCAAAGGAAACAATTCTTCAAAAAGGTGTTCTATAAAAATATTTACATCTGCAGTTTGGGCCGCATTCTTAATTTTTGTGATTTCATCCGATGAGACACAAAACTGAATATTGACGTGATTGACCTTGCAACCTAATTGGGTGAGTTCTTCCTTTAATATTTTGTAGTCTTTACTCAAGCCCGCCTTATTATCATGGCATATAATGTTAAATATTAAATCATATTTATCATCAGAAATATTATCACTAGCAAATAAGTGGTTGAATGAATAATTTATCAGTATTAACAAGAAGAATATATATGATAAGAACCTATACATGTGCGCTATTTTACCATTTTCTGAGTTATAGAACAAGGGCTTTCATACTCAATAAAACAATATTGCGAATTACGTCCCTTTTTCCTAAAATCATCTCAGTAAGAAAATTGTGCTTGCGAAGACTTTGTGTGAGGCTTAATGCCTTTGAGCACGATGGCTATAAATGGATTTGGCAAATTTTATGTTAATCCGAAAATGTTGATGCGATAATAAATTCTACCAGTCATTACCTACCATCTCTGTAGTTGTGAATATTTTATCAGAACAAGGTATAGATATTTGTAGATCTGTCTTCGCCTTAAATTATTTTTTACAAAACTGGTTGAATTATCGGCTATTAAATGAGATTCAGCATCATGATTTATGGCCCATTCGATTTGTGCGATTAAATTACTCATGTCTTGCTTGATCGGAATATAGTGCTCATAAGGCTTGAGGGCGCTGTAATACCATTGAATATTATCTGACACCTGTTTCAGCTGCACAGAATTGGCTAGGAGTGTCCAATAGCATCTTGAGTATGAACAGCTATTGCCGTCTACGTCAATCAAATACTTATACCTTAAGCTGCTCTCTGGAGATACCGAATTGCCCATAAGTTCGAGATGAGAGGTCACCTCTGTATTATTTTCAGCTTCCTGACACAATTGTGTAAATTTGGCGTCTAGCAGATCCGGGAAATTTAATGACGCAAGGACTAATTTAGAACGGGGAAATGATTGCCATTGTTGTGTTGTAAATATACCGCCTGTTGTAGCACCACGCCAAAAAGCCTTCTGTACTTTGCTTTCCCAAGTGTTTTTATTGTTTGCCTTAAGAATTGAGTCGTAGATTTTTTTATGTGAAGTGAGTGCTTCAAAATCAGGGATTAGGACTTGTCTAGATCCCATTTTTTTAGCAAAAACAAATATAGGTGAATAATTTGTCTCGATATGTGTCCTGTCATGCATACAGACAATAAAATCGATGTTGGGTAGAGGGATCACATTTGCAAGCTTATTAAAACATCTTTTCATCTGCTCTGCCCTGTAGAGCAAACTATTGTACATATTTTCTTGTTGTGGATAGGCAGATGAATCATCAAATTCATAGGATACCCGGTTATTGAGTATCTTAAATCTGGCGAGTCCCGTATTTGGCGCTTCAAATAATGTTTGTTTGATCGCTTCCTGTGTGATCCCGTTCCTTTCAAAACGGGCGAAGTCTTGATTAATCTGATCTTTCATCCATTGCGGAATATCCTTGTCTAATCCTGCAGGCCAAACCACCGTCGGCAGCATGAAGAACAATATTGTCATCATCAGCCGAAATATTATATTCATGATACTCCATATTTTGCAGAGATAATACATATCAAAAAGCACAAATAAATTAAACACAAAGATTGAGCGGACAGGATCGTGAGGATGGGGAGCGGATAGGATGGAGAGGATGGTTAGGATGGCAAAGATGGGGAGCGGATAGGATGGAGAGGATGGTTAGGATGGCAAAGATGGGGAGCGGATAGGATGGAG
>JABDDC010000042.1 GCA_013287815.1 Chlamydiota bacterium
CGCGATGAAAAGAATGCATGGGCCACAGTTAATAAAGTTGCCGGTGCAAAAAAAACTGCTACAGCTACCAGAAAGCCAGCTAAGAAGAAAACAGCGGCTAAGAGTACAGCAGCTAAGAAAACAGCGACTAAAAAGCCGGCAGCTAAGAAACCAGCTGCTAGAAAGCCAGCTGTTAAAAAAGCTGCTCCAAAACGTACAGCTGCAAAAAAACCTACAGCAAAGAAGCCTGCTGCTAGAAAGCCCGCTGCTAAGAAAACAGCTGCTAGAAAGCCGGTAGCTAAGAAAACTGCTGCTAGAAAGCCAGCTGCCAAGAAAACAGCAGCTAGAAAACCAGCAGCTAAGAAAACAGTTGCTAGAAAACCGGCTGCTAAAAAAACAGCGGTTAAAAAAGCTGCTCCAAAGCGTCCAGCTGCTAAGAAAGCAGCTGGCCACGGACATAGCCAATCACATGGCCATGGTCCTAACCACAAACCTGCTGGACAAGGCGTGTTTGGTTCACTTTTCTCTTTCTAAGAGAAAAATTAGTTTTTTAGCTCAATTCAAAAGGGTCGCCAATTTGGCGGCCTTTTTCATTTAATTTCGAGTTTCGAATTACTTTTTTGAGATCGATCCCTTTTCTGTTTGTATTCTTTCAGAGCCATTATGCGGCCTTTTTCTTTTGATGGCTTTCTAGACCTTCTTTAATCAGTCCAAAACTTAACGCCCCCGTCCAAATGGCACGCATACGAGCCTCCAGTGATAATTTTTATGAATAACCTATTTAAAGGAAAAGGTCAAGCCGCTTTTACCTAATCCGAATCTCAGTTCATATACATGTAATTGACCTTTATTATTAGACATAGTACAATCTTTAAATTTATATCAAAAATCCGGATCTCGAATCATCTGGAATAGAAAATTTTATCGACAATATAATATTCTCTCCTAATGATAATAAAGAAGTGTGCAATTTCAATTTTTCGGCATCCTCAATTACTTATTTTACACTTCCAAAGTTTTCCACGATTTTAAATTAGACATTCCAATCGCCGTTTCTAGGTTGAAGAGAGTCTCAAAAGCTTGCAAAAAAAAAACCGATGTTTTACGGTCAAATCAGTCTGAGGTCTGATAAGGAAGGATTCAAAAATATGAAATGTTTGCGCAACTCAATTTACATAGTATTGCTTTGTGTGGGCATTTGTTCACCTGCTTATGCCCAATTTAAAGCTGAAGTTAAAACAATAGATGTTGGTGAAGTTAAACTAGCATATTATATTCGAGGGAAGGGGAAACCTTTATTTATGATCAATGGTTTCCTTTCTACTATGAGCTTGTGGGATCCAGCATTAATCGAAGAACTTGCAGCAAATTATCAACTTATTTTGTTTGATAATCGCGGTGTTGGATTATCAACGGATACCGAGGAAAACAATACAACTATATCACAAATGGCTGATGATGTAGCTATACTAATTAAAAATCTAGGTTATGAAAAAGTAAATATATTAGCGTGGTCAATGGGAGCACGTATTGGACAGCAGTTACTGATTAGGCATCCTGCCCTAGTGGAAAAAGCAATACTTTGTAGTGCGAATCCTGGTGGTGCGCACGCAGATAAAACAGCTCTAGATACTGAAAGCAAATTAAATAATCCAAATGCACCTGAGATGGAAAAAATTAGTTTAGTTTTTACAAATGACGAGCAAGGAAAACTAGCAGCCAAAGATTGTCTGGCTAGATTAAAAGAAGCTGTTACTGCAGGAACTATCCCAGATGATTTTACCGTAAGTAAAGAGACCTCAATTCGCCAAACTCGTGCGCGTACGACTCTTTGGAGTAGCAGCAATGAAAATTTTGATGCTCTCAAAAATATTAAGAATCCAGTTTTGTTAGCAGATGGTCGAAGTGACATAATTGATTTACCTAAAAATTCAGTAATTATCGCAAACCAAATTCCATATTCCTGGACCGCTTTTCTTGATGGAGGGCATGCTTTCTTGTTTCAAAGTCATAAACAATTTTCAGATTTAGTATATGCATTTTTGCAATAACGCATACACTTCTTTCGCTTTCATTTCACGGCCCCTTTCACAGTTTATCTAAAGGGTATTTGTTTAAAGCCATTCGGGATTAGGGTTGAAAACACAGTAGAGGATAGCCTGGCGGCGTAAGCCCCAGGAAAATATGCAGCAGCAAATCAGAGGGTTGAAAACCCGGCACAGGACCCTGTGTCGGATTTTCAACTGGCAAGCGATTGCACTTTTTGCCTTTGGTGTTTTTGAGCTGTTTCGTTTTTCTGAGGCAGTCAAACAAAAAGGCCATTGGGCACAGATAACACTGGCGGAAACTCTTCAAGCGCAGCTCCTTCAGAGACCCACTCAAGAACTTTTCTCTGCAGGGCATTTAAAGGTAAAAATTCAGTTCCGTTACAACTTTATTATAGAGGTAATAATGATCACTGAAACACAACGAAATAGCCCTGAAAAGATGTTGGAAACAGGGTAGTCTAATAAATAATCTGTAAAATGGCTTTAGAATATAGTATGAGTAATCAGCAAAAGTTCTCGTTCTTAGCGTGATTGCAAGATTCTTATTATAAACATGTTATAAAATACCACGCACCATTTTAACGCACGTTTCGGCACCCGGAAGACAAAACCCTTGAAAAGGCATGAAAACACCCCTAAAAAGGATAAAAAAACTACTCAAACCCTCATTCTACGAGGTGAATCTTGGTAGGATCCGAATTGCTGTGGTTTTTTAAGTCTAATTCCGAAAACGGACGCCATTTTCGGAATTCTATCCGAAAATGGCGTCTATTAGTGTGCTGTAAGAAGTTTTGTATTATTACCGCAATGTTTCAAACGTGTCAGATAGAATATGAATTTTTCGAGAGGTAAGAAATTATTCAGGGCAAAAAGTTTATTGCCATGATGGGGATTGAGCATGGCGCGGTGCAAAAGCTTGGCGAAGAAGATCGGCCCTTTAATTCTTTTCTCCCATTCTCTTCTGAATCCCATTGGATCATTTTGGATAGCGTAGTCAGCGGCAAGGAGGCCGCATTGGATGGCCATGCTGATCCCATTTCCGCTGGCAGGCGGAATGGTGGCGGCAGCATCGCCGATGAAATAGGTGCGTGGCCATGCGGGAGTTTTCTTAATGCCGAATTCCGGGACATTTGTCTGCATCCAATCAAATAAGATTTTTCCTTCATTGAAATATTCCTTCAGTTTAGGATGTTGTTCTTTAAAGGATTGTAGGGTTTGTTCCATATTCATTTGCGTTAGGGCAGCGACGTTGAACATGCCTCCTTCAACGGGAGAGACGCCAAGATAGGCTCCGTGGATCGAAAACATTTCCAAACAGTTGAGCTCAGGAAGTTGTTTAAAATGAGCTTTAAATCCTTTGTATTTGAATATTGGTTGTTGAAGCTGGTTAGGCATCCGTCCAGTTGCGATTAGCAAATGGGTGGCGTGAATAACGTCTCCATTAGAAAGTTCCAAAAAATGAGATCCATCAGCAAATCGGTGATCATGCACTTTCGTTTCCGTTAAAACCCTCGTTCCTTTTTGCTTCGCACGTGCTAATAGTTTTGGGTCGAGCTCCAGGTGGGATAAACTGCCGGCAGGTTCAGGGAAGGAGAAATCAAGCATTTTTTCAGGCGTCCGCAAGATCATCTTCTCAATGAGTTTGGGGTGGATGTTCCATTTGGACAGCAGATCGGTGCCGGCAGGAGAAATAAATTCGCCACACACTTTATGAGAGGGGTAGCTGCCTCCTTCAATCAAAAGGGGAGCGGCCCCCAATTCGCATAAACGGTTGGCTGCGCATAGTCCGGCAATGCCGCCGCCGATGATGACAAATTCTTCCTTCATTTTTCAATCCTGACGATCCATCTGAAGGGCCAATGCCAAGTGATGGAAAAGTTGCTGATGCCAGCTTCTTTTAAAAGATAGGTCCAATCGCTGCGGGTAAAACCTTTTCGAATAGAGAGGAGCCCATCTTGCATGACCAAACGATTGTAAAAGAATAAAGGTGATAAAAGGGCAAAGCCGAATAGGGCTATTGGATGGCGATGCAGGTCGTTGATGATAACAGCTTGCCTTGCGACCTTATTCGCCCGCTGCAAAAAGTCGACTAGTTCCCGATCGCTCAGATGATGACAAACCAAAGAGGCTGTGACCACATCAAAGCTATTATCCGGATAATTAAATTCAGGCCTATCAGACAAGCAAAATTCTAGATTTGAAGGCTGCTCGCCCCGTTTGGCGAATGCAATAGCCTGCTCTGATATTTCCAGTCCAACCACTTTTGCATCAGGGTATTTTTGTGCTAATCTTGCGGTGAAGGAACCGCCGCCGCAGCCTACATCCAAAATGGACTTTGGCCGCACCTTCAATTTATCAAAGGCCTTCATCGTCGTCTTATCGCCGCCTAAAAATCTCCCCACCCGATCCAATTGCTTCAAACAATCTTCGTATTCATCAAGTGTATAATAAGCAGGACCCAAATCCATCAATTCCGCTTTCGTCGATCTTTCCTTCATCCTTTATCCTTCAGCCTTTTAAATACAGCCCCTTCGAGCGATAATCCAGGACCAAATGCCAGACCAACCGCCCAAGGCTTTTGCTCTTCTTGCTGCATTAATCTTTCCAGCACAAACAAAAAGGTGCAGCTTGACATGTTGCCATAGTCTGACAGGACGCTCCACGAGGCTTGAGTTTGCGACTTATTTAAGCCAAGGGCTTTTTCAATGGCTTGTAGAATAGATTTGCCTCCAGGATGAATCGGCCAATCACAATTATCCATTTTTAATCCTTGAGGAAGCAGGTCGTGGACAAAAGATTGAATATGTCTGCCCAACAGGACAGGCACCTTATGCGATAGTTTCATCTGAAAGCCAGTGTCAGAGGCTTCCCATGACATTTTATCTGTGGAATTTTGCAGGCCGATCGATTTCAGATTGGCAATTTGCCAAAGCCCTTTTTCTCCGGATCCGACAACAATGGCCGCAGCCCCGTCCGAGAAGATGGCGTTGCCCAAAATGGTATCGAGGTCTTGTGATGCTTGCAGGTGTAGACTGCATAGTTCTGTGCAAACGACTAAGATGCGGTTTTGCGGATTTTCAAGGGCAAAAGCGCGCGCCACTGACAAACCTTTGAAGGCCCCGAAACAACCCATAAAATTAATGCCTAGTCTATTGACTGAAGGATTTAATTGGAGGGCTTGCATCAGTTCGAATTCGATGCCGGGAGCATACATGCCTGTACATGAGACCGAGATGACATGGGTTAATTCACTTGGATTTCCTCCCCAATTTTGCAAAGCTTTTTCTGCAGCCTGGATGGCCAGCTTGGGTGCTTCTTGCTTATATATGAGATTTCTCTTTCCCATGCCGGGAACAGTTTTGGGATAGTCTTCCCCCCAGAAATGCCATTTCTGCCGGTCATTCTTAAAATCGCTCTGGATAGAATGTCTTTTTGTTATTCCGGTGTTTTGGTACAGCTGCCGCAAGGCGCGGCTCTTCGCTTCATCAAGATTAAACATCGAAATAAACTTCTCTGCCACCTCATCCTGGTTGTAAATGTAGGGAGGAGAGGCTGTCCCTAATCCTAATATTGCTGCTGTCATCAATACCTTTAATTTCTTCTCCAACCATATTGGTTTTTCTTTTTTTCGTCGATCAAGTATTCTATATTTATGATTCGATATTTTTTTATTATATTCATTTTTAACATCTCTTTGTTGCCGGCTGATCCGCAGCAGCTAAGAGTTGAGATTATTTCGACGCTGCCGCATGATCCCAAGGCTTATACGCAAGGACTGGTCATTGTCGGCGATGACTTGTATGAAAGCACGGGGCAATATGGGGAATCGTCCATCAGGAAAATCGATCCGAACACAGGCAAAATCCTCGAAAAATATGATCTGCCTCCCCAATTTTTTGGCGAGGGGATCGCCTATGTCAATGGCAAACTTATCCAACTCACCTGGCGGGAATACGTTGTCTTCGTCTATGACTTAAATCCGATCCGCCTGGTAAAAAAGATTCCCTTTGAAGGGGAGGGGTGGGGGCTCTCTGCCGATGGTACCGCGCTCCTCATGACAAATGGAACTAGTTTTATTCTCAAACGGAACCCAGCCTCCTTGGCTATCGAGAAGAAAACCAATGTAAAAAACCTGACGCGGCTCAACGATTTAGCCGTCGTCAAAAATGAGCTCTATGCCAATGTGTGGATGTCGGATAATATCTATAAGATCAATAAAAATAGCGGTCAGGTGACGGCCATCATCGATGCCTCCCGATTGCTCACTTCCGAGGAGAGAAAAAACCTTTCCATAGACAGCGTCCTGAATGGCATTGCCTATCGTTCAAAAACCGATACCTTCTTTATTACCGGAAAATATTGGCCCCATCTCTATGAAGTGAGATTCGTGGGCAGCCATGAGTGAACATCAAGAACTAAAGGACTACCTCGATCTTAATTTCAGTCAAGAAGACGAACCGCTCAAGTGGATCAGAGAGCATTCTGCCGAACATGGTCTTCCCAACATCAACATATCCCCCTATATGGGAAGGTTTCTCTACTTGATGGCCAAAATACATCAACCTAAAAAAATCCTGGAGATAGGGACACTTGGCGGCTACAGTACGGTCTGGCTGGCAAAAGCAGTGCCCGAGGCCAAAATGATCTCCCTTGAGATTAATCCGCATTATGTCAAACTAGCTCGGAAGCATTTAGAAAAATATTCCCTGTCCCATCGGGTAGAAATCAGAGAAGGGCATGGCGTCGACCTGCTGTCACAGATCGCCCAGAAGCAAGAAGGACCATTTGATTTATTCTTTTTAGATGCCGACAAAGAAAATAACATCCTGTATCTCGACTGGGCCATCCACCTCTCCCGTCCCGGCAGCCTCATCCTGATCGACAATGTCATTCCCAAAGGGCCCAAGGGGGGTATCCCTGGAAACAAAGAAGCGGTCTCCATCTATGCCTTCAATGACTACCTAACCAAACAGCCTGCTATCGAAGTCGCCGCCATCACCACCCTCAACCGTCACGGCCTCGATGGCATGGCAATAGCGTTGAGAAAAGACACATAGCGCTTTGCAGTGCGGTGGCAAGCCACACACATTCCAAAGCACTATGCCTGTCTTAATACCGGAATGAATTAAGATTCAAATGAGAATGGGTTTTTTTTATTCTCTTTTTTATCTTCTTCTTTCTCAATATCGGTTTCACTGAAGATCTTCCTACGAAGATCTGATCCATTTGATGGCTTTCGTTCTTCAGATTCAATCTGGAACGAATAGGGCGAAGATTTACTGCACGATCCGACGCATTCATCCTCTTGGAAACTTCTACTTTTTTCTTCATTCGAAACAGATGGTTCAGGTCTGAAAATACGCTTATCTTCCATTGGCTGGAATAAGCGGGCAGGTGGGGCCGCTTTTTTTGCTGCAGGTTTTTTAGCAGCAATTGGCTTTTTAGCGGCAGCAACTTTCTTGGGAGCCGCTTTTTTTGCCGGGCTTTTTCTTGCAGGGGCTTTTTTAGCAGCAGGCTTTTTAGTGGCTACAACTTTCTTGGGAGCCGCTTTTTTTGCCGAACTCTTTCTTGCAGGGGCTTTTTTAGCCGCAGTTTTTTTTGCAATTGTTTTCTTAGCTTCAGGTTTCTTCGCCACTATTTTTTTTGCAGTGGGTTTTTTCTTGGGTGCATTCTTCTTTACAGCAGGCTTTTTAGCGACAGGTTTTTTTGTTGCTGCCTTTTTGATAGCAGGTTTTTTTGCTATTACTTTTTTAGCTGTGGGCTTCTTTTTAGCCGTTGGCTTTTTCTTTTTTTCTTCTTCTTTTGGCATCTTCAGCTCCTATTTTAATGTGAAGTCATATTATATTGTGAGGCGTTGAAGTTTTGTGTTTACGCCGCGTGAAAGTTCTCGCGGCGTAAAACGCAAAATTTCAACGTCCTGTAGTATATAAGGTATATATCGGCTTGGGATTATTCTCAAGAGGGTTTTTTAGTTTCTAATAGATCCTCGGCCTCCTCATCCGACAAAATTCTATTAAATGTGGATTTTTCCCACTGTATATCAGCGATCTCTGGCCGGTAGCTATTGACCCGAGTGTCGCTGTATGTATAGCGCAAACCAATAAAGGGAATGCCAAGGCATTCTACGGCGTCGCCGACATCTTTAAGATGGGTTGCCTTGTCATTGATAAATACCACTTTATCTGGTTTTAAATCTATTAAACTTAGTATCTTAAGTAAGACACTGCCTTTCCTGGAGCCCGATGTGAATAAGGTCCCATGACGGTATAACACCCCCTGCCCATTCAAGCGTCTGTACCGGGATCAACAGCGTATCGTCAATATCGACCAATACCAGCGTATTAGGAGTGATGTATTGCGTCAAATCCGCAAAATGGTCAGTCTCAATAATGGTTCCGCATAATAATGACAAAGAAAAAGAGAAGAAGAACAAGAAGAGTTTTTGCATAAATCCACCCCAGTTTTTAGGAAGGCTCACAATAGCGAAATATCCAACAAGTTGTTAGACATTTTACCACCATATTTATTCACTACTTACTCTATAAAATTTCCTATTAATCCACAAGGAAACTTGAACAAGCTGAGATTCGGAGTAGGAACGAGATGTCAGAGATACCGTTTGGGTGTAAGAAAGAGGCTCGAGTAATGGAAGGGGTAGGGTGGTTTAGACTGGTTTACCGCAGAGCCGCAGAGAACGCTGAGACTACCCAGAGAATTTTGATCACTAAATAAATGAAGAGAGCTCAGAGGCTTCTGAAAAGTTATTAACCATACTACAGATACCATCCTTGAGCAGCTCGACATTAAAGTTAGAATCTCAGGAACAAGGCTTATCAGGACAGGCACTTCAACTAAGGGGCCGATGACAGCTGCAAAAGCTTGCCCTGAGTTAATTCCAAAAATAGCAATAGCGACTGCTATAGCCAACTCGAAATTATTAGACTGCTCCAATACGTTCATACTTGACTTTTGCGAGAGGTGGATACATCATAAGGATAAGACCAATCGCTATTGGAATATTCGTTGTACCAAACTGGAATTTATTAATAACAGTTTGAATGTTAGGATATAGATATCCGTTATCTTCGCGCGGGGCTGACATCTTGTGCCGCTTCCGCGGCTATTCCAGTCATTCTTATATTCAGAATTAATCTGACCCTCAATTGAAATTTTATTGAGTTTTAAAGGGTACGAATGTAATTTTTACGCCTTACGTGGAGATGTTATGAGGTATTTTTTATTTTGTTTGGTTTTTTTGCGCCTCTATTCTTTGGAAGTGTCTGATTTGACGCTGGAAGAGAAAATCGGTCAACTGTTGATTGTTAAATTTTATGGAAATGAAAGGAATCAGGAAAGCGACAGGCTAATTCAACAGGCACATGTGGGAGGCTTTATCTATTACACTTGGGCCAATGAGCTGACAAGTGCCGCGCAAGTGAAAAAGCTAAGCGGTGGGTTGCAGGCCTCATCTAAAATCCCTTTATTCCTTTCCGTTGATCAGGAAGGGGGGAGGGTCAACCGTCTCAATCAAGGTTTTACCGCTTTCCCCGATAATGCAACCATTGCAGAAACGAAAAATCAGGCCTTGGCTGAAGAGGTGGCTTTTGACATAGGCCAAGAGCTCAGAGCTGTAGGGATCAATATGAACTTTTCCCCTGTGGTTGATGTCAATATTAATCCGGACAATCCCGTGATTGGTCGTCGTTCGTTTAGTCCCGATCCAAAAATTGTGGCTGCTTTTGGCGCGAAGGCCCTGGAAGGGTATCGTAAAGCCAACGTCATCGCGGTGTTAAAACATTTTCCGGGCCATGGCGATGTGACGGTCGACTCCCACCATGGTATACCCATCGTCGCCAAAAAGATTGAAGATTTGCGCTCGGTGGAATGGTATCCTTACTTTCAACTTGTCAAGGATGCACCGGCCATTATGACGGCCCACATCATAGAAAAGGCTATTGATCCCAGTCAGATTGCTACTTTTTCTCCGGCAGTAATCAACAAGTTATTGAGGGATGAAATAGGTTTTAAAGGTGTGATCATCACCGACTCGCTGGCGATGGAAGCGGTTTATCTTTCTTCTTCGTCTCTTCAGGAAGCTGCCTTGAAAGCGTTGCAGGCTGGGCATGATGTGCTTTGCTTAGGGGGAAAACTACTGGTAGGCCAACATGAAGGATATGAAGTGACGGCCGACGATATGATCGCTATGCATCGATATCTGGTTAATGCGGTCAGGCAAGGGAAAATATCGGAGGCAAGGATCAATCAATCGGTCCAGAGAGTGTTGAATTTAAAAAATAATTATCTGCTCTTTTCCAAAACTCCAGAGGTTAAGTTCAACTTAGCGGAGCATCAGGCGCTGGCAGACAAGATTCTTAAGTTGACGTCTAAAAATAATTCGGGATAAAATAGTGTAAAACATAACCCAGGTTTTATATGTCCACTTCAATTATTTACAATTTAGAGAGACCCTTTGCAAAATATGGAGAAACTCTTTTGCAAGTCGTCGGAGCTTCCTTACTGATTTCCCTCTGTAGTCAAATTAAGATTGTGCTGCCGTTTACTCCGGTCCCTTTATCATTGCAAACATTTGCTATCTTACTAATCGGCGCTAAGCTCGGAAGTAAGAAAGGGGCTGCTGCAGTCCTGTTGTACTTTGCACAAGTGCTTATTGGTCTACCCGTCCTTGCCGGTGGTGAGATCAATCCCATGGGATTCCTGGGTCCTCGTGGAGGCTATCTGCTTGGTTTTCTGCCGGAGGCCTATATTATCGGCTGGTTTGCCGAGAGGATGAACAGCTACCAACCACAAAAACTATTCTTGACCGGTCTTTTGGCATCTGCTATACAGCTAGGCTTGGGCGCCATTTACTTGTCTAATTTTGTCGGCTGGGGATCGGTTTTTCTCATGGGTGTCCTGCCGTTCATCTTCGGCGAAATCTTGAAAGTGATCGCGGTTGTCAGACTATCAAAATAACGGTTTATTATCCTGACTAAAGGAAGAAATGGGATAATCGAAGAGTTGTTTCTGGAGGCTTTTTTATAGATGAATATAACACTATTTATCAGTTTAATCTTTTTTTTTCAGATCATTTGCTTGATTGTAGGAAAAAGGTCTTCCAGAAGCCTCAATAACTCTGAAGACTATTTCCTGGCTAGCAAGAAGGTGATGTTTTTTCCATTAATGATGACCTTTATAGCAACGCAGCTGGGCGGAGGACTTATCCTTGGGGCAGCCGATGAGGCTTACCATTATGGATGGTTTGTTTTGTTATATCCTCTTGGAAACTGCCTTGGATTCGCTCTCTTGGCCCTCGGGATTGGCAAACGGCTTGCCCGATTTCAGGTTTCTACTGTCGCCCAATTATTTGAAGTAGTGTATGGTTCTGTAAAACTGAAGCAGGTCGCTTCCATCCTCTCGATCCTTTCCCTTTTTATGATTTTGGCTGCACAAGTCATTGCCTCCAAAAAATTTTTGATCAGCATAGGGGCTGACGAAATGATCCTCTTTCTGGCTTTTTGGGCCATTGTCATCTTTTATACAGCTATGGGAGGGCTAAAAGCTATCGTTTCTATCGGCATCATTCAAACCTTGTGCCTTATCGTTATTTTTGTCGCCGGATTTGTCTACGCACTCTACACTGTCCCCTTGACCGCACATCAGATTCTGCATGACGGATTCAACACCAATTTCTTTGAGTTAAATATACAAAAATTGAGCGGATGGCTTCTGATGCCCCTTCTGTTTATGGTCATCGAACAGGACATGGCCCAGCGCTGCTTTGCTGCCCAATCCCCCAATTTAGTCACCCGCGCTGCCGGCTGCGCAGGTATCGTCGTCTTTGCCATCTGCGTGATACCAATCTACTTTGCTGTGGTGGCGAGTCAGTTAGATTTGGAAATTGCTATTGCTTCCGATTCAAGCATCTTTATGGACGCAGTACAAGCATTATCGAATCCAATCTTTACCGCGTTCATGGGATGTGTTGTCATGATGGCCGTCATTTCCTCATCTATTTCCTATCTCAACGCTTTAAGTTCAAATTTATCCCAGGATTTTGATTTAAAGCTTTTTGGGAAGGGGATTAACAACACGCGCTGGCTGACGGCATTGATCGGTGCTACCGCAGTAGGAGGTTCTTTCTTTTTTGGAGGTATCATTGATTTGCTGATTTTGAGCTTCGAAATTCCCGTTTATTGCCTATTTGTTTCGGTTGTCTTTGCTCTGTTTCAACCTAAAGGGAATTCCCGTTCGGCGCTGTTTGCCATGATCGGGGGAGCTATCGGATTTATCCTTACAAGGATATGGCTGCCCCCATTTCCCAAGGAAATTTTATGTCTGGCCATGTCCTTTACCGGCTTTGCCATTGGCATAAATTTATGGATTCCTCTAAGATCCAAATTAAATTTAAACAAACCTACAAAGGAAGCTATATGAAAAAAATTTTATCAATTATTTGCTTTTTAACTCTTAGCTCGCTCCAAGCTGATGCCATCGGAGATCAGAAGGCCCTCGAGCAGCAACTGGAAGATAAAAGGGTTCAAAAGCAGCTTGAAGAAAATGCCCGCGAGCAGCAGCGGGTCAATGACAATATCTATCATCGTCAGCAACTCGATAGTCAAGCCCAGCAACGCCGTGAAGATCAGCGTCGCCAAGACAACCGACGCAATCAATAAACCTAGAAACGGCAGTTGGAGCCGGCTCAGATAAAATAATACGGAACTCGAAATTCGGAAATGGACCCAATTTTTTCCGAATTCCGAATTCCGAATTTCCTTAATTGTTATCTGTGCCAGTGTCCGCCATGGCCGCCACCATGCCGGTAACCACCGCCTCCACGCCATCCATCATGCCAGCCACCACCATATCCACCGCCTCGCCAGTAGCCATGCCAATGGTCATTCCATCCTGGATGGTCGTAATAATATCTTCTGCCGCCATTCCAGTAATAGCCGCTTTCATCGACCCAATAGCCGTCAGCATAAAGATAGCGGACGTTGTTTCCTGGAAAGTAAACGCTCGAGTAGGTAGTGTCACCGATGTCGATTCCACCTACTTCAGAATTATAACAGCATGTTCTTTCAACGGAATTGCCATTGGCATCGATAAAGACAGCCTGTACGGGCTGTCGTGGTGCAAAGGTAATACTTGGTCCGAAGTAGACATAAGCGGCATTTGCACCACCACATAGTAGAAAGGAGGCAAGGGCTCCCATTAAAATCCATTTTCTGTTCATTTTAAATCTCCTCATTTTTTTTCACGAAGAATTAATCTGACATAGAAATAGAGGGAAAGTCAATAATAAAATTTGGAGGGGGTGGGATTCGAACCCACGGTACAGGGTTAGTGTACACACGCTTTCCAAGCGTGCTCCTTAAGCCACTCGGACACCCCTCCAGGAAGACAAAAAATTAGGCTTTGAACTGTAAAGTTCAAAGCCTTAGTTTGGAAAGAGAGGGATTCGAACCCTCGATACCCTTACGAGTATGCATCCTTAGCAGGGATGTGCTTTCGGCCACTCAGCCATCTTTCCAAATGATGAACGACTATCGTAATAGTCCTTCTACT
>JABDDC010000043.1 GCA_013287815.1 Chlamydiota bacterium
CTGGCATCTCGTACCTACTCCGAATCCCAGGTTGTCATATTTCCTTTTTACTTTTAAAAAAAATGTGATATAATGAAATTGTACAATGGGGGGGGGTTAAGATTTTATAACCCCCGATTTTCTATCAATTTAACAGAGGGATATTTATGAGTGAACCAAATATCCAAGATAACTCAATTTATTCGGGTCCCGCCTACATCTCCATCGAGCCAACTACTGGACATCCAAAAGAAACAAGTAAGGGAGCTTCGAGTCAATCGACGCTTCAAAAAAGCGAGGAAAGGCTTGCTGAAGAAATGATCGCAGCAATGAATACTCCAATGCTGGTACCTCCGGCTGATTTTTCTCTTAAATTCAGTGCCGGGACATTGATTGCCATGATTGGCGACAATGTCATTGGCGAAGTCAAGGTTGATATCTGGAAAAAATATCAGGAGAACCTGGATGAAATCAAAGCTCAAATACAAAAGACGATCAGTTCGCCAACATATCAGGCTTTAGAAAGAGCTAGAATCCATGGGGGTGATGGTGCCAATGTTTCAGGAGTACAAATAGCATCCGCAGCTAATGCTGCTCAAGCCAATCCAGTTGCTAGCGGCCTTATTAATCACATCGAAAGTCTCCATCATAACATGTCAAGTGTCACTCCCGCAGAAACTGATGTCGCTCAAATGACTATTCCCATGACAACAATGTTGTTAATTGCCGGAGTTCCGGCTATCGCAACGATGGAGATTTCTGCGATGAGCAGCAATCCAATCCAGGGATCTTTAGATATCATAGGTAAACTGCAGCAAAGTCTGCCTGGACTTGGACTGCAGGATGTTGTTCCCTTGATCAACTTGATGGTCATGGCTCCTATCTATTTTAATGCTCTTATTGAGGCCACCAGCCACTTACCAAATAAAGAGCGGGAAAATAATGTAGCAGCTGCTAAAAACTTTGCTCAGACCATTATCAAAATGGTCAGTAATCCGGACTACATCATGGTCAATTTCGTTAATAAAATGGAAGGTGCAGACAGGATGAGTCCTGAACGCAAACAAACGATCTCAACGACTATCAGGCTGATTTTGGCAACTGTATCGCTGAGTTTGCTCTATTCCGTCCAGACCGGAAAAGTGCAAGGAAAAGACTTCTGGGGCATCAATCCGCAAGAATTGCGTGACATGTTGAACGGAACGTTGACAGCGCCTGATCCAGGTCAGCAAACATCAGACCAAGGGACACTTTCTGCGACTTTAATCAATATCATCCAAGTGCAACTCGCCTCCTTGCCAGTGCCGCAACGATTAAGTACTGTCAATGCTATCTTAGCATTCGTCTCTACAAGCCAGTCAGTCAAAACGATGCTTGATCCTCACAAAGTGGTCAACAATGTCTTCGCTGCCATGGATTTCGACGAGGGACAAAAAATCGCTGAAGAGAAAAAGGGATAGGATACTGGAGACGGGAGACAGGAGGGGAAAAGTGTGCTTGGAAACCAGTCTCGCATTTATTAAACACAAAGGCACGAAGACACAAAGAAAGAGCGGACAGGATGGAAAGGATGGTTAGGATAGGCAGGATAGAGAGCGGATAGGATGGAAAGGATGGAAAGGATGGAAAGGATGGTTAGGATAGGCAGGATAGGCAGGATAGAGAGCGGATAGGATGGAAAGGATGGTTAGGATAGGCAGGATAGAGAGCGGATAGGATGGAAAGGATGGTTAGGATAGGCAGGATAGAGAGCGGATAGGATGGAAAGGATGGTTAGGATAGGCAGGATAGAGAGCGGATAGGATGGAAAGGATGGTTAGGATAGGCAGGATAGAGAGCGGATAGGATGGAAAGGATGGTTAGGATAGGCAGGATAGAGAGCGGATAGGATGGAAAGGATGGTTAGGATAGGCAGGATATATAGGATATGATAATTATAATTTAACTTACACAGTTTAATTTACAGACCCGACCTTCTTTTTTATTTATCTTAATATACTTACGTTTTAATTTACACTCTCCCAAATTCCCTAAATCTCTTATCCTTTTTATCCTAAATATCCTTTCCATCCTGTCTGCTCTATCCTGCCCATCCTAAACATCCTTTCCATCCTGTCTGCTCTCTATCCTGCCCATCCTAAACATCTTAACCATCCTGTCTGCTCTTTCTTTGTGCCTTCGTGTCTTTGTGTCTTTGTGTTGAATAAATGCGAGACTGTTGTCCCGACGCCACCTTTCTTCCATCTCCCATCTCCCGTCTCCCGTCTCCCGTCTCCCGTCTCCCGTCTCCCGTCTCCTAATTAAGCAACTCTGTGAGCAGCTTGCACATGGCCAGATGGTCCCGGCAGGACATGAGTTCGCGGGCGGAATGCATCGATAGCTGTCCGCAGCCTATGTCGACTGTGGGGATAGAGGTATTTGAGGCATGGATTGGACCGATGGTGGTGCCACAAGGGATGTCATTCCGGCTGACAAAATATTGCAGAGGTATCTGCAGTTTTTCGGCCGCCAGACAGACGGGTGTCGCTGAGACGGTGTCCGATGCATAGCGCATCTGGGCGTTGCTTTTGAGGATAACTCCATTGCCTAGGAAAGGCTGGTGCTGAGCGTCGTGTTTCTCGGCAAAGTTGGGATGGACGGCATGGGAGAGGTCTACTGAAACGCAGTGCGATTGGCTGATTAGCCGTAGATAATCCTCTCTCGATTTGTTAACTGCCAGAGAAATTCTTTCCAGGATGTGGCTAAAGAAGGGGGATCCGGCTCCCTGAATGGACTGAGATCCGACTTCTTCATTGTCCCAAAAAAATGATCATTTTCAATTTGTCTTCATGCGGCCTATCACTATGCAAAAGGGCAGTCATGGCTGCATGGACGCTAGCCAGGCTGTCAATGCGATAGGAGGCGAGCAGTTGATGCTGGTATCCGACGAGCGCGGCAGGGGCGAGGGGATAGAGGTGTAAATCAAAGCTGATTATTTGTTTAAAGTCGATTTCATCACTGATAAGCATTTCCAGGTATGATTGAGTTGAAATATAATCACTTGTCATTCCGGCCAAAGCATTTAAATGATCCTGTTTATTTAGTAATAAACCTTTTTCATTGACTTCCCGGTCGAGATGAATGGCCAGCTGCGGGATAACCAATGGATATTTGTCTAGTCTCACCAGCCCTTCTTTGAGATGTCCATGCTTATCGAGATAGCTGATCCGTCCGGCAATGCCTAAGTCACGGTTCAACCAGGAGGTGATGAGGGGAGATCCATAAACCTCTACTCCAAGGAGAATAGACTGATGGCGGCGTATTTCGGGATTAGGCTTTAACTTGAATCCGGGACTATCAGTATGGGATCCGATGATGGAGGCTCTTTCGAGCTTTGACTTAGGCATGATAAAAGCGCAGATTGAGCCTTGGCACCTGACAAAATAAGGAGTGCCGGACTCAAGATTCCATCTGTCTGCTTCTTTAAGTTCAATAAATGAATGGTCTTTTAATTTTTTTGAGATGTTTTTGACTGCATGCCATGATGTTGGGCTGCTGTCTAGGAAAGTAAGGAGGTCTTGGATCAGATGCGGAGTTTTCATGATATTAACCTTCTTAGAGAGTACTAGGGTAGAAACATCAATGAGCACAAATAAAAAAAATCGCGTAGGAAGGCCTCAAGGGCCCTCCTAGGCGATGTATAAGACGCCTGACTTAAGTCAGATTAGAATCCACGTCCAACTAACAAGTTGACAGCGTAAGATCTCCACTTGTAGTTACCACGTCCGCTTCCGCTGAAGCTAGACTCTGAACTAGAGTAGTCATCGCTGCTACCAAAGAAGCTTCCGCTTCCGCCATGATTCTTATGAGCGCGGAAATCAGAGAACTTCACGGCTAAAGAAGCTGTCCAGCAGTTGCAGAAATCGTACTCTGCACCAACGTTGAACACTATTCCATGACCATGGTGAGTAGCACGGTATTGACCGAAGTCATTGTTGCCACCAATTCCATGGATTGCTTCATGTCTTTTGCCTTTGAAGTGTACCCAGTGGAACTCCAATTCTGCAAATACATTCCAGCATTCATTGCATGGACGGTATTCAAAATCCACTCCAACGAATGGACCGTACCATTTGTTGATGAATTTTTGTTCGCAGCATCCAGATCCCTCAAAAGCGAGGAAGCCATCACCACCGTATCCATACTCATCGCCAGAAACGAAATCGAGGTCGCCACGGCAGACTTCGAGGTTTTGCTCATCAAAAGCATAACCAACTGTTGGAGCAAGTGACATTGTGCAATCGCAGAAATAGAATGGGTATCCGACTGCTACATTAGCATCGAATACATATTTATCGTCGATTACATCTTCAAAATCTGTAGTCTTTTGGAAACTTCCACCAAAATAAGATCCATAGCCATCGTTGAAGCTATTAGATCCGAATTGGGCAACTTTCTCATTATAATCACCATCGAGGACCCATCCCCAGGTACCTTCAGCACGACCGTAGAAGTTGCAGCCGAGGTTTCCTTTTCCTTTCAAACCAATTTGGAAGATGTCCAAATCGTGAAAGTGTTGGCGAATCTCTAGGTCGTCGCCATAAACATGTTTGAGGTCTACAGTATCTTGTCTGTAGCCTAATTCTAATCCGATGCTACCATGAGCGAATGTATAGGAACTAGCTCCTACCATTAACGCCATTAAAAAGGTCATCCATTTACGCATATGTTTTCCTTAACGTTAAAGTTTCAAAAATTCAAGTTTGCTTTGCATTTTTAGAACAACAGTTGCTGTCCAAGTCTAAAGTCACTATTTATTTTGACCTGTCCATCTTTGTTGCCATTCCCAGTTTTAGGGAGCTAACAACGCAAAGTACTTCCACTGGACCAAAAAACAAAACTTTGCTCAATTCGATGTCACTATCTACCATTTTTTAATTATCAGTCAAAGGTTTTTTATCGAGTTATTTTTATATTCTTTATTGTCTTGATTTTAAGTTATTTATAACCACATTTTCACAGCATCTTACCGTGAGGTGTTTTGCAGGTTTCATTTTTTTTATTCTATATCCTGAAAAAAATGGTCAATTTTTAGTAAGAAAAAAGATAATAAAAACTAATAAAGGGAGATATAGCCCCAAATCATATTGTGAAATGGATTTAATGTGATTTTACTCTGAGAGTTCAGGCTTCCTGTATGAGCCGCCATCAAGCTCCACAACAAAGATCCAGGATTCTAGAAAATGATCCTTGGCAAGAAAGGGGTGATCATTGATTTACGCGAGTTGAGGGCGCCGGCTTTAAAGCGGAGGATAGCGACGGGCAGTCCATTTTTATCGGAAATGGTCTGCGGCACCTGAGGGAAGTTGGTGTGGAAGAGCCTTGCGTATTCATTGGCATTGGAGCCGGTCAATTCCAGCGTCATGGTATCGACGAACCCCCTGACGGCAAAATGGAATCCCGAAAGGAAGCTATTCAAATGGTCTCTGGCTTGTTGCGTCGGGGAAATCCATATCCACAATTCATCTTTATGGGAGTAATCGCCGATTTGATTATTGTGAACTTCTTCGGCGCTGGCGATGGTGCTGATCATTTGGATGTACAAATCGATTTCAGGATGTTCCTTGTGTAACTCAATAGATTTTTCGAACCAGATTTTCCTGATGGCTCCGGTATTTTGCAATAAGAAGGGGAAGTTGGAAGCAAAGAGCTTGGTCTGGCCAATCCGTGTGCAGCCGTTTTGTTCTTTGGTGTCTACGAAAACGTTAGAGTTTTTTCCACTGACGCATAGGTGAAGGTTGTTTTCTGCTTCTTTTTCTTTCGAGGTGTAGATTTTCTTGTACAATGAGTAGAGATCTTCTTGCTGCAAGATTTTTTGAGCGGCTTTTTTGGCGAAATTCTTGTCGTGAGGAATATCATCAAAATTGATGATCTCGACTTCTTTGCCAACTGAAAATGATTTCAGACGGTTAAGAAGTGAAGCAACGCATATGACATCGCGGTAGCTCACTTTAGTGAGGAGGTCGGTGTCATCCAGAATGGCATGTAGGAAGGTGAGGTATTCATTATATTCACGTTTTGGATTTATAAAATAGTTGCGGGATGAATGTGCAGCCATGCTCCGTTTCAGGAGCATCTGGAGGATCCGCTTTTTTCCAGGAGTGTCTAGCAAGCCAGATACTTCTTTGATTTGTTTATCAATCTGTTCAGGAGCTATTCCTCCCAGGCTATATTTGTCATTGATCAGGAAAGCTTGTTCGGCCAGGAGGATATTGCACGATTGGGCATCGCCGATGATGGCAGCCGGTACCGAGATTGTCTTTAAGGCCGATTTGTGGTGGTCGACGACGCTGATCACTTCCAGGTAAGAGGCCATTTTGACTTCTTCATAATTGCAGAAATCTCTGAAAGAAACGCTTCCTAGCGCACTGGTGCGTAAGGTTTCGTCCCAGACGACTCCCACAGGGAAGAAAGCGCCCGATTGTTCATGGATGACTACGGTGAGGAATTCGTTGTTCTGCATCTTCTGCCTGATCTCTTCCACATCGCTTCTCAAAGTGATGTAGAGGTGGGGCATTCCTAATACTTCATGCTTGATCCCGATGACAACATCGAGCCGCTCAACGTAGTTGCGGACGCTCTGTATCGATTTGTCGAGGTGCTTAATAATCTTATCGAAGGATTCGAAGATGAGCGGGCGATCTTCTTTCAGTTTTCCTTTTTTATCGAATATGTTACTTGTAGGTAAGCTTTCAACTAGCTTTTGGAATTCTTTCATTTGCGGAACCTGGAGTCCGGCGAGGGCCTTATTGAGATCAGCAAAGGTTCCGTAGAGTCCCTCCTGCACATTCAAGATCTTTTTAAAAAATGCATCTAGATCGGCCTTCTGTTTATCGTTGAATTCCAAAGCAGGTTCGCAATCTTTGATTTTCACGTCAAAAACATCTTTATTGAACGATGGAAAGTGAGAGATCGATAGGTCTTTCTTCGCAAAGAGGGAAATGAGCTTAGTATGAAAGTTGTTCTCAAACCAGCGGAGGCATGATTTAAAAAGGATAGTGATTTGGCGGACTACTTCGACATCAGAATCTCGCCAATCGCCATGGTAGTTGCCCTGGTCGTCGGACAGAATGATGGCCGTGTGGGCGCTATGGTCGATATCGCCGGTTAGGATGTTACCTAACACCTTTTTAACATTTTTTTGGGAGACCAGATCCATCGCTGTCAAAGTTAAAGTAGGGGAAGTCCTGGCAGCGATTTGGAAAACTGAGGGACCTATCACCTCACTGAAAATGGATGTGACAGGGGAGTCAGGAGGCCCACCTGGAAGGGACCATAGATGGATTCCACTGCTCACGCGTGCTGAAAAGGCATCGACCCATCCCCAAAAAGAGGCGATCATGGTGTCAAGATCGGGAGAGAGGTGGGCTGCAACAAAATGGGTGCCTGCGTAGATGCGGTTCATCCCGATGGGAAAATAGGCTTGGTATTCGCTGCGAGGAATATTTTTACCTGTGATCTTGCCTCTGATCAGGTAGTTTACATCATCAGAAAGTTCAGAAAAGTCATTGAGCCAAAATTCAAAGGTAGCCAGCGTCAGAGGATCGATTAAAAACTTTTCTTTGTTGACTTTGCTGAGATAGTCGAGTACGGCGCCTAATAAAAAAGGTTGGTCATCGGTGCCTTGAATCAGCTTGCAGAGCGTTTCATTGATCCTTCTAAATCTTTTTCTTAAGGAAAGATCTAAAAATGATTTTTCTTTGAATGAGCGGATGACCTCATCAATATTATCAAAACCTTGCTGTGGCGGGATGAAGTCGCTCAACGGGGCAGGGGGTGTAGATGATTTTTTACTCATTATGGTGCTTACTCCAAAATATATAATAAAACTCAATGTTAGCTGTATGACGCTATAAATTCAACATCATTGCTCATCCTGTCCCAAGGTATATCCCGGAACGCCATCGAAATTGAACAGGTACTCGATCTGGGTGATGTCCAGGTTCTTTTTGTGGAGGGCTTGCAGAAGATCAATCACCTGCGGCTGAGACGGTGACGCAAAACGGCAGCGGTAGGAGTCGACACAAAAGGTCTCCGGCATCTTGTTAGGCCAGACTTTGACGCCCCGGTTTGCGATCATTTTGAGGGGAAGGCTATCCAGCTGCCTGGCAAGGGCTTCGACGTCATCTTTCCACTGGATGAAGATGTCAACGCCAACAAGTTCTTTTTTGACTGCCTGACGGCGCCCCTCTTTTTCCAGCTTCAGGTTCGGTTTGGTATTTGCATAGGCGACGGGATGGAGTGTCTGTGGTTTTTGTCCGAGATTCTTGATGACTGCCTGCGCAAATTCTTTAGTACCGACTTTTACCTTGCTCGTCTTTTCTTTGAAAATATCGTAGGTGTGTATTCCTTCCTCCAGGGTTCTGAGCCAGGCGTTGTGGATCAGCGCAGCTATATCCTGCTGTCCAATGTGGACTAGCATCTGCACGGCTGCCAAAAGTAGTCCTGAAGGATTAGCCAAATTCTGTCCAGCGCGCCTGGGCGCCGATCCATGGATCGCTTCGAACATAGCTCCTGAAGTGCCGATATTGGCTGAGCCGGCCAGTCCGACCGATCCTGCAATTTGTGCCGCCACATCTGACAGAATATCTCCATAGAGGTTTGGCATGACGATCACATCAAACGCATTTGGGTTGTCGGCCAGCTTCGCTGCGCCGATGTCGACGATCCAATGCTCTTTTTCGAGCTGTGGATATTCGGCCCCGATTTCTTCAAACACTTTGTGAAAGAGTCCGTCAGTCAGTTTTAAGATGTTATCTTTGGTAAAGCAGGTGACCTTTTTGCGATCATATGCCAGGGCATATTCAAAGGCATAGCGGATGATTTTTTCGCAGCCAGGACGGGTGATGATCTTCAGCGCTTGAAAAACATCGGGCGTCTGCCGGTATTCGATGCCAGTGTAAAGATCCTCCTCGTTTTCACGGACGATCACTACATTCATGCCTGGATGCCTGGTCTCAACAAATGGGTCATAGGCAACGCAAGGACGGACATTAGCATAGAGGCCAAGTGTTGTTCTGACGGTGACGTTGAGGCTTTTGAATCCGCCTCCTTGTGGAGTGGTGATAGGTGCCTTCAGAAATGCTTTCGAATGACGGATCGCGTCCCAAGTTTCGGGATCGATGCCTGCCG
Organism: Chlamydiota bacterium; assembly: GCA_013287815.1. Classification (GTDB taxonomy): domain Bacteria; phylum Chlamydiota; class Chlamydiia; order Chlamydiales; family Parachlamydiaceae; genus JABDDC01. Next base: position 9,151 of record JABDDC010000043.1, read on the forward strand.
ACTGGCCGCGCATGTAGACTTTTTCGCCAATTTCCACCTTCTGGATTTCAAGCTGCGCACCGGCAGCTTTCATAATTTCCAGCGTGGCGCCCATGATTTCAGGCCCGATTCCATCTCCTTCGGCCACTGTAATTAATGTTTTTTTTGCAGACATTGCCTCTCCTCCTATTACTTTTTAATCCCAAAGGTAATAGATTTTGGAGGTTTTGTCATTATTATTTTTAAGATATGAGTGATCAGCTGCTGTAAAGCAGTGCGAAAAGAGCTTTTAATTGTCAAAATTTCCTCTTGAGGAAAAAGCCATTAAATGAAATCATGATTAATATGCTTAAAGAACTGCTAGAAAGACAAAAAAAATATACCAACCACTACTTTGACCAGCTTAACCTTAAAGAAGTTAAGAAGATCGTCGACCTCATTTATAATTCGCAAGGGATGGTCTTTCTCTCAGGCGTTGGTAAGAGTGGACTCGTTGCTAATAAAATCGCGTTCACAATGGTTTCTACAGGAACCCGTGCCATGTTTATGTCTCCAACGGATGCTGTGCACGGCGACTTGGGCATGGTCTCTAAAGATGACATCTTTATCATGCTGAGTAAAAGCGGCGAAACCGATGAATTGATTAACCTGGCTCCGGCTATCCGCAATAAAGGCGCTATATTGGTAGGTCTGGTCTGTAATTCCAATTCGCGTCTAGCCAAAGCCTGTCACCATGTTATGGTCTTGCCTTTCCAGGCTGAGTTATGCCCCTACGATTTATCTCCGACTATGTCGACAGTCTTTCAGCTACTCTTTGGCGACCTCGTAGCTGTTGCTTTGATGAAAGAGAAAAAGTATAGCCTCCATCAGTTTGCCTTAAATCATCCTTCCGGAAGGATTGGCAAAAGGATCACCCTTAAAGTCAAAGACATCATGCTCGTTGGTGATAAAATCCCCCTATGTCATCCGGAAGAAAAGTTGCAAGGCGCCCTCATAGAATTGTCCAATAAGCGGTGCGGCTGCATTCTCATCGCCGATAACACAGATCAATTGCTTGGGATCTTTACCGACGGTGACCTGAGACGCACCCTCCAAGAATTTGGCAGTAAGGTCCTTGAAACTCCTATCGTAGAACTGATGACTAAAAATCCAAAGTTCATCCATCCCGAAATTCTCGCCTACGATGCCATGAAAATTATGGAAGCTAACTTCCGAAACAGAATTATGATGCTGCCGGTCATCGATGAAAATAACAAAATCCATGGCCTGTTGCACCTGCATGACATCATCCAAAGTGGGTTATAAGAATGAATATATACGAGATAATGATGATAATTGTTTTTGTGGTGGGGTACTTCCTGATCACGATCGAACACAAAATCAATATCAACAAAACTTCCATTGCCCTGATCATGGCGATCATTTGCTGGAGCCTCCAATTTGCTAACGTAAAACTAACTCATGAAGAAAATATGGGTTATCTGAACGAACACATCGCTAATGTCAGCCAGGTCATCTTCTTCCTTTTAGGCGCTTTGACCATTGTCGAGATCATCAACTCCCATAAAGGCTTCAAGATCATATCCGACGCCATCAACATCAGGTCCAAGCAAAAATTATTATGGATTGTAGGCATCCTTACCTTTTTCCTTTCTTCTATATTAGACAACCTGACGACGACAATCATCATGGTAACGCTGATGAGCAAGCTGATCCAAAAAGGGGAGGAACGCCTGCTCATGGGCGGTGCCATCGTCATAGCAGCCAACGCAGGCGGAGCCTGGACGCCCATCGGAGATGTGACTACCACCATGTTGTGGATCGGCAATCAGCTATCCACCTTTGCAATTGTTCGCGATTTATTCCTCCCAAGCGTCATCTGCTTTGTCTTTGCGACGGTCATCATCGGATTTGGTTTGAAGGGCAATTTCGACGAAGAATTTCCTAAAGGATCAAAACAAGAGATTGAACCTATGGGAAGAATTATCTTCTGGCTGGGTATCGGATGCCTCATCGCCGTCCCGGTCTTCAAGGCTTTGACAGGACTTCCTCCGTTCATGGGAATCATCTTTGGTATGGGCTTGATGTGGCTGGTCACTGATATCGTCCATCGCAAATACAATGACCGCGACCACCTGCGTGTCCCTTATGTAATTACCCGTATCGACAACACCGGCGTTTTGTTTTTCCTTGGCATCCTTTTGACCATCGATGCACTGGCGACTGCCGGTATCCTGCTGCAGCTGGCTAATTGGATGGATCAGACGCTTGGCAACACCAATATTATCGCCATTGTCATTGGACTTTTCTCCGCTGTGGTTGACAACGTCCCCTTGGTCGCTGCCTCCATGGGTATGTATGACCTGACAAGATTTCCTACAGATTCTCATTTCTGGCAAATGATTGCTTATTGCGCCGGTACGGGAGGCAGCATCCTCGTCATCGGATCAGCAGCCGGTGTGGCCTTCATGGGTCTCGAAAAGGTGGAATTCTTCTGGTATTTCCGCCGTGTCGGCGTTCCGGCCCTCGTCGGCTACTTCGCCGGTATCGCGGTATACCTCCTCCTCCACAACTAAATCCCCCGTACCCGTGCCTGAAAAGCGCTACGCGTTGTAGCCATTTTTTGCTTGGCGAAGCCCTTGGAGTGCGGTGCTCTGCACCGCCTTCTGGCGCTACTGTAAGCATTATTCTCTTCTTGTCCACAGATTAATGCCATTGGCTCATTTATTTAACACGAAAGCTATGCAACAATCTTTGAGAATTTCTCATGTCTAAAAAGAAATTTCATAAGGCGAAATGGAAAATCAATGGTTAGGATATCTACTCCTTAATATCATCATCATCGGTGTTAGGGGTATTTTCAAAAAGAATCGGGAATTTGCTTTTTGTATAGGCGTGCAGGTCAAAATCATCTTTTTTGCCGGGAAATAAATCTTTGTAAACCATTTCAAAAATATATTCTTTTCCCCCCATAACTATATTGTCCCCATCCTTATATTTTCTGGCACTCGGACTTAACGTTGCAATTTGTTTATTGCCTTGACTATCGCAAAGATAATGACCATCCTTATTTTTCAAATAATAGGGTCTAACGGCCAAACTTCTTCTGATATTTCCGCGAGGCACCCAGATGATCGGCAGCTCATCCGGTTCCCAGATTTCCACGGGTAAATCGACCATCTCATTAGTAAATGGATTTTGTATTGTAAAGAGGTCCGGAGGAAGTGTAATTGAGTGAGATGAAATAGGACTCGACATTAACAAACTCCTTTACACAAGTTATTAGATTACATGACTTTAGGATAAAAAAAAGCAGGCCTGCAACCCTGCAATTTGATTAGTAGGATGGCAGGCCGAAAAAGAAGATCAAAAGATCTGTATAGCTTATTTAGCTTTCTTTTTTGCAGCAGCAGGAGCACTAGCCGGAGCTTTAGAAGTGCTTGTATGACCGTGAACTTTAGGCGCGCTTGTCGCCGGCTTTTTTTTCGCATTGTTATTTTTAGACATAAATCTCCTTTAATTAGATAAATAGGTTGCAAGCCGAATGGAGTGCAATAACCTTCTGTATTATGACATTCAGGTGACTTAATACCTAATACATTTCTATTAATTTCCGATTCATCATCCGGGCGAAAAACAGATTCCATATCATAAAAAGAATGAGAAGCAGGGGAGAGCTCCTTTCTCGGTAGGAGGGGAGCCGGTCAGATGGCATTTGTCCATGCAGCAGGTTTAACCGGGCAACGGTAAAGTGGAACTCAGCCTCTTCAACAGGATTTGCCGGCCGGCTATTTTTGGGTAGCCAATGTTCCACTAAATAGTTTTCCCATCCTTTTTGGAGTTGCGAATACTGTTGCACCGGGTCGTTTGACAAAGGTTCTTTGAGGATCATTTGCTCCGTTGGAAATAAGATCCGGTCCGGCGACACTTGTTGAGAAATCCCCCCCAGCCTGTTGTCAATGGCATATCCCAACACCAAGACCGGCAGGATCCATACGGCATGCCTGGCCCCTTCAACCTTTTTAAGTAGCAAAATAGCTATCACTATTGAAAAAAAAATCCAAGCCACTTCAAAAGCAGGTATCTCCAAAAAAAGAACCTTAAATCCATCGTTGATTTTGGATAAAAATGACCTCTTAGCATAGTCATGAAGGTTTCTGTGGTCGTTTATGATGATTTGTTTTAGTTGAAAGGGGAGTATCTCAAACCTTTCACTATTGTCCGCGAGCTTACCTTTGTCGGAGGTTCCTAAAACATATTCATAAAGGATCAGCCGGCTGCGTAACCGGAAATATTCACCCATAAATGGTTGCCCGACATACCACATGATTAGTGTAAAGGCAATGCATAATTGCACGATTGCCAATACCCTCTGCGACGTTGGCAGGA
>JABDDC010000044.1 GCA_013287815.1 Chlamydiota bacterium
ACTACACCATCGATGTAAATGCCTTGGCATCGATAACAAACACTTATCTTGGGAAGAACATTCTTATCACAAGCCGCGAGGAATGGGATAATGAAAAAATCATACGAGCGTATCGCAGCCAGTACATTATTGAGGACGTTTTTAAGGAAATGAAGGATAGGAACACTGGGGAATGGTGGCCAATGTATCATTGGACGGATACCAAGATCCACGTACACGCGCTCTACTGTACAATCGCAGTTTTACTGCGAGCCATTATTATGAGACGAGTACGCCTTGCGGGACACTCTTGGTCTTTAAAAAGGGTTTTTGCGGCATTGAGTGAGATAAAGGAGGTGGTGAATGTATACAAGCCTACTGGACGTGGTCGCAAACCTCGCGTTCACAAGGTATTGACGAGGGCTCCAGAAATTCATGATGAGTTGATGGCTGCTCTGGAACTATCCTGAACGGCTTTCACTGGCATTTAGGGGATACAAAAAAACGGTCTTAAAAAAATAAGCCTCAATAACTTAAGGATAGCGCACAGCATTAACTTGTAAACTCGGGCTAGAGCAGATCATATTCTGGGAAAGTTATCCCGCGAAGGTAGCGGGCTCCCTAACCCTCACTTGCTGATGCGTCCTTTCATCACCCGTGAAGCAGTCTTATCGAGTAAAATTGAAGGAACTCAAGCAACACTTGGAGAAATTCTTGCAGACCAAGCCGGCGCTCACATCGAACGAAGTCAAGACGAATTACAGGAAATCCAAAATTATATTAAAGCTTTGGACTACGGCATAAAACGTTTGAAGGAATTTCCTCTTTCACTCCGTGTGATCAAAGAGATACATGGATTGCTTATGCAGGGTGTTCGAGGTGCCCATGCAACACCCGGAGAATTCCGTCGATCGCAAAACTGGATTGGAAGACCCGGCTGTACTCTTATGACTGCAAAATATGTACCCCCAACGCCTGAAGACATGATGGACTCATTAAGCATGTTCGAGTCGTTTTTGCATGATAGAACATTACCGCCACTGATTCACATTGCTCTATGCCATTATCAGTTTGAAGCCATTCACCCATTTTTAGATGGAAATGGACGAATGGGACGCTTATTGATCACATTACTACTGATTGAGCAAAAGATGTTACCATCGCCTCTTCTGTATCTAAGTGCCTTTTTTGAAGCCACGAGAGATGAATATTACAGGCAACTATATAGTATAAGTAGTCAAGGAACCTGGCAAGATTGGCTCTTATATTTTCTCGATGGCGTTGCAACACAAGGTTTGGATGTACTTTCTCGGGCTGAACGGATTAATCAATTAATTACAGACTGGCAGCTGAAATTTAGTGGAAGTGCCTCTGGAACATTACAGAAGATTATAATAAATTTTGCTGTAAATCCATATCTGACCATAAAAAAATTAGCAGGAAACTTAAATTTAGCCTTTACAACAGTGCAAAGAGCTATTGAAAAGTTAGAGCAAGCGGGCATTGTTTCAAAGGTTTCTAAAGGTAAACGGGATCGTGTTTATTGTGCCACGCAGATTTTAAATATTCTTGAAGAGCCCACAAAAATCTCTGAATAATGGACCAGACCCTTTTTTGACCCTCTTTGCACCCACAGCTGAAACTCCTTTGGAAACGACTCTGCCAGGCTGATAAGACGTTTAAAGATGCTTGTGTAGCCGAAGATGGCGGTGAGGTCAGATACTTTGCTGAATATTCTGACTATAAAAACTTTGACTGGTGGAAAACGGCTCTTGAAAATCTGCCGATTTCCTTTTTAGAAATACCTGTCAGTGATCTGGTCAAGGATGAGGAAAAAGTGGATGGCAGCTTATTCTTTTCCCCTCAAGTTATTGTAAAACATTATGGACTTAACCCAAACAATGATCCTGATACCGAAATTGCTGCATTACAATGGGTTCAAGATAAAGTCATTAATACCTTGAATCCTTTGCTGGCACCAAACTTCAAAGTCGTTTTTCACGAAGTTCGTTTTCGCCTTATCCCTGAGACGCGGGAAGCTTCTTTGACTGATCAAGAACAATATAACAAAATTAAATCCGTTATATTAAGTGCATTACCTACACTGCAAAGAGACTATAATAGGATGTCCCTAACACAAAACTCCAAAGTGCTTCGCACCTTTTAACCTAGAAACGGCAATTCGAAGGGGGTTCCAGACGCAATCTTTTGATTCAGAACGCGTTGAGGCGAAGGGGGCATACCCAAATAAAAATGCCCTTAGCCTTTCCTTTGTAGAGGGAATTCCGGAAGCGATTGTTTAATCTCATCAATATAGGCCTGTGTCAGGATAACAGGAACCAGGTCAGGATCGGGAAAATAGAGGTAGTCGTCAGCCGTCGCTTTGCGGCCCATCAGGACCATTTCTTTTTTATCGGCGTCCCATCGATATATCGACTGCACTACTTTTTCATTATCAAGGTAGGCGTGGATCTGACGGTTTACTTCAGACTTGATGACTAGCTCCATAAAGCTGAACGAATTTAATTTTTTAATTCCGATCTTGTTGCGGAGTTCTTTGACTCCTTTGGGACGGACCGAGATGTTGATATCGATGAGCAAGGATCCTTCTTCCATACTGCAGTCGGAGACGTCAAGGCATTGCAAGATCGATTTGACAGCCATGACATAGGCAACTGCTTCCTGAGCAGAGTGTATGCAGGGCTCGGAAACAATTTTGATCAGCGGTATGCCGGCCCGGTTGTAATCGATTCCGTCATATGTTGGGAAATGTATCAGCGTGCCGGCATCTTCTTCAAGCTGGACGCGGTTGACGGCAAACGATTGCTCCTTTCCTTCGATCTCAGCTATGATGGTACCTCCTTTGACGATGGGTTGATCGTGTTGGGTGATCTGGAAATTGCACGGACTGTTAGGGGAAAAGTAGGATTTCCTGTCGAACTTGCTGAACTTGGCCACTTCGGCCTGAATGGCACAGCCGAATTGGACCGCTTTGCGCACCGCTTCCTTATTCAAAACAGGAAGGGCTCCAGGATAACCAGTGCAAACTTCGGTGATGTTTGTATTTGGCGCATCGCCAAAATGATTGAGGGCAGTGCTGAAAAGCTTGGATTTGGTATTCAATTCAACGTGGATTTCAAGTCCTATAACGGGTTCCCAGTCGGCATATGTCATGGGCTGAACTGCTTGTCGGCAAGTGTTGGTATTGCTCGCTTAAACGTGTGCCCTTTTTCAATGACGTTCGCAGCTACAAGAAGGTTCCTGTCATGCTTTTGGGGTCCAATCAGCTGCAGTCCCAAAGGCTTGCCATCTTTGGTCAATCCATTCGGGATGCTGACGGCAGGAAGGCCAGCCAGGTTGACTCCAATAGTGTAGATGTCTTCCATATAAATCTGCAGGCGGCCTTTGACTGCTCCGATCTCAAAGGCGGCAAAAGGGGAGACAGGCATGGCGATGAGGTCGCATTTGGAAAAAGCTTCTTTGTAGGCACGTGAGATAAGCGTTCTGACCTTCTGCCCTTTTTTATAATAGGCATCCCGGTTTCCTGCAGAAAGGACATAGGTCCCCAGCATAATGCGACGTTTCACCTCGGGCCCAAATCCTTCTTCTTTAGAAAAGTCATAGATTTCATCGAGGGTTTTGGCTCGCTCAGATCTTTGACCATAGCGGATGCCGTCGAAGCGGGCCAGATTGCTTGAGGCTTCAGCTGAAGCCAGGATATTATAGACGGCGACAGAATATTTAAGAATGCCTAGGTCAATCTCGACAATTTCTGCCCCCAGCATTTTTAAGATTTCAATTGAATTCAGGAAATTGGATTTTGGTTCGTCTGTCAGATCTTCAAGGAATTTCCAGGGAACACCAAGCTTCATCCCTTTGATTGAATCTTTGAAATGAGTGAGAAAATCCTGACATTCTTCATGAAGACTTGTTGAGTCTTTTGGGCAGTGGCGGCCAATCACTTCCATCATTAGCGCTACATCAGCCGTGTTCGTCGCCAGGATGCCGATCTGATCCATGGATGATCCATAGGCCACCAGGCCATAGCGCGAGACACGTCCATAGGTAGGTTTATATCCTACAACACCGCAAAAAGCAGCAGGCAGTCGAACCGATCCGCCAGTGTCGCTTCCTAATGCGATGGGAGCAAAGCGGGCTGCGACCGCGGCTCCTGATCCGCCAGAAGACCCTCCCGGAACCCATTTGAGGTTCCATGGATTGCGTGTTTTTTGCAGGGCAGAATTTTCAGTCGATGAGCCCATTGCAAACTCATCCATATTTGTCTTTCCGATGATGATACCATCTTCCTCCAAAACCATTTCCACTATAGAAGCGTTGTAAGGAGAACGGAAATTGGTCAGAAATTTCGATCCGCAAGTTGCTATCTCATCTTTGACGAGGATATTGTCTTTAAGGGCTATCGGAATACCTGCCAGCTTGCCTAACCTGGCTCCAGAGGCTTTTTTCTTGTCGAGGGCTTCCGCTTGTTTCAGGGCTTGATCGTGAAAAAGATTTAAGAAAGCCCCGACATCTTTGTCCAAGGCGTTAATTCTCTTCAGATAGTAGTCGATAATGTCGACAGCTTTTACGTCTCCTCTAAAAAACTGATCGCGCAACTCAATAGCTGATAACTTATACATTGGTCCTCAGTGAGCTTTATTGGCAGGCGGGACGCTGATCATACTGCCAATATGGGCGGGTGCATTGGTAAGGAAGAAATCACGGCTGATCGATGGGCCAGATACGTCATCACGCATTACATTGAAAACATCCTCCGAAACGTGCAGACAGGGAGGCACATTGTCTGTATCGACTTCATTTATTTGATCGATATAGGATAGGATTTCTTTTAAATCTACTTGCAGCTTTTCGATTTCTTTTTCTGTGCAATTAATTCTGCACAGTTGAGACAAATGTTTGACTGTCTCCCGATCAATTTCGGCCATCATTATCCTCCGGTTGGATTCTAGTAGGAAGATAGAAATATATGCAAATTAAAATTAGAAATTAGGAATTTAATATTTAGGTAGATTCCTTCCATACAGAATAACTTATTTAGCCTAAAAATTTAATTGATGTTAAAAGCGAATTATGTTTTAAAATTGTATTTAATTAATTCTTTATATACTTTTTATAAATTAAGGCTACTATGGTTAACTTTTTCACCCCAATCATCTCCGATCTTAATGTCAGGGAAAATTTTCCTTCACTACGAAAATGTCATAACTATTTTTCATATAGTTATTGGGGCGGACGTTCCGTCAAAATCCTCTCACGCGATCAAGCTAATCATTTAACCATTATTGAAACGGTAGATGAAAAAGCTATAAATGAAATACCTAAAAATCACCTAAACACTGCTATCAAGGTGATCAAGGTCGCTTCTTACTTTGCGATCATTGTGCCGGTCCTAATGATGATTGGAAATTTTATTTATCTTTGGAATAATCAATTCATTCCTGAAAATTATGGATTCAGCCAGGAACAAAAAAATAAAATTGCAACCCTGCAAAAGCAGAACGAAGAAGCAGTCAAACTTGTCGAACAGCTAAAAAGGCAACATGATGAAGTCATTCAAGGTCTTCAGCTCCAAATAATCCAAAGAGAGAGCGAACTAAGTCAAATCGAGCAGAAAATTTCCGATGCAAACCAAGGGAAGGAAAACCTCTCTAAAGAAAATGAAGCCATTAAACAACAAATAGCGCAGCTGAACGGTCAAAGCTCCGGGATTATACAAGATCTCCAACTAGAGAAGGAAAAACGTTCAAAAGAGATCAGTGATCTTAAACTGCAATACACCAATCTTAATAATCAAAAGAATGGAGAAATCCAGGGTCTTCAGCAGAAACTTTCCCAAAAAGAAACCGAAAATGGCACTGCCAAGCTACATCAGTTGGAAGTAAGACAGGAGATTGAACGGCTCAAAAAGAAGCTTGAGGAATACTTGCAGCAGATTAGTGGCAAAAATAAGCTCCTGGTCCAACAAAAAGAAGAAGTCGAAAAACTCACAGAAAAACAAATAGTATATAAAAATCAAATAACAGTCTTGCAGAAACAGAATGATGAGCTCATAAGTAAAATAGAGAACAATTATAACCAACAAGCTGACGATGACCTAACATATAATAAACTGGTTGATGAAAACAATGCTCTGCATAACGAAAATTTACAGCTTCAAAAGAAGATCGAGAGTCTCAAAGACAAGATCAATCAGCGTGTAGCCCCGGCTAACTTGCTAACACAAAAACCTTCTTCTTCTTTGACAGCATCTTCGTATTCATCCTTGATTCCTGACCTTGATGTTAAAATGGATTTAGATGATTACCTAGAAAAATACTGTCCCGGTTATACGAAAACTGAGGTAAACGAACTTGCAAAAGTAGGATTTAAACAAATCAATGAGATATTATCCGGAACACTGACAGCAGAAGTTTTTGCTAAGGAAGGAAATGTTGAACTCCTATTTACGCAGATCATCTGGTTTCTTATGCTCAAGAGTAACCATCTTTTCCACGAAGGAACTTTCATCCTTGATGATCCTCAGGGCCGTTTGAAAGCATTTTTAAAAGACAAAGCGTTAGCCCATGCCTATGAAAAAAATGGAATCTACCCTCGCCATTCTTCTCACTTGGCAGGTGTTAAAGCCGAAGATGATCTTGGATTAGACATCAACCAGACCCCGGAAATAATGGGAATAGTAGGATGTAAGTCTACCTATGCTTTGCCCGCTTTTAAAAGACATATCTTACTCATTCCATTCGATGATAAAGATAACGGCCCTCGTATTATGATTAAGCCGGAGCATTATCCTAGTCATGGAATTAACTTGAGCAATCTGGAAGAAATATATGTTACGATTCAACATCTGCCGGATACTGTTTCTCATTTAGGGAATTATCTCTATAACCTCTTTTGGAGATTTTGGGATCCTAAGGCAGACAGTGCACCCGGATGTAACAAAGAACGAATTCCAGCTTCTGCTGTGACTGCATTTTCAAAATCTCTGGATGCTTATTTCCATGAAATCGATCCGGAAAATATTGAGTCGTTAAAGGCATTTCTTGAGTCAAATCAATTACTCCTAGAGGACCTTAAAGAAGTCTCAACGGAAAATTTAGCCAATAATAGTGGAATTAAGCAAACTTTCATCAAATTTGCGGATGATTACAAAGCTGCTCTAATTAAAGATGCTAAAAAGCATGGATGTCAAACTATGATGCGATTTGTTAAAGCCAATTCTAAACAAGATTCAGAGATACAAAATATCTTGAAGGAAAATCAAGCAGGCAATGACAACCTATGCAAGAGAATTTGGAACGAGGTTATCTTTACATTAAACGACCTCATCACCCCTCTGAAGCCCGTCGAGTGATTATTATATAATGTTATTAACCCAAGTTCAGTGACCATTTAAGAAATTTATTGGCGTTTTTCTGAGAACTCCTGTACCCCCCTACAGCACTCACCCCCAAAGATTCAATAGAAAACACCATTCACCTATTGTAGTGGCTGAATTTTATTTAAAATAATGTTTCTACTTCTTTTAAATTCGCATTTGATTTATGTTTGGGGATAGTGAGAGATCAACTTATGCATGGCTCTGCAATGACAGCGGACTCAGTGAATTACTGGATTTTGATTTCAAAAAGTCTTCCCTAGATAAGCTTTACCAAATTAGCGACAAGCTGCTGAACCATAAAGACAAATATTATTTAAACATCTCCGTGCCAATGCGAAAAATGGTTCAAAATTTAATGAATTACAGCAAGTATTACCATTTCTTTCTAGAAGTCAAGTACAAAAACTTCTTATGGAATTGAAATTGGCCAAGGCTTTGATTTTCTCTTTGATTGATTGTTCTATTGCAGATTTCATAGTATGAACGCCGAAATGTAAGGGGTTAAGTCGACTCTAAGCTTCTTCGCATATCTTACAAGCTTATCAATATCAGGTTTTCTGTCTTTGCTTGTTTTTAAATAAGCTTGCAGCGCCTTTAAAGCGGTTTCCTTGTCCAGATAGCGGAAAGAGTCCACGACGGTCCTCTCCCGGTCGAAGATTTTGAGCTTCTGGCTGCCGATTTTAATTGTGGTCTGTCCGAAAGAGATGTTCCTCATTCGGACGATATGAGCATTTGCCCTGACAGGAGAGGTGGTGGCATGGGGAATGGCAATCCAAAATTCCCTCATGATTTCATCTGTCAAACCGTAATAGCATAGAGCAGAAATGAGGCAGATGAAGCCGTTCGGGATGCTCAAAGCAGTTACGGCGAGGTCTTCCCATTCGAATTCGGAGTCGAAATCAAGGTTGTTGATTTTATAAATCCCCTTGCTAACCCGTTCGATTTGCCCCTTCGCGCAAAAATAGGCAAGCATCCGGGAAGGGATTCCCGCTTCCCTGCCTTCTGCGGAAGAAAAAACTGCTTTTTTAGACAGCACTTTGAGCGCAGCTGAGTATTTAGATCTTATCATACCCATTTTCAAGACTGTCAATCTTTTCCATAAGAGCGATGTTGTTACCCCATGGATTTGGGCAACAGCTGTTGCCCAATTTTCCTCCTGGTAGCATTCGGTAAATTGATTCATATAGAAAAACTTGTTTTCTTCCGCCTTTATTGATAGAATAAAGGTCGCGGAAAAAACATGATTTTATGACTGTTCCGCGATGTTTATAATAATAAACACCGCGCCTGAAACAAAAAATATGTCTGTTCCGCGAGATTTATGAAAATAAAATCCGCGGAACAGAATAATGATTTTAAAGTCTATGATGATTTAAAAAAATAAGAGTGCAGTAAGAATAATAATTAGCAGAGGAGAATATGATGCGGAAGAAAGCAAAAGCTACAGATGTTACAGAGAATATTATAGGGCGACGTAGAGAGCAAGAATTGTTACGAGATCTTATTCAGTCTAAAAAATCTGAATTCATTGCTGTCTACGGTCGTCGAAGGGTGGGTAAAACTTATCTCATCAAAAATCTCATGAGTTCTTTCCCATGTGTTTTTTTTCACGTAACAGGATTGCAAAAAGGATCTTCAAAGGAGCAGTTAAAAGAATTTGCCAAGCAAATAGGAAGAACCTTTTACCAAAGCCCCTCAATCATTCCTCAAAAGCAGTGGGTAGATGCTTTTGAAGATCTTACTGTTGCCATCAACGACATTCCAAAAGAAAAAACAGTTGTTCTGTTTTTTGATGAACTTCCATGGATGGCAACACCGCGCTCCAAACTTCTGATGGCATTGGAATTATATTGGAACCGTTATTGGGTTTTTGATAAGCGTATCAAGCTGATTATTTGCGGATCTTCCACTTCATGGATCATTGACAATATCATCAATAATAGAGGTGGTCTCCACAATCGAGTGACTCGTACCATTCATCTAAAGCCATTTTCCTTGCATGAAACGGAAAGTTTTTTGAAAGAGCGTCAAATCCGTCTCAATCGTAGTCAAATTATTGACCTTTATACAGTCTTAGGCGGAGTTCCTTTATATTGGACTTTTATACGGAAAGGTCACTCGGCTCACCAGTGTATTCACGAGCTCTGTTTTCAAAGCGATGGACCTCTAGTAAAAGAGTTTGAACGTTTATTTGAATCTCTCTTTGATGACCCAAGACCATTTAAGGAGCTCATCCGAATTATTGCAAAGCATCGCTACGGAGTAGGTCAATCCGAACTAATTGAGCTTTCTAAACTTCCTGATGGTGGGGGGACGGTAAAGCGCTTGCATCAACTGGAAGAAGCCGGATTTATCACAAGTCTTGTCCCATATGGGCATAAGGATCGAGGTGTCTACTATGTCATTGATGATGAATATAGCCTTTTTTATTTACGTTGGATTGAGCCAAACTTGAAGACAATCGCTAAGAAAGCAATCAATGAAGGATTTTGGATATCTCAATCAAATCAACCAACATGGAAAATTTGGGCCGGGTTATCGTTTGAATCTACATGCTATAAACATATCGATCAGATTCGCAAAGCATTAAAAATCGATCCAGGTGCAACTGTAGGAACTTGGCGGTTTGCGCCTAAAGCAAAGGAACCACAAGAAGGAGCGCAAATTGATTTGCTTTTTGATCGACTTGATGGTGCGATTATTCTGTGCGAAATCAAATACTCTAACAACCAATTTGCAATCGATAAATCCTACTCTCAAGAGCTCTTGAAAAAAATTGAGGTATTTAGGAAACACACAAGAACAAAAAAACAGCTTTTCTTCTGTATGATTACTAAAATGGGTTTAAAGCCAACCATGTATTCTGAGGAAATAATAGCAAATCAAGCTACGCTTGAAGATCTATTTAAAGAGATTTGATATGCCACACACGCCCAATATCGTTAATGCAGTGACCGGTGGCTTTTTAAGCCTTTGCCTAATATTTTTAACACAGGAGAGAAAGACGGATAGTTTTAGATCGAGTTGGTAGCGAAGAAAAGTATCAGGATGCTGAACTTCAATGTCAAATTTTTTAAGGGTTTCGTTAGGAAAATCTTTGATGTTGTATGTGACAATAATTTGGGCCTGCGCTTTTATCGCTGCTGCTAATACATGAACATCCTGTCGATCAGGTAAGGAGAGCCACTGTCATTCTCATTAATATCCCATGTCTAGCTCTTGGGCTTGTTGTACAAGCTCATCCAAGGCTTTTTGGCTGATCTTACCTGCATAGGCTTTAAAGTTCAGAAGATCGATAAAGCGGATGCGTCTGTGCGTGCCGACCTTATGAAAGGGGATTTTACCCTCGTCCAGAAGCTTAATAAGAAAAGGTCGCGATACGTTTAATAATTTTAGATTGCCAAAAACAATAGTGGATGATCTCTTCAGAAAAATAGCCATGCTTGTGATTGTTTTTTTACCCAAACAAAGAAGTGATGCAACAGCTAGTTCTAATGCTCGTTGAAAAATGTCCTTTCTCTTGAAGGATGTTTTCCATTGGTTAAAAATAGAAAATAGCGCTTCAGCTAATTGAGGACTTGTAGCGACAGCAGTGTTGAAGTTCTCCATTGTATTTTCTTTAAGTTTATCCATTTTTATCTCCACTGATAGTTCTGTTGAGAACATCGCGAAAGCTATTTGTGAGAGGATATACCCAAATGCTTTTTATCGGAACGCCGTGAGCGTGAACTCTATCCAATTTACCGCGACCTTGCGTGTCTCCTAAGCAGGTCCAGTTTGCAGCTCGATAACATGTTCCTGCAAATCGCTCTTTTTCTACGAACGTTTCTAGGAGTACAGGACGATAGCCATAGCGATTCATCCAGTCATCTGCAATGCGCCTTGCAACTAGTCCTAAAAGCTTCGATGCAAGATGTTGAGATTTCACCCAGGGCAAGATGAGAAAGCGCGCGTTGTTAACAATGAGATGTAAATTGTTTTCGCGCTGATTAGCCGGCCAGCCGATGAACTTATCTCTTGGAGCAACCTTCCACGCTGCAGCACCAAAGCCAAATAGAGCTAAAAGTCCTTCTTCTGAGCGTGCAAAATAGCGTAGCTGAGCGCCGGGTAATGACTTGTGACCCAAGTAATGGTAGCGATCTATATATTCATTCCACAGCCGCGAAGAATTCTTGTTCGAGACCAGTTCTAAATGTATGTTGCGAAGTGCTGGTGCTGGATAAAGAATGGGAGACAGTGGCTCTGTGGCCTCAGTGTGCACAATGGGGCCATGAGGGTTGCCTCGGAGTTTAACTGGTTGAACCGGATTGTCGTTTTCATCGTATTCTTTTCGTATGGTTTCTCCAAGTGCGTTCGTTTCTTTAATCACATTACCATGTGCATCGTAATCCCATGAGTTTTCGTAAACAAATTGCCCTGAAGCATCGTAAACCAATTCTTTTAACAAAAGTCCTTGCCTGGAATATTTATTGACGGTCCGCTTCAGCAAAACTTCCTGATTTTTACTTATATTCGATCTTCTTTCCGTCGCTATTTGTCTCGCTACGGATCAAATTAAGCATCTTTGAATAGGTGTAAGTGGTATTTTCCTGCTCATACCCATCGTCAATGGGCTTATCATTTTTATTTAACTTGATATCTGTGGGTTTACGGCCGGTCAGTTTTCCAAAGAGCGTTTTAACTTTAGTGTTACCTTGATTGTCATATTTAAAATGGTATCCATGGTGCACTTTTTCTGTCTGTGCATCGGCAAGAAATTTGGTTTTTAAGTTGCAATCGTCCTTTCTATCTCCCCAAATGAACGATTCAAACGAATACTGACTGTAATCGTTTTTAGTAGTTCCGCTAAATTTTACAATTTTTTTGATGCGATGATTCCGATCGTACGAATAGACAGTTTTGTGTCCTTCCGCATCGTAGACTATTGTCCGACCGTCTTTTGCTTCATCTTGTTCATTGTGGTGTTTTTTGATTTCCGCATGATAATCAAAGCGATAGATTATTATATTACGGGGAGCACTTAATATTTCCGGTTTTTTAGGCTGCATATTTAGAATTGCAGCCCTTCACAAAGTTCTGGATGACATGAGGCTGCTTTTGTCGCATTTTGAGGTGCTTATTTAAATTATTTACCATCTGCGCCTTAGTGTGAACCCGTTGCTTTCCCATGTATGATTTTACATCTTGATTCAAAAACTCATCTGGATTTAGTTCTGGGCAATAACTCGGCAAATAATACAATCGAATGCGCTCCACATTACTCCTGAGCCAGCAGTTGACTTTTTTTGATTTATGAGCGCGATGATTGTCTACATTTAAAAACATATCCAAAGACTTGTGTCGAAGCTCCTCTTGAACGACTGGATGTAAAAATCGTGCATCTTTTTTTATCATACCACTTGTAT
>JABDDC010000045.1 GCA_013287815.1 Chlamydiota bacterium
CACCACTGGTGTCACGTGAGATAGCACTCATTTTTCTCTCCTTGAACGAATTCTTTTCTTAACAAATTTCCCATATTTATACAAAATAGAAAATATGAAAGAGACAGAAATATTCTTACAAGAATTAAAAGAAGCGATTCAAACGCAAAACCGTCGCGATATTGATGGCCTGACTCGCGACCCCACCTTTGCAAAACTATCGGGTCAGGATCTGAGTGAAGCCCTAATGATGTCTGGCCCGCTGATGCAGGATTCAGAGTTGCTTCCCCGCTTTATCATCCACCCAAACTTTAAAGACGTGACAACCGAAGCCTTCGCCAAGACTATGTTACTGGCAATTTCTCTTCCTTATGGCAATGAGCTTGTGGCATTGTTGAATCATTCCCAACTGGAAAAATTAAGTCCACGCGACATCGAAGAAATTATTCAAGCCATTTTCCAATTTCAAGACAGACGCGTCGTCTCCGACCTTCGGCAGACAGCTAAATTTAGAAATCTTTTTGACAGACATATGGGCGATATGATCTTTTGTGCAATCAGGACACAGAATGTGTTTTGGCTGGATGAAATTCTGAGCGATTACAGATATAAACCCTTTTCTGCTAAAGCATTTCCAGATTTGATCCGTTGGGCATTGAAAAGGAAAGAAGAGGCTATCATTATTCTAGCGATCAGGAATCATCATTTCGAACCCACTTCTGAATCATTCCTGAGGCAGGAATTGATCGATACGTTCAACAATGAGATGGATCCGCTAGCTGAAAAAGTTGTTGACGAACTCGTTAACCATCCAGATTTGCCTAATTTTTCACATCTCCTGCTCAGTTGGATGTTGATGATGTCGATCGTCTATATTGACCAGGAGTTATTTGATAGCTTCACCAAACATAAGAGCTATCCGGAGATACCTCCAAATCGACTGGCTGAATTGATTGTCTTTGCCATGTCGGCAGAAAAAAGCATGGTAGACAAGCTGGCCAACCATCCTAACTTCGCCAAGCTTAATGGAGCCGAGCTCGGTTTGCTTCTGGAGACTATCAAATCGGATAGTAAAGAAATCTTTCCCTTATTGATTAAACACCCGATGTTTCCCCAGATTCCCGAAGACCATTTCCGCCGTATGCAAGCCATGAATGCCACCACTACCACTGAGGTCTTCAGGAATGAATTTTTAAAAGAGCCCCTCTTCAGAAAAAAATATGGCGAAATGCTATATGAGACCATCCGTCGCAATGACTGTGAATTCATCGCAGAATTGCTTAAAGATAAAGTCATTCAGAAGATGATCGTAGAACAGCTCCAGAATTATGCCACAACCGACAGCTACTTCGTCAGCGAATACACCATCCGCGATGTTTTACGGGAAATCTTTTTGACGCGCGATCAGTCGCTTGCCAAGGATTTAGTGGAAAATCCTTTATTTGAAAAAAGGCTTCCGGACCTATCTGCACAATCAATCCAGTTTGATGATGAAGATCTCGTCGAGAGTTTAATCCTCAATCCAAAGTCGCTGAAAGTGTTTCACGATGTGATCATGCATGCCCAGCAGATAGACAGGGAAAGGATTTACAATATCTTCGTCAACAATCCCAGTTTTGAAAAGAAGTCGGATGTCGTGAAAGCAGAAGTCAGGTCGTGGAAAGCGTCCTAAAATTTCAACGCAAAGATACAAAGAAATAAAAGGTGCAGAGAAGCCTCGTAGGATCACAGCAAGATTAAACACAGAGGCGCAGAGGCACAAGTGTATTTGGTCATCATATTATTGTTTGATTTTTAATTCTTCGGCTTCTATTTTAAAGGATCATCTTATTAAAAGGAAACTCCTCATGCCTCTCCCCTATAAAACTGTGCAAAAAACCTCATTCACCATCGTGGGACTTGCCTTAACAACATCGAACTTAAGCGCAGCCTATGAGATTCCCCCTTTTTGGGACCAGATCCGAGACAGCAATGTTTTAAGTCTGATCCCCAATAAAGTGTCGGAAAATATTTATGGCCTTTATACCGATTACGAAGGAGATCATACCGCCTCTTATACATTGGTAGTGGGATGTGAAGTCAGCTCGGTGGGGAAAATCCCCGATGAAATGATAGTCAAAACTGTCCCGTCAGCTAATTACGCTGTCTTTACTGCCAAGGGGCACTATCCTCAAAGTGTCTATGAAGCATGGCTATCGATTTGGAATCTCAATCTGCCAAGAAGCTATAGCGGTGACTTCGAGCTTTATGGGGAAAAATTCCAAAAGGATTCAGAAGTGGACATCTATATCGCTGTTAATAAGTGATTTTAAGATTGAACTCAAGAACCGATCTTTGTTATTCTAGTCCTTCAATAAATAAGGAGTACTATGAAAACAAAAGTAAGCCGCTCTCAGCTATTAAGCGCCTGCCTAGGAAACATTTTTGAACATTACGATACAGCATTATTTGGATTCCTTTCCCCTTTTCTGGCTCCTCTCTTTTTTCCTCAGCAAGATCCTCTGACTGCGCTGATCTGGACTTTTTCGATGATCCCAATAGGGATGCTGGCAAGACCGATCGGTTCACTGGCTTTCGGCTACATAGGCGACGTCTACGGCCGTGCTAAAGCATTATTTCTTTCATTGATGGGGATGGCTGTAATATCAGGAGCAATCGCTTTTTGCCCGACCTTCGAACAGGCCGGTTTTCTAGCTCCCCTTCTCCTTGCCGTTAGCCGTTTCTTGCAAAACTTCCTGGCTGCCGGAGAAACGATGGGCGGTGCTATCTTTGTATTGGAAAACTCCGAAAAGAAGCATCACGATATCCTCAGTAGCTTGTATAATGCATCCACCATCGGCGGTATCCTGTTGGCATCGGCCGGAGTCTCCGTTCTTTATTTTATCGATTCTGTCTCATGGGGATGGCGAGTGCTTTATCTCCTCGGTTGCTTGACAGCACTTTTTGGGACATTCCTCCGCAGAAATATGACCATTGAAGATACCAACCCGATCCCGCAGTTTTCTTTGAAAGGGATCTTTCAGATTTTCTGGGAATGCCGCAAACCTCTTGTCATGATCATCACCGCTTCCGGATTCGCCTATGCAAACTATTCGATTGCATTGGTGTTAATGAACGGATTTATTCCTTTAGTGACTTCCTTTACCAAGGCTGAGATGGCTGCCCTTAACACTTCTTTGCTAGTATTCGATTTTATTGCGTTGCCATTCTTTGGCTGGCTCGCCGGCAAGACCTCAAGGGAAAAGGTGATGATCTATGCTGCTTTGGGTGCAGGCTTAAGCGCTATTCCACTATTTATGCTTTTACAAGGTGCTTCATTGGCTATACTGATTTTTGTCAGGATCTGCCTTGTCCTTTTCGGTGTAGCATTCTTTGCCCCCTTCCATGCCTGGGCGCAACAAATCGTCCCAAAAGCCCACCGCTATATCATTATCTCGTTTGGTTATGCCATGGGATCGCAACTGCTCGGCGGACCCACTGCTGCAGTCTCATTATGGCTCTACCAGCAGACCGGTGTCGTCTCTAGCGCGGCCTGGTATTGGCTTGCCCTTGGTATTGTCAGCGGACTATTCATTCTTAAAAGCTCACAACGCAAATCTGTGGAGTCGCTATCATAACGCCAAATACCTCAGATAATCCTTTTAGTCTGCAGTTTTACTTGACTGCCTGCGCTTCCGGCACAATTAGAGGTTTTTTCTCCCACCTAATTACTCAGCCTTTAGATGTCGTCAAAATACATCAGCAAGTGGCTGGCAGAAATCCTTTAAGAATTATTGAAGCTTATAAAAAAGCCATTGAGGAAAAAGCCTACCGAATAAAAGTAGCAGGAATACTCGAACCTTATAGAAAGACCACGGATGAAATGACCTTTAAAAAAATCGAGACTGAAATACGCGTTCTTGTCTCCAAACAGCATTTTAATAAAATCGTTGAAGATCATGGCTCAAAAAAGTTAATGAATTTAAATGTAAGAACACTTTACGGAGGCTACCTGGAGACTGTTTCCAGGACAAGCTTAAAACAATTATGGAATTGGCCTATGTTAATCGCTTTTCCCCGCTATTTGCAGCGAGAACGCAATTACACAGTAAACGAGTCCCAAATAGCTACCGGTGTTGCTGTTGCAGCTATGGATACGGCATTTCTCTTCCGTCTTGACCTTAGGAGGTATTGCGAAATGCTTGCAGCCCAAAAGCCGGATCAACCGGTTTCTAAAACGCCTGCAATTATTTCTAACTTAACCCGCATTACTTTACTATGGATCACATTCTGCCTCTCTCAAGAGCACTTTAGAAATACAATGTTGAAAAGAAATAAAGGCAAAAATCTTACCTTCATCCAACAGACTCTCGTTGGCGTTCAATCAGGTTGTTGCGTTGGTGTGATAGCAGGTCCAATCGACTTCGTCACTACGCGCATGTTTGCGCGAGGATTAAAAACACAAAATTCAAATAGTCTGCAAAAAATCTTTGAAGGCTCTTTCTGGACTAAGGAGTTTTTCAGACTCAATCCCCCGACCAAAATTATCAAAACTCTCTATCGAGGTGGCTCCCTCGGCGCCCTTTCAATGATGATCAACAACATTGCCTCTACCTACGTGAAGGATTTTTTGGAGAACCACAAAAATTGAACCTAGAAACGGCGATTCGAAGGGGGTGCCAGATGCAATCTTTTGATTCAGAATGCGTTGAGACGAAGGGGAGCTTACCCGTTTGGGTATGCCCCCTTCGTCTCAACGCTTTATGAACCAAAATCTTGCGTCTGGCACCCCCTTCCAATCGCCGTTTCTAGGTTTAACCTATACTGCGGGGAAAAAAAATGTCGCTTTTCTTTGAGTTTGTGCCAGACGGCGGCGGCGGAGACGAGTCCGATGGAAAATACAAGGAGGAAGAAGCTGCTCCAAGTGAGAGTTGCTGCGAGCAGCCCCCCAAGGCATGCCAGGATGTCCGATTTAAAAGAAAAGAATGACCACAAAATGGCATATTGCAAAGGGGCATAACGCTTGTCGCACACTTTCCAAAGAAGATAGATAAATACTGTCATAGCCATGCCGCCGGTGAAGTTTTCGATCGCTACAGTCAAGTAGAGACCATAAAATGATTTGCCGATTAGTGACAGCACATAATAGCAACCAAGGGTGCAGGCATGGATGAATCCTGTGATAGCCGAAGATCTCAGCGGGTCCCTCCCTTTGAAATAATATCCTGCTGTCATTGCACCCAGAATAGTGGCGGCAAATCCCCACATCTTGGCAGCAAGCGCTAAGTCAGCCTTGTTGAATCCTAGAGATAAATAAAAAGGACCCGACATACTCTTCGTCAGATGATCTCCCAATTTAAATGTCACGATGATGAGGAGAATGAGCTTCCAGTCTCCTCGCTGTAAAAAGCATTTACAGGGCTGCAAGATGATCTCGTGCCAGAAACCATAAGCAAATGATGGATAGGCAGCAAATTTCTTCTTTTTAGAATACAGCGTTTCTTTCGACTTATAGGGTTCCGGCTGCCATAAAATGAAAATGCATCCCATCCCTAGCAACAAAGCAGCAGCGCGAAACATCCACGACCAATCCCATACATAAGATAAATATAATGCTCCGGCACCCGCGCATAAAAGTCCTATCCTATATCCGGTTACGACAAAGGCAGAGCCGATGCTGTATTCGTTCTCATCGATGCTTTCCAATTCATAAGATAAACCTGCGATATATAAACATCCGCCGAAGCAAGAAAGCAAGAATAGACAGGAGGCCAGCGCCCAAGGATTATTTGAGGGATCGACATAGCTCATTCCAATAAAACATCCCATCATTCCAACTAAAGCAAAGAGCAGCCACCCTTTTCGCGGACTCGCCCGAAAAAAAGGAACCGTGAAGTAATTGATCGGCATGGACCAAAGGCATTTCACTGTAAAAGGAAGGGTCAACAGGGCAAATAGACCGATGAGTTCCTTTTCAAAACCGGCTTCAGACAGCCAAATGGAAAGGACAGATCCACTTAATGGAATGGGCAAAGCGTTGGCTAGGCCAATAAAAAATAATATGCAAAAACGGATGATGGTGGACTCCTAGGCGGCTTCTAATTTACTAATAATATAAGCATTCATACTCATATGTTGTTGAGAAGCCATAGCCGAAATTTTAAAATATAGTTCTGGAGTCAATCTCAAATTTAATTTTCCTGAATGAGCTTTTTCGGGTTCCTTCCCTCTTTCCTCACACCATTCAAGATAAACATCAATAGACTCTTGAAAAGCTTGTTCAATCTCATCTACGGTTGTTCCCTGAAAAGTAATGACGGTTTTTAAACCAACAACTTCGCCATGAAATATTCTTGCTTCATCGTCATAGATGACCCAGCCATTATATCCTTTATATGTTAACATGGTTTTACTCCTGCTTTTTCTAAAAATTTTCTTACTGAAACTAGAGCGCCTTTATCTGTCTCTTTTTGTGGGTGAGGCCTATGAAAAACAGCCTCATGCCCACTAAGTACAACCTTTATCCTAGAAAGTACAACCTTTATCCTAGAGCCCCTTGTTTCTACAATGGATGCTCCAATATTTACAAGAAGGGACTCAATATCTCGCCAGTTAATACTCGGTCTAACCGGTATTGCAAATATCGCTTCTAGTACACGATCATGTTTCTTGTTCATAATTATATGATGCCATATTTTGAGGCCAAAATGCAATAAAATACTGTTCAATTGCAAAAATTAGTTAAAATTAAAAGTTTATTAGGGTATGATGAACTTAAATGAATTAAGGAGGACCTATGCAGCAAACCGCTTCAACAATCAAATCCACAGATTTAGATCAACTAGCCGTCAACACTATCCGATTCCTTTCGGTCGATATGGTCGAAAAAGCCAACAGCGGACATCCCGGACTGCCTCTTGATGCGGCACCCATGGCATATGTCTTGTGGACCAGGATCATGAACTTCGATCCGAAAAATCCTCGTTGGTATAATAGAGACCGCTTTGTTCTATCGGCCGGTCACGGCTCCGCACTCCTTTACAGTATGCTTCATCTCACAGGCTACGATTTACCGATGGAAGAACTCCAACGGTTCCGCCAATGGGGAAGCAAAACACCCGGACACCCTGAAAGCGGCCTCACGCCAGGCGTCGAGGTAACTACAGGACCCCTCGGACAAGGTTTTGGCAATGGAGTCGGCCTGGCCATGGCAGAGGCTTATCTGGCAGCACGTTACAACCGTCCGGATTACGAGCTGTTCAACAACTTCACCTATGCGATCGTAAGCGATGGCGACCTGATGGAAGGGGTGGCTTCGGAAGCCGCCTCGCTGGCAGGACACCTTAACCTAGGTAAGCTCATTTATCTGTATGACGATAATGAAATTACTTTATCTGCCAGTTGTGGAGTGACGTTTACTGAAGACCGTGCAAAACGATTTGATGCCTATGGATGGCATACCATTACTGTTGAAGATGGAAACAACTTAAATAAAATCGAACAAGCGATCAAAGACGCTCAAAAGGAAACGGAGCGTCCTTCGCTCATCTTAGTCAGAACCCATATTGGCTACGGATCTCCTCATAAACAAGACACGTTTGAAGCACACGGCTCCCCTCTTGGAAAAGAAGAGACCAAGCTCACTAAAGAAAATCTGGGATGGCCGCTAGAACCAACATTTTATATTCCAAATGAGGTCAACGGGGTTTTCCAACAAGCCTCAAAAAAAGGGATAAAAAAAGAAGAAGAATGGAAAAAGTTATGGCAGTCGTACCAACAGGCATTTCCGGAAGAGGCCAAGGAGCTCAAGCAGATCATGGATCACCAGCTGCCGGACGGATGGAGCAAAGGGATCACACAATTCCCCCCTGACGCCAAAGGGATGGCTACCAGGGTAGCATCAGGAAAAGTCCTTAACATGATTGCCCCCCGTCTGCCCGCATTGATCGGCGGCTCTGCCGACTTGAATCCTTCAACATTTACAGTCATTAATAAAGAAGGCACTTTTGAAAGCCCGTTAATGCATGTGGATGATAAACAAGGAGCCATTGAAGGCACTTGGAGCTATGCGGGAAGGAATATCCAATTTGGAGTTCGAGAACATGCCATGGGAGCTATCTCTAATGGCCTCGCGGCCTTTGGAGGTATCATCCCTTATACCGCCACCTTTCTCACATTCTCCGACTACATGCGACCACCGATCAGACTTGCTTCTATCATGGATCTGCAAGTCATTTTCATCTTTACTCATGACAGCATCGGACTCGGCGAAGATGGCCCCACTCACCAATCCGTCGAGCATCTAGCCGCCCTGCGGTCCATTCCGCATCTGATCGTTATCCGACCAGGCGATGCCAACGAAACAGCCGTCGCCTGGCAAGTGGCCATCGAAACGACCAAACATCCCACCACATTGATCCTTTCAAGGCAGAGTGTGCCGACTATCGACCGGACAAAATATGCCTCCGCAGAAGGATTAAGAAAAGGGGCCTATGTACTGGCTGATCCTCCAGGAGGAGAACAGCCAAACGTCATTCTCATTGCGACTGGTTCAGAATTGGGACTGATCGTTGCAGCCCAAGCCAAGCTGGCAGATCAAAAAGTCTATGCCCGCCTTGTTTCCATGCCATCATGGGAGCTCTTTGAAAATCAGACGCAAGCCTATAAAGACTCTGTCCTTTCCCCAAAAATAAAGGCGCGCCTTGTTGTCGAAGCCGGCATCGAACAAGGATGGGAAAAATACATGGGTGACAATGGTGCCATGATAGGCATCAACCGGTTCGGCGCATCTGCTCCTGGCGACGTCATGTTCAAAGAATTCGGCTTCACTGTTGATAATGTGGTCAAGAAGGCGTTGGAGCTGGTGAAAAAATAATTCGGAATTCGACTTTCGCCAATTTTAAGCGTCTTTGTGGTCCTGCGCGATACCTTTTGCGTTCTTTGCGCCTTTGCGTTAAAATTTGAGCGATACCTAACCCTGATTCCGAATTTCTTTTTATCATTGAACTAATAAAAGAAATCATTTAAACTATTCTCACTTTAACATTTAAGTAAGAGAGTTTAATTATGCTACCCATGGTCAATAAGGGATTGTCACAGAAGAATGAGAAGAACGATATTCGTCAAGACGGCAATGCCCCACATTTTAATTATGATGGCAACAAAATAAATTTTATTAGTTTAGGCTGTCCACGGAATCTTGTCGATAGCGAAGTGATGCTTGGCATCCTGCTAAAAGCAGGTTACGAAGTAGCCCCCACACTCGAAGAGGCTGACTACCTGGTCATTAACACCTGCGGCTTTTTAGAGGCTTCCAGGCAGGAGTCAATGGATACCGTTCGTCAGACCCTGGAGCAAAAGAAAAAGAGTGCCAAGCTTATTGTAACCGGCTGCATGGTTCAGACCCATAGCGACCAACTCTCGCAATTATTCCCTGAAATCGATTATTTACTCGGCTCCGGCGATGTGGAAGGAATATTGAATGCTGTTCAGTCCACCACCAAAGGAAAAAACATCTCTTCAGCCAGAAGCTATCTTGAAGCAGGCGAAGTACCGCGAAGGCTCTCTACACCAAAACATTTTGCTTACCTGAAGATCGCCGAAGGATGCCGTAAGCGCTGTTCTTACTGTGTTATCCCTACTATTAAGGGTCCGCTGAAAAGCAAAAACAAAGAACAGATCCTCAACGAATTTAACCTACTGCTTAACCAGGAGGTCACCGAAATCATCCTCATCGCGCAAGACTTAGGTGATTATGGCCGTGATCTTGGCCACTCTAAATTAACAGCTCTAATCGATCTGCTTAAATCGATGCTGGCTATCGATAAAAAATTCTGGCTCCGTCTTCTCTACCTTTATCCTGATGAGATCACCGATGAATTAATAGAAATAGTGAAGAGCGACTCACGCATCTGTCCATACCTCGATATGCCTATCCAGCACATCAACAACGAGGTCCTCAAGGCGATGCGCCGCACCACGTCTAAGGAAGATATCATCAGCATCATCACCAAGCTGCGCAAACAGATTCCAGATATTTCCATTCGCACTAGCCTGATTGTCGGATTCCCCGGGGAAACGGAAGCTCAATTTGAAGAGCTGGTCAAATTTGTCCAGGACTACCCTCTCGATAACGTCGGTATCTTTAAATTCTCGCGAGAGCCAGGATCCCATGCCTACGATCTACCTAACCAGATTCCTGACGAAGTAAAAGAAGAACGGTACCACCGGCTAATGCAAGTCCAGAAAAAAGTGGTTAAGAAACACCTCAAGAAAATGATTGGCAAGATCATCCCCGTTGTCATCGAAGGGTACCATCCAGAAACGAACCTTCTAATGATCGGCCGTCACCGCGGACAATGCCCTGACATCGATGGACAGGTCTTAATCAATGACGGTCGCAAAGTCAAAGCCTTTGGCAAAATCTATCAGGTAGAGATTACTGAAATCGCTGATTACGACTTAGTCGGTGCTGTAGTATAGATTTAATATTCGCTTTTGGGTATAAATGTTTGTAATCGTACCCTAACCCGAAACCCGTGCGCGAAGACAAAGGAAAAATGAAGGAAGCATTAGTTAAGTTCTTCAAATCAAACTGGCAGACGAAACTATTTGTCCTCAATATGTTTATCTACGCGGCAGCGTTAGTCTGGACTACTTTCCAAGCCTACACACGTCTGGAATATAGTCGCAGCGATTTAAGAAAACCCATTATCATAGAAGTCCCAGAAGAAGAGAAGAAATGACACATAAGCCAGATTATCACCAACACGAAGAATTTCTAAACCGTACACGAAAACTCGCTGAGATACGTGCTGCCAATATCAACCCGTTTCCTCCCAAATATTCTCCCACGCATACTGCAGAATCGCTTCACAAAAAGTATGATAAAGAGGAAATCGGCCACAGCGAAGAAGCCACTGAAGGAAAGACCCCAGAAGTATGCGTGTCGGGACGCCTGGTACTTTTCCGATCAATGGGAAAGAATGCCTTCGCCCACATACAAGATGAAACTGGTCGCATACAGGTGATGTTCAATCGCGACCTGACCACATTGACCGGCTATGAGCAGCAAGAAGGAGCTGAAGGAGAAACATCTGCCTATAAGTTCATCGAGAAGAAGATCGATCTTGGCGATATCATTGGCATTAAAGGACATCTCTTCCATACTAACAAAGGAGAACTCACTATCTTTGCAAAAGAAACCACACTTCTTTGCAAAACTCTCCTCCCCCTTGCTGACAAACATGCCGGTTTGGCCGATAAAGAGTTACGCTACCGCAAGCGCTGGCTTGACCTGATCACTGACGCCGATGTTGCGAGTAAATTCCGCACACGAAGCAAAATCATCAATGACATCCGCAGCTACTTTAATGAATACGACTTCATGGAAGTGGAGACGCCCATCTTGCAAAGTATCTATGGGGGTGCTGAAGCACGTCCATTCGAAACCAAATTGAATGCCCTTGACCAAGACATGTTCTTAAGGATCTCACTTGAAATACCTTTAAAAAAACTGATCGTAGGCGGCATGGGAAGAGTCTATGAGATGGGCCGAGTGTTCCGCAACGAAGGGATCGACCGAAACCACAACCCTGAATTCACATTGCTGGAAGCTTATGCGGCTAACTGGGATTATTTAGACATGATGGTCTTCGTCGAAAAACTGTTCGAGAGACTGGCTATTGCATTGTATGGTAGCACCAAAGTCCCCTATACGTCACATGAGGGTGCTGAAACAACTTATATCGACATGAAAGTTCCCTGGATAAGGATGACTATGAAAGAAAGCATCAAAAAGTATGGCAATGTCGACGTCGATACTTTAAAAGATGAACAGATCAGAAAGATGCTTGAAGAGAGTGGTCATGTCGACCTCAAAAAGCTCAAAGGGCTCAGCCGCGGATTGCTGATTGCAGCGTTATTTGAAGTCCTTGTAGAGCCGCATCTGGCACAGCCGCATCATATCTATGACCATCCTATCGAGACTACCCCGCTATGCAAACCGCTCCGCAATTCCAGGAACAGCAGCGACACACTCGTGGAAAGATTTGAAAGCTTCATCATCTCGCAAGAGATCTGCAATTCATATAGCGAAATGAATGATCCCGAAATGCAAAGGAAACTGCTTGAAATTCAGGCCGATAGAAAGGATGCCGGCGACGAAGAAGCCAGTCCTCTCGATGAAGAATTCATCGAGGCCATCTGCCAAGGAATGCCCCCAACAGGTGGTATCGGTATCGGCATCGACCGGCTTGTCATGATTTTAACGAATACCCATTCGATCAGGGATGTTCTTTACTTCCCTTGGATGAAGTAAAAAAAATCGGAATTCGGAATTCCGAATTCCGATGGGAAAGCTTTTACCA
>JABDDC010000046.1 GCA_013287815.1 Chlamydiota bacterium
CTCCCTTATCGAATAATGCTTGTGAGCGTGCTGTTAAATCGAAAGTCCTAATTCGGAAGAATTCCTACTTCTACAAAAGCACTTGGGGAGCTTTTGTGGGTGAATATGTGATCAATTACAAGTTAAGAATATCATTCAGTGATGAAAAAACGAAAATTGTTGATTTTGAAGATTGGATAAATGAAGGAGGATATTACGTCCTTCCCATGAGAGATTTAGAATATTTTAAGAAAGTGGGAATGGATGAATCTAACTATTCAATTTGTTGGCCTAATGGAGCTGATTTTTCTCCTGATATTTTGTATAAAAAAGGAGTAGATGTAGAAAAATCCACGAAGAAACCTATTCGCAAACGCAAAAACATTGTCCATTCTATACCAAAAACTTCTAAAGCTAGTGTTGCAGATCCTCATCAACCAAACCATCCCTATCAAGCTTATCGGACTAAAAAACGATGAAAGCAGTTCTAACGAGGTACAAGCCTGTCAAAGGGATGGAAGACGCCAGGAAGATTGTCGTCAATGTGCTGAGATCACTTTTAATGACCGGCGTAACTTATCAAAAGCCTCATATTTCTCATAGTGCAATATCATATCGTGAAGGATCGGGTCATCTTCCCTATCTAGTTGTGTTGTTATATTCGTCAAAATATCAATCTGAGATTTTGCTTTTTCCATATTCCCAACAGCGCAATAGTACTGAAAGAACGAATGGTGGAAACCTCGCACTTCATCCAAATGAAAAACCTCTCGTTCAGGATAAAGTTGCTTAAGTGTGTATTTTCCGCCGTAAGTTTCAAGAAATTTTTCAGGTTTCTTATTTTTAACATGGAGATTAGCTATTCCGGTCAGGGCAAATAGATAATTAGGAAACTTTTCATAGGTTTCAATAATTATTTGTTCCACTTTTTCGTCATTACCCAAATGAGCATAATACGGTCCCAAGTGATTCAAGATGGATGGATTTTTTGGATATTTCCGACGTAAAGCATTTAGTTGTGCAAAATAAGAGTCATTTTCCGATTTGATCTCATGAGGACGCATATTCAATTGAATAAATAATTCAGTAAGAAGAACATTATCTTCACTTGACATCTCTTCCCGATCATCCTTCAACTGATCCTGAGTTAGCCTTTCGGTAGTAACAGTTATCGATTCGGTCCTATACCGCGATGAAAAATTTTCCTCGTCAGATTTTTTCTTCATTCAGCAAAATTTATATTTTTTCCCACTTTCACAAGAACAGGGATCATAGGCTTCAGGTTTAGAATTTTCTTTTTTTCTCATAATTACAGTTTTTTCTTTCACATATGTACTAATGTTAGGAATCACTCCGTTTCTTGTGATTTAAAGGCAGATAGGTAATTGAAAAAGTGAATGAGGCCTCAATGTGAATAGGCACTCCCGAGAACGGGATGAGTTGCTTGGTTATCGCAAAGTTCTGATGCCGCAGGACGAAGATCACAAACCTGCTATTTGAACCCGAGGTCGTCACTCAAATGGGGGCGGCTGGACTCGAACCAGCGGAGACCGAAGTCGAGGGATTTACAGTCGGTTTCCCCTCCACACACTGCCTTAAACTGGAGTACATAGGCGCAACACCATCAATTACTTACATGGCTTTTGATTATGCTGCTTAGCTCCATTTTGTGCCAGCTCTTTGCACTCAAGTGCGTAAAATTTGCGTAAAAATCATAGGGGCCGGGCTTGCACTGCATTGTGCGTTATAATGCACAATGCAATGCAAGCCCGGCACCTTTCATTCCTTGAAAGATGGACTTATTTGACGCTTAAGGGATATTGCACATGTCTAATAAAGATATATAATAAAATCAGACAGCAAGCCAATGAGGTATGAGGAAAGTAGCCATCAATGAGGAAGCGAAGGCTTATCTTTTGAGTAAACCTGCTTTTCAATTTGCTCTTAAAAGCTACCCAAAGATATATTGGTGGAGAAACTTTAGAGCAGGCTCTAAATGAACTCTGCAAGAAGCTTTTGCTTCAAAAAAGGAAAGTAAAATGAATGAAGGATTGCGCATCACTAGAGAAGGCCGTTTGATTCAGACGTACTGGTTTTATAATGATGATGAAACTATTCCTAAAAAGAAACGTGGCAAATATCTTGAAAAAGATGTTACCGACTCTGCTATTCGTAGGCTCTGGGATGATTGCACGTTAGAAAATGGTGTTACACTAAAGTCAATTTTTACATTACTCAACTATGATATAGACTTATTTGATCTTGTCATCGGGAATTGGTGCAAAGAAATTGTTACTGAAGGATTAACCCAACCTCCTGCCGAGTATTCGGGAATATATGATCCTGATGGCATTGAATATTTGGAGCTATATTGGTCTTTGGCAAGGAGTGCTTTGTGGAATGAGGCCAAAAGGGCATTTGATTCAGATATAACTGAACTTCAAGGTGGTAAATGCGCAGGCTTTCATGGTATTGGTTATGAACTAAAAGAAGACAAATTGCATGATTGGAAAAATGAGAATGGTACTGACGCCGTTGAATGGTCGAAAGGGGGCAGAATACCATGGGGTATGAGTTTCACGGCCGCCAATACCTATATCAATTATCCAGTAAAGTTAGCACAAAAAATGATCATCAATGATGAGGTTGAGCGTAAACAAAAAACAAAAGACAATCATTTTACCCAACCACCAGTGGCAATTTTTGAAAGATCTGTATATACTCTTGGCGATATTCTTTATGGGATCATTTGGGAACTTTCGTTTTATGGTGGACCAAAAGAGAGAAATGAAAAGAGCGAAGAACTAAAAGAATCAATTGATAAAATTCGGGATGGTTCTGCTAAAACTGTTTCCTGGGAAGAGATTCTAAAAGAGTTAGAGAGTGATGTGGAAGAAGGGTCATCTCCGTGAATAGGGAACATGCACAACAAGAATCAATTGCAAAAATTGCTCCGGAGAATCGGCTACCGGAATCTATAAATCCTGTGCTCAGACCTTAGGAAATATCGAAGGATATTAGATAGCGAGAATTATTAATTAATAATTGCAGCCCCTCCTCTTACCGGACATCAATTCGACTCATTTTCCCATCAGATGGTGAAGTCGATGATATTGTGACCACGGCCCTGATTGGTGCGCTGTCCAAGCCATCCAAGAAGAACCCCTATTTGATTTTCCCGCTACCATCATCACCAATGCCGACTGCGAACCCATTTCAGTCCTTTCAGCTTTCCAGAAAACTGTCAAGTTGCTGAACATCTCTACCCAGGTGGGGCTGAGCGCTTCGCGCGTCTGGACGCAATTTCCGTGGGTCTGACGCATGGAATCCGATGCTGTCGATCAGATGGCGTGTTTAAAAAACCAAATCATCAGTGATATGTCTTCGCCTGAAGGCAACGCTCTGTTGGCCAAGATTTTTATGGAATCCAGGAAGATTAAATGTGCGTTATAATGCACAATGCAATGCATGCCCCGGCCCCTTAGATCATCTAGAGGGCTTGTGAAAGAGGCCGGCACCTTTCATTTAATGACGAAACTTTTTCTTAGATTAAATAGGCTCTAGTACGTACTTAAACTTAGGTTTAAGGTTAAAGTTTTTGCCATTTTTCAATATTACCAGAGGTACTCCGGAACGAATTGAAATTTCAATAGCCCTTTTCTGACCTCGTCTATGCGCTTCCAACATAATTTCATTAACATTTAATATTTTAGACATTTGCTAACCTATTCATTTTTCCCCAAATATTATTATCGGCAATATTTATATTTTCACCCACCTCTTTTCTTGCAATGATCTTCTGCGATTCAACAATAGAATTGTCTAAAAAGAGAGCGGTATCTGCAAGAGGTAAGTAATGTTGAAATATATTCATTATTCCCAATCTAAAGCGTTTTCTAATAACCTCTTCAGGAATATGATGTCCCCCCAGAGATACTCTTTGCGCTACACGATTTACTGCAAGATCTTCATTATCTAACCATAAGTAGATAAGGTTAACTTCATATTTTTTATCCTTAGCTTCGTTTAGATATTTAATAAAATTTTTTCCTGAAGCTGTGGTCTCAAAAGCAAAACTTTTATTAGCTTTGAGAAGTTCTCGTAGTCTTATCACCATCAACTTGCTCGCTTCTAATGCCATACTTTCAGGGTGCAGAGGGGCTAATCCTCTAGCAATCTCATCAGCGTTAATAAACTCATAGATGTATAACAAATCAGGCAATAGAGAATAAACCGTCGTCGTTTTTCCGGCTCCGTTAGGTCCAGCGATGATAGAAATTCTCTTTACTTCACCCATAAACGATCAGATCCTGTTTTATACATCCTAATCATGAGGAGTTACTCATTTTTATGCCAGTATTTTAACACTGGTACGTTTAATATGAACAATTAATGCAAGGGGTCAGACGTTGTCCCCTTGCAGATAAGAACTTTTGACTAGGAAAAATTAGCTATTCCAAATACAATAATCTCAAAAATTTACTCTAAGGACGTTGTTCATGTTTAATGGCGAAATAATCCTTTATACTACAGAAGATGGCAAAACATCCATTAAGTTGAGAGCCGAAGAGGGTTCTGTTTGGTTAACCAGAATGGAAATCGCTGAGCTGTTTCAAACAACTCCTCAAAACATAACTCTTCATATACAAGGGATTTATGACGAGAATGAAGCCGGTGCTGACTCAACTAGTAAGGATTGCTTACTAGTTCAAAAGGAAGGAAACAGAAATATCCAGCGAGAGGTAAAGCTCTACAACCTAAGTATAATTCTTGCAATCGGATTCCGAGTTCGTTCTCCTCGAGGTACGCAATTCCGCAGATGGGCAACGGCTCATTTGCAAGAGTACCTGATTAAAGGTTTTATATTGGATGATGTCCGGCTTAAAGAACCAGGTAATTGGGATTATTTTGATGAGTTACTTGAGCGTATCCGTGAAATCCGCACTTCTGAAAAACGCTTCTATCAAAAAGTAAAAGATATTTATGCAATGGCCGTTGATTATGATCCAAAAAGTGATCAGGCGCAGCTTTTCTTTAAGAAAGTCCAAAATAAAATGTTATGGGCTTTGACTGATCATACTGCTGCAGAGCTAATTTGCCATCGTGCTAATCCGCAACTGCCTAACATGGGTCTTACTAGCTGGAAAGGAAGCCGCGTTCGTCAAGTTGATGTTACCATTGCTAAAAATTATCTTTCTCAAGAAGAGATAGGTGAACTTAATAGGGTCGTCACAATGTACCTAGATTATGCCGAAGATCAAGCTAAGCGACGCAAAACAATCACCATGAATGAATGGACTGATAAGCTTGATGCTTTTCTTTCGTTCAATGAAAGAAAAATCTTAAACCACTCTGGTAACATAACGGCACAAGTAGCTGAAAAGTTAGCCTTGGAGCGTTATGCCGAATTTGATGCTAAGCGAATGTATAGCGAACAGTTGGAAGCGGACAACGCTGACCTTATTGAATTGGAGCGAATCCAATTTAAAGAAGAGACTCGAGAAAGGCCTTAATAAAGCCCTTTTCGGGCCCGAATTTACACTTTTTCTCACCAAGGGACACCGAAAGGTGCTCCACCTTCTGTATAACCAGCGATAAAAGAAAAATACTCATCTGAATTTTCATTCAGAAAGGCATCTTGCTTTTCTTCTTTTTCTCTTTTATTTGCTTGCTTTAGTCCTTCGAGAGTACTTTTAAGAGTTGCAACATATACCGGATCTAACTTAACACCCAATGTTTCAAGTTCGCGGATGGCGCAGAGAAAATCAACTCCATATCGTTTTCGATAAGCTCTAATAACATTGTCTCCGTCAAACATCTTTTTATTCGGTTGTGAGGCCTCAAATTTCATAAAAAGATGTACCACTGCCGTGGTACAATAAATTACCTATCTTCATTTCCCATAGCAGCGCAAGCGCTTGCTATGGTCTACAAAAAAATAAGCGCTAACGCGCATTGTCAAGACAAGATTTAAAAGCGGTGAATATCCATGAGCTGCTCCAATTCATGGCGGCCTTCTCTGCCTTCACAGTACTGTCTCATGCAATCTTTATGGTATAAGTCAATGGGTAATGTTGATTTAGAAACGACTTCTTTAACAGTAGAAAAATTTTCAGCCCTCATGTAGTAGACCAAATAGTCATCTTCGCCGATGTGGTCTAAAAAGACAGATTCGATGATGACACCTTCGTTTTCCAGTGTTTCTATAACTTCATCTGATCTTTCACGAAGAGTCTGAAACCATTTGCGAACACCCTCCAGAGATCCCTTTTTTAATTTTATTCTTACGCAATTCGCATCCGGGAGATTAGCTTCAAAAGCTCGTTCCAAATATTCAATCATACGTTCCCCTGCTTGAGCAGATTTCCCATCCTCGATTGGTCTTAAAGCATACGCATGAAGTAGTGCTCCAAAAATATCTTCAGCAGGACTTGCATTTAATTTGGCGGATACGTCTTCCAATCCCTTTACAATGGGGAATTTGTACAAATTTAAAGATTTATCAATAGTTTTTGAAGGGAGATATTTTTCTCCTTCTTACATTTTCTTTGAGCTTTAACATAACTTAAAACCACTATTTTCCATTATTTTAAAATCCACCTTAGCATAATTCGAGTTACTACGCAATTTACGAATCAAGGCTTTTTAATATGAGCCATTCCCGCTGTGCCTTTTCTAGGATATTCGGGAATTTTTCGATGAATTTGGAACAAAAATTTACCCACACCACACATCATTATGGTTGACAATAATCCTAGTTTGAATAAATATTCATATTTATATGAATAAAATTTCATGGATGAAAAGATGGCAGATAAAAATAATCCCTTAAATCGACAGGAAGCAATCAAAAAATTATTAAGTGAAATGTTAATTTCTGATCAAAAGACTTTGATTGAGACGCTGAGCAAAAAATTTGGAATAAAAACTAGTCAATCCGCTCTGTCAAGAGATTTTCGCAATTTAGGTGTGATAAAAAAAGAAATTAATAATGAAATATATTACACGCTACCTAATTTTAATCTTACTGAAGAATTGATAAGATTAGCTGTAATAGAAATAAAGTATAATGAAATAATGATCGTAATAAAAACTCATCCTGGACTAGCCTCCTTTGTGGGTGATTATATTGATCAAAAGGCTAATCAAGATATTTTGGGTTGTTTGGCTGGTGAAAATGTAGTTTTTATTGCATGTCATTCTATTAAAAATATTCAGGAAACTTATGATGTTATTTGTCGAAAATTGCATTCAAAAAAGAAATACAATCATAGTCTTTAAAAAAATAATACCGGGATTTTATGGATAAAAATATAATAGTGTCTGTAAAAAATTATTCTATTTCATATTGGATAAAAATTAGTAATGCTCTTTTTTTGGTTGCTGGAACATGTATTGGTGGAGGAATGTTAGCTTTACCCATATCAAGCAGCACGTCCGGTTTTTGGCCTTCTGTAATAGTTATGCTAATCTCATGCATTTTTATGACTATTACTGGTTTATTATTTCTTGAAGCAACCTTATGGTTAAAGAAGGGGTCACATATTATCAGCTTGTCAAAGGAATTTTTAAATAAATTTGGGCAAGCTGTGTGCTGGATCGTTTATTTATTTATTGGATATGCATCACTTGTTGCATATACATCTGGAGGTGGAAAAGAATTGTCTTTTGTATTAACAGAAATATTGCATATTCCTTTTTCAAGTGCATTAGGTAGTATTGCCTATTTATTCGTGTTTGGTGGTGTAATTTATTTAGGTTATCAAATCGTGG
Source organism: Chlamydiota bacterium (assembly GCA_013287815.1). Taxonomy (GTDB): domain Bacteria; phylum Chlamydiota; class Chlamydiia; order Chlamydiales; family Parachlamydiaceae; genus JABDDC01. The sequence continues at coordinate 7,753 of JABDDC010000046.1, forward strand.
AAAGAGTTAATACAATTCTATTTATTAGCATGATTGTCGCATACCTTTGCATGTTAGGTTTAGCACCAAAAGAAGTTAACTCACACTTATTAGAAAGACAAGACTTGAATCTTAATAACTTATTATTTGTAATCCCTTTAATGTTAACAACTTTTAGTTTTCCAGGAATAGTCCCTACCATTGTACCTTATCTTGATAAAGACATTAAAGCAATACGAATTGCTATAATTGGAGGAACAAGTTTAACTTTTATCGTTTATTTTTTATGGTTACTGATCGTCTTAGGAACAGTCCCTCATGAAGGTCCTCATGGACTCCAAGAAGCTTTTCTTTGTGATATTCCAGCTACCGAATGTTTATATTATGCCATAAAAAATCCCTTATTCTCTTATATTGCCCAATTTTTTGCCTTTTTTGCCCTCACGACTTCTTTTTTAGGAATTGCTTTAGCTCTTTTTGATTTTTTATCTGATGGAATTGGAATTTCCAAAAAAGGGAAAGGGAAACTATATTTAACACTGTTAATCGCTATTCCAACTCTATTTTTTTCTATCTATTTCAAGAGAGCATTTATTACCGCTCTTGAAATGTCAGGTGGTATAGGCGATACAATTATAAGCGGATTTATTCCTGCTATAATGATATGGAATGGAAGATATCGACTCTTTAAAAAGGGTGACTATCAGGTTAAAGGTGGTAAACCCTTACTTATAATTATTTGCTTATTTTCTCTTTCAATTCTGGCTTGCGAAGTTCTTAGACGATCTATTTTTTGAGACTTGTTAAATCCCTAACTTTTTTCTTTTTTCTTGGAAAAAATTATGGCTTTATGAGATCCTTTTTTGACAACGTAAAAGCAAAGGAGAATTCCCATGAATCTTGTTAAATTGACTTATTTTAGTTTAATTATTTTTTTGTGTGGCAATGTTAGTGCAATAGAACAATCTTCTTTACCATTCAAAATAGAAGATAAGTATGCTGGAGGCGCAGCTGGAATGAGAGCTCAATGCCCATTTTGCGGTCAATATTATCTTATAGGTAGTGGCCATAGATGTCCAACAAAAAAAAAGGGTGACCAACCTGACAAGAAGAAAAAATAAGGTGGTTAGAGATCCTTCTTGACAAGGGCTGATAGCCAAAACCCCTTTTTTAACTCGTCATCGCTGTCAAGGTAAATAAAAAAAAATCGGGGACAAACAAATCCAGATCATTGAGCAAATGAATGCGAGAAATCTTAACTCAAGTCTTTTTACCATTTGCATTTGTTCAAAATTATCCATCTTTACTCTCCTTTTATTGGGAAATCTTCAAACTTGATTCTCTAGATCTCTCTAGGGCTTCCTCATAGGTTTCAGTGACTTTTTGGGCATAAGGGAGTTTTAATTCGGGACCGAGACTTTTATATGAGATGAATCCATAATTTATAGAGAATGCACTAATGAAAGGAAAATGAACTTCTCTATGATTTTCATCATAATTGAGTATTGATATTTCTAAATTTTTCGGAGTAAAGGGATATATTTGCATGTAAGGACGGAATTCGGCATCATGATTTGCCGCATTCAGAAACTCTTCAGTACAATCAAGAATAATTTTCCTTGCTTCTTCTATCTCGGTCATTTTTGAATCAATGCGCTGATACATGGCACTTAATAACCAAACTCCGTCTTTATCCTCACCTCCGCCAATTGCGATTAATTTTAATCCATATTTTTTATTTAAACGCTCTGAAACGGTTTTTATAATATTATCTGAAAGTATGTCAGATTGACGTGTGGGACCATTATTAGTACATCCAAACAATAAAAGAGTAAGTATAAATAATAAAATAGCTCTCATGGCATTCTCAAAATTCCATTGCTTATGAAGTTGTCGATTTGTTCCATCATAGGAGCAACATAAGTAGGACTAGTGAATGAGTGGTCGAAGCTTGCGAAGGAATCGGGATGGGGATCGAGTTCAATGATGGTATCCTTACATCTAATTTTTCCTGTTATATCTATATCAGGCACATAGTCTCCTGTACTGACTAAATGAACGACATTTCGGCATAAATAACGATCAATATATCCTCCAGGTGCAATAGCGGTGGGAAATGAATCTATTCAAGCATTTAATACCATTCATACTTCTTTGGGGACCATTAAACTTTTACGGCCCGTTGATAGTGTTAAAGATAGGTTAGCAAGTTTTTATCATTGGGATGATAGGCAGGGGTTAGAACAAGCTATTAATATCTGTCTTGAGCAAGATATTGACCTCAATGAGATAGAAAGATGGTCCGTAAAATCTGATAGCCTGTCTGGTCAAAATTGATACAATACTCCAACGTTCAAGATGGCATTATATTACGTCTGTAAGCCAGAAATTTTTCTGGTAATTTCCTTGGATAATCATATCTTATATAATGTTCTTCTAAAAGCCCTTCTGAAAAACTTGCAATAACATTTCCACATATATCTGAAGCGTTTTCAATATCATTTTCTGTTGGCTCTCCATCAAAATAAAATGAGAGGCAAGCAGTATTATTTTTCCAATAGGCTGTAACTCCTCTTATGTTTGGAGTACCCATTTCTTTTACTCTTAAATTTGTTATATATAACAGTTGTTCTTGATTGTTCATTTAATTATTCCGTTAGGATTTGATGGTACAACATGAACACCATCTTTAGCATAGATAATAATTCCTTTGGTCGTTGAGGAATACTGAACGGGTTTTCCTTGAATTTCGAGAGCATGTTTTCCTATCACTTCCCCAAAATCTACTCGTTCTTTATAACCTGGAATACCAATTTCTCCAATCACTTTTTGACCAGTCCCTGCTTTGGATTTTATTAAACTTTCTAGCTTGCTTTCACTAATTTCTATCGTTCCTCCGCCTGTTATATAATTTGGTTTACCAGGAATATGTTTATTTTGTTTACCCCATTGAATTTTTATATTATTAAAATAATTCTTAATTTCAGCTTCACGTTTTATGGCTGCGGATACAATTGCTTCCTTGTTTGTATTAGATATAGCCATAGCTTCAAGGTTTAAGAATCTATTAGCATTCTTAAGATTTTTATATGCAGTAACTCCTTTGCATGCCATTTTTCCCAAAAAAATATCTACTCCATATTTGCCAAGTAAGTAGCCTATTTGTTCACCTTTTTCTGCTTCATTCAAAATCATAAAATTATCACAGAAGTCTTTAAACTCATAGGCATAGCCATCAACTGTATTCCAATCTATATTTTTACAATATTCATAAGCATTTTGCCCGAGATCATAACAGAAAGAGGCAAAATCAGAACTAGTATCTATGGGATGACTCACTGTCGTCCATAGTCCTTCTCCAAATCCGTAAATACCATTGCAAAGAGATGGAAACAAATCGATTACTGAGTCAGAACCCCCAAGGTATAAATGCTCGATGAGTGCTTGCGTAAATTCGGCCGAAGCTCTCAATTTTACGCCGCGTTACCTCTCAATTTTAGATTGCCAAATACAGGGATATTTTTGCGGCTAATTTATGACAATGACACCGTATTAATCAAAGATTGTAGTAAGGGACAACATGTAGAAACAAATTTTTCATTAGCCTTATGTGAGCATTATGGTTTTAATAGTGTATATTGTAATCCTGCTGCCGGTAATGAGAAGGGATCCGTTGAAAATGGGGTTGGTTATTGTCGTCGCAACTATCTGCCCGGCTGTCCATCCTATGACAATTTCGATGTGGTAAATGGATATTTGCAACAACAATGCCTTGATGAGATTGCCAAAGGTGTTCACGCCAGAAATGGAGAAAGCGCACAAACAATCCTAGAAAAACTAGAAGATAATTTGAAACCACTACTACCGATAAGAAAGTGGTCTCAACGAGATTCCCGACTTGTTAATAGTTATCAAATGGTTGAAGTATATGATCATTTCTACTCAGTTCCTGAGAAGTTTGTTGGAAGCTATGTGAGGGTTGCTATTGGTGCTTTTAAAATAACAATCTATAATAAAGAAGAACTTATCCATGAACATGTTCGCATCTTTGCCAGAGGTGTGGATTCATTATTATTAGATCATTATCTTGATCAATTGATAACCAAACCTGGAGCATTATGGGATTGTAAAGTAACAAAAGGGCTTCTTGATGACAAAGCACTTGAAGCTATTTGGAAACGGCTTTCTGAGCGCAATCCACCCAGAGAAGCTCGAGAAGATTTTATCGAGATTCTTTACCTCAAAAAAAAATATAAGGAAAATGATTGGAAAGCAGGAATTAATAAAGCACACGAGTGTGGGGCGTATGATCCAACAGCTGTTGAAAGCATTATTAAAATGCTTATAGTACCAAGTAAAAGCTGTGATGAAAAAGCGACGCAAGAACAA
>JABDDC010000047.1:0-4404 GCA_013287815.1 Chlamydiota bacterium
TAAACACACTCTATTTCAGGTACTTACACATTTCATGATTATAAAAATTGTCTCTAGATTGTCCCTGCCATAAGTATGATACATTTGTGCCAAAAGATTCCCAAGCTGGCCACAAACAGCTAAGGGAAGCAAAAATTTATCACGAGGCAATACACATGAAAGATGATATCTTTAGTAAAATGGCCGCACACTGGCCATCTTATATTGTAGCAAGGGCCGAGATTAAAAACTTCACGGGAGGAGGGATTAGCCCCAAGACTATAGCTAACGCCGATTCTGAAGGAACAGGGCCAGCTACCCGAGTAGTTATTGGCCGTAGGGTCTGTTATCCGGTATCTGACCTTATAGAATGGCTCCGCAAAAATACGCGGAGTAAACAATGAATACAGATGATTTCACTCCTAATGACGGAGCCACCCCTCTGTGTGTTAATAATCAGGAGCTTATGACCTTTTATGGAGTGCTCTTCAAAAATGCCAAAAATGGATACATTTCATTAAGAGGCTTCTCGAAAGATAAGACAGCTTTTATTGAAAGCTATCACTTCAATGATTCTTTGCTCCTTTCTGCATTAGAAAGACTAGCGACCCGCGCTGCCCACATGGAGAATGTAGTATTTTGTTCACCAATTGTCACTTTTCAAAATGATAAAAAAGCTAATGATCAAAATGTTTCTAACGGTCTTGCAATATCTGTCGATCTTGATCATACAAACCCACAAACGAGTCGTCAACTTCTGGAAAAACTTCTGGGCCCAGCCACTATTGTTGTGGCAAGTGGTGGAGAGTGGTTAGACAAGGAAACAGGAGAATCATACTCCAAGCTTCATCTTCATTGGCGATTAAAAGAACCAACGGACAATCAAGAAAAGCACACTGAACTGAAAAAGGTTCGCAGGATGGCTGCTGAGCTAGTTGGAGGTGATACTTCCGGGGCACCTCCTGCACATCCATTTCGATGGCCGGGAAGCTGGCATACAAAAGCTGAACCAATAATGTGTCGCATTATAGAACTCCGGGAAGATGTGGAAATAAAACTGGAAGAGGCAACTACGATCCTGCACGATGCTATTAAGAAATCATACGGTTACAATGAGGTAAATCAATATTCGGGGCATCCAGAGAATCAAAACACACCAATCAGTCAACGCAATACAAAATATGCACAAGTTGCTCTTGAAAAAGAACTATCCGAGCTCAAAAATGCCCGTGAGGGTGGCCGAAACACAGCTTTGAATAAAGCGTCATTTGCGTTAGGGCAGCTTATTGCAGGCGGTTTATTGAGTCGATTGGATGCGGAGAACGCTCTAGGAAATGCTGCATTTTCTATTGGATTGGAAATTCATGAAACGGAAAAAACAATCAAAAGTGGTATTGAGGCCGGAATTGCATCCCCACGTACACAGATTAATAACCCATCTGCTCCGGCGTCATCTAAAGACGGTGAATGGGTGCCTACTTTACGTACAGGTGCAGAGATTCAAAGTATGGATATCAAAATCGAGTGGCTCATCGAAGATATCTTGCCAAAGAATTCAGTCACACTTCTTTTTGGTCGTGGAGGGATTGGTAAAACCACACTTGCTTTACAGATAAACGATGCAATTTCCTCCGGAAAAGCGTTTCTGGGCATGCCTGTTGAGAATATTCCTGTCCTTTATGTTGACTATGAGAATTCCCTGGCTATTCTTTCAGATCGTTTAAAGAAAGTCGGTGGAGAAAAAGTGCTTTTCTGGCCCGCCGAAGACGCACCTGCTCATCTGGATAGAGATCCGAACGTTTATTTTAACCTACTGAAGAAATATCCATATGCTGTATTTATCTTTGACACCCTACGGAGTTCGCAAAGTGGTGATGAAAATGATTCCCGTTCTATGGCCCTTGTCCTGCAAACTATGCGCACGTTGCGTGACTATGGGGCAACAATCGTTCTCTTACATCATACGAAAAAAGGAGCGGATGAAACCTACAAAGGCTCTACAGCTATTTTTGATCTTGTTGACAATGTCATCGGGCTTTACCCAATAAAAGGAGCCAACAATGATCAAGAATGTGATGGAGAGCATGTAGAAACATCAAAGCAGATTTTCTATTTTGGTACCAAAGACAAAACCAGATTTCAACCTTTTAAACGACACCTCCGTTTTGATACTGAACAATGCCTGTTTGTTTTAGCCAGCGATCCAACAAACATCTCATTAGAGCGCATACGCGAACTAATTCCCGAGACAGGAATTATTCAAAAAGATTTAGTGGCAATGGTCAATAACAGGTTGAATATCGGAGAGAAAAAAATACAGCTGCTTTTGAAGCAAGGAACCGGAAGTTACTGGTCTGCCGAGAAAAACCCAAAACAAAATAATGCTGTTATTTACAAACCGTTTCGCAGTTTTTCAGCCCCTTAGGAAGGAAAAACTGCAAAACTGCTCGGAAGTGTATCAAGAATGATTTGTATTTTCATAAGATCTTTGTTAATATCGGTCATTTAAAAAAGCTCTAAGTGAGAAAAAAATGAAGAAATTTAATATTTATTGCGATGAATCCTGCCACCTGGAAAACGACCACCAACAAGTAATGATTCTCGGTGCCATTTGGTGTCCGGAAGATTCTTCAAGAAGTATTGCAAAAAGAATTAAGGCTATTAAGGCAAAACATAATTTAAGCCCTTCTTTTGAAATCAAATGGACGAAAGTGTCTCCCGGAAAGATAGATTTTTATATGGATCTCTTGAGCTACTTTTTTGATGAAAATGAACTTCACTTTCGTGCTTTGATCATACCTTGCAAGGCAAAACTTTGCCATACAATCTTCAACCACGATCATGACACCTGGTATTATAAAATGTACTTTGAGTTACTTAAAGTCCTTCTTAATCCTCACGACCGATATCGCATCTATCTTGATATCAAGGATTCTAAATCCGAGGAAAAAGTTGCAAAACTTCACGAAGTATTATCGAAAAACAACTATGATTTTCAACGAAAAATCATTGAAAGGATACAAAATGTCCATTCACATGAGATCGAACAAGTACAATTGGCTGATCTTCTTATCGGATGCGTTTTAGCAGCTAATAGAAACGGTGAAATGAGCTCTGCTAAGAGAGCTTTGGTTGAAAAAATGCGCGAACTTTCAGAATATTGCTTGACCCGCACAACCCTCATGCGAGAAAGAAAAGTTAACCTATTCCGTTGGTCCGCTACCGAGGTTAACAATGGATGATCAAATTCCCTCCTGGCTACCGGATCTAATTCTTTTTGAGGATTACAAAGGTAATTGGAAAGCCTACATTGACGCCATATATCAATTCTTTCATCAAGACTTCGTTGAAAGCCACCCCTCTTTTAACAAACTTCCCATTTTTGCAAGATATCACCCTTCTTATGAAGGTAAAGGGGTAACTTTTTGGCATCTGATTTCTGAGGGAAATCAGGAGTCTGAGCGAACACCGGATCTTAGACGTTGTGAAAGAATCCGATGGCCAAAATCAATAATTGAACAGGCAAATGCTAACAATGTGAAGATATGGGAAACCTTCCGACCTTGGAAAAATCAAAAGCAACGAAGATTTAATTTTAGCATAGAGGATTTCAGCTATATTGTTGTCATTGCTGAAACGCGTAAAGGTTTTGATCTCGTTACAGCCTATTATGTGGAAAAAGCATCTCGGAGAGAAAAACTAAGAAAGGAATTTGAATCATTTTTGAAACAAAAAAAAGAGGGCTCCGCTGTTTAGACGGGCCCCAAACTCCTTCTACACGTGGTAGATGAGCAATCTTCATTATACATATTTTGACATTTTTCTGTCAAATTCGATTTTCCGAAAAATCCAGGGTTTTGCTATAGTGAAATAGTAATAAAGAACAAACTTAGGCTATGTATGAAGAGTAATTCAGAAAGGGAAAAATTCGTCGACTTGCGAGCAAATGGAATCTCCTATGATAAAATTTCTCAAGAACTGGGAATTTCAAAGCCCACTCTTATCAAATGGGGAAAAGAATGCCAAAACGAAATTTCTAATAGGCTTTACTTCGATTACGAGTCATTGTTGGAAGAATTCTGCTTAAGGAAAAAAGCCAGACTTGAATCAGCTGCTATCGTGCTTAAAAAAGCGCTTGATGAATTACGGAACCGCTCATTGGATAACCTAAGCACTAAAGATTTATTGTTTGTTATTCAGTCACTTGAAAGGAAAATCGACGGAGAGGTTTCTTCGATGCAATATTTTACAGGAGAGCGAACCTCGATGCTTGATGACTTGGCAATGGATTTTGAGAAAGAGCAAACTTTACCGTTTGTTTACTGAAATTTTATCATACCAAGCTACTCTATTCTTTGATTATTTTAGCAATTTCAGGATCAAGAGTATCAGTTTCCGGTATTGCCTGGTCGATGGGTTTAAGGT
>JABDDC010000047.1:4414-12073 GCA_013287815.1 Chlamydiota bacterium
CTATTAGAAATTTCGTTTTGGCATTCTTTTCCCCATTTGATAAGAGTGGGCTTTGAAATTCCCAGTTCTTGAGAAATTTTATCAAACTTATTTGAAATTAGAAAGAAATGACTCAAATTCCATTCCTAATTAAAAATGAAATTTAATAAGGAGCGGGAGATTCTTTCTTATCTCTTCAGCAGTGGCCTCGCTGATTTTTAGATTAAGCTCAATTGTGGGAAGATGAAGTTCAGTTAATTTGACAAAACTAACCAACCAGCCGAAGTCTCCGTCCTCTATTCTGTTATAACCAAGATACAACTTTTCGAGGTTGACAAGACTTTCTAGGGGACTGGCATCGGTGATATTGTTACTGCTAAGATTTAGGCTTTTCAGATTGATGAGTTCCCCCAGCTGAATACAGCCCTCGTTGCCTATATTGTTGATGTCAAGTTCTAGACTTTCAAGGTTTACAAGCCGCGCTAAAGGGATGCAACCGGCATCGCCGATATGATTGTGGCCAATATTAAGACTCTTCAGATTGACGAGGCTCGTTAGCGAGGTGCAGCCTTCTGCTCCAATATAGTTCTCGGAAATTTCAAGGCTCACAAGACCGCCAAGCGTTGCTAAAGGTATACAACCGGCATCGCCGATATTATTCCTGTGGAGATTAAGACTCATCAGATTAACAAGGCTCGTCAGCGAGGTGCAGCCGCCTGGTCCGATACTGTTCCAGCTAAGATCAAGGCTTTCAAGGGAGACAAGACTCGCTAATGGAACGCAACCACCATCGCCAATATTGTTACTGCTGAGATTAAGGCTCTTCAAGTTGGCAAAATGCACCAGTGGGATACAACCTGCAGGGCCTAATTGGTTGTGGGAAAGATCAAGGTTAGTCAAATTGACAAGATTCACCCACGAAGTGCAGCCCTCAGAGCCAATTCTGTTATAAGCAACATTAAGGCTCCTCAGGTTAACAAGATTCCCTAGCGGAATGCAGGAAGCGTCGCCGATTCTATTACCGGAAAGATCAAGGTCAGTCAGATTGACAAGGTTTGCCAGCTTGGTGGTACCCTTTGGGCTGTTGTCGAGGCCGATTTGGTTCCCGCCGAGATTCAAGCTTGTCAGGTTGACAAGGCTTTCCAGTAAGGCACAGCCCTCATCGCCGATTTCGTTCACGGCAAGATTAAGGCTTCTCAGGTTCACAAGGTTCGACAGTGGAGTGCATCCTTTATCCTGAACACCACAACCGGAAAGATCTAATACTGTGAGCTTGGTTAGGGATCGTATAAAAATAACTTTTACAACTTCAGAGGAGAAATCGTGTCTTACACGAGATAAAAATTCTCATATTTCCCTAATTTTCCTTTAAACTTTCAAAAAACCTCCCGATTTTCACACTTCCACGACGTTACGTTTCTCCATGTTACCGCATGTTATTTTTTGCTTTTCTTTTTTTATTTTATGCTGTATAGAAATAACTTTTACAAAGTTCCATAGATAAATTTATGATTTTCTACGAGTGAAATATATATATATGACTTCCAAGAGTGTGATACGAAAAAAATATCAGGGGATTTCTCATTGCCTAGATGAAAAAAGTCGTCGATTATGGTGTGCCACTGAAGCGCTTGCGATCAAAGAGGGTGGGGTTGCCATGGTCCACGCAGCCACAGGGGTCTCAAGGCCAACCATCTATGCGGGAATAAAAGAACTTAAGGGCAAACGAGGTCGCAAGGGAAAAAGAAATCGACGAAAGAAAACTGATGGACGCATTAGAAAAAAAGGAGGCGGAGCAAAAGCTACTTCAAATGAAACTCCCCAAATATTACACGCGCTCGAGTCTCTTGTTGAACCTGAGACAAAAGGAGATCCGCAAAGTCCTCTACGCTGGACGAACAAGGGGCTAAGAAAATTATCTTCCGAACTTAAAAAGCAGGGCTATGATGTTTGTCACTCGACAGTGGGAGACTTGTTAAGGCAATTGGATTATAGTCTACAATTAAACAGAAAAGACAAGGAGGGAAAGTCCGTGCCTGACAGAAATGCGCAATTTCAACACATCAATGATCAAGCAAAGGCCTTTTTAGATGCAGGTGAACCTGTTATTTCAGTCGATACTAAAAAGAAAGAGCTCATTGGTGAGTACAAAAATGAAGGTCGAGAGTATCGAAAAAAAGGCGACCCTTTGAAGGTAAATGTCCACGACTTTCCTGATAAAGAAAACGGCAAAGTAGCTCCCTACGGGGTCTACGATATTGGTAAAAACAAGGGCTGGGTGAGTGTAGGCATTACAAGCGATACGGCTGAATTTGCAGTCAATACCATACGATGTTGGTGGTTGAAAATGGGAAAAAATGATTATTCAAAAGCTAAGAAACTGATGATCACTGCTGATTGCGGCGGTAGCAATGGCTACAGGGTAAGGTTGTGGAAGTGGGAGCTACAGAAGCTTGCCAACGAATTGGATTTAGAGATTCATGTTTCCCACTTCCCACCAGGAACGAGTAAGTGGAATAAAATTGAGCATAAGATGTTTAGTTACATCACACAAAATTGGCGAGGAGTTCCCTTGATAAGTCAAGAGGCTGTTGTGCAACTGATAGGGAGTACAAAAACGACAAAGGGTCTGCAAATACAAGCTCAGATTGACTACAGAGAGTATTCCAAGGGCAAGGAAGTAGACGAAAATGATTTTGCGGGAATTGTCATAAGTAAAAATCAGTTTCATGGTGAATGGAATTATACTATCTTCCCCGCTATAACATTTGAGGTAGAATCATAGGAAAATAGGAAGGTTTTTATCTCGTGTAAGAAACGATTTCTCCTCTGAAGTTGTAAAAGTTATTTTTATACGATCCCTTAAATTAGCAGATAAAAGCTCTTGGACAAAAGATGACCCTAAATTATAAATCCTTGCTAAATTATACTTATTATTTTTTAATGAGAGCGATATAACATTTGGACAATATTTCAGATATTTTAAAGGGTTCTTAATTTGAGGTTCTTCGTATAAAGCGTCAGCCAATCCAAAATCAAGAAATTCGATTTTATCACCATAGGTTTTAAGAAATAATTCCAGTTGAGCTTCATTCATACCCCAATTCTTTACCGGTAATTTATTTTTATTAATTCTATCTATGAGGATTACATCAGATTTTTGTCCTACATCTTTAGCATCACTAGAAATATCTTGAGTAATATCAGGAGGGAGTTGTTGATAGGTAAAAATTTCATGTAGGAGATCATCAGGTAAATTTTTCAAGGAAGGTTTTAAAGAAGAAGAAGCGGCAATCCAAACTTTTTTTGATAATTCGACATCTCCACTTTCCTTTAATTTTTTAGATAAACTCTTTAAAAAAAGACGTTTAGACGAAATATCAGAGGGAGAAGAATATATACTATTAATGAACCCCTTTATTTTTTCATTCTTCTCTTTTGGTGAAGAATGAGATAATTCTTGCATGAAATTATTTAAATTATAATCGGAATTAATCATTATTAACCTCAATACAAGTTACTCTAAATAAATTATTGCACTAATCAAATATAAATGTAAACTAAAAGTGTTATAAATTTTGCAATTTAAAAAAAAGACCTTGTTACATAAATCAGCCTATGCAATTTGTTATCAATGACTTAAGTAGAATTGTCGTTTTTTGTAACACGCTAACAAACAATAACTTAAGATGAATTATGCAACAAGGTCATAGTCTGTTGTGTTCTATTACACTCTTTACATATCACTTGGTACCTGGATCAAATGAGGGTCTGAAGGCGCTTGTAATCACCATTTCCGAGTTTAAATAGCTACTTCCATCATAATCTTACCGTTCAAATCAGAACTCATATTCACGAAGAAAGTTGGACAGGGGTTGGACAAAATTAATCTCAATAAAATAGGGTCTAAGTCAATAAAGACCTAAACCCTTGTGTATAAAGAATGCGCGGAGCCGGACTCGAACCGGCACGCCCTTGCGAGCAAGAGATTTTAAGTCTGTCGAGAAGTATCTGTGAGCACAGACTAGCAAACACTGGCGCAACTCCCTAAGCGAGTTAAATAAGCTCCTATTGTGCTGATTTGTGCTGTTTTATACCAGTCTTTTTCAGTCAAGTGCGTAAAATTTGCGTAATGTCGCAGCGCTTCCCGTTTCTTTAACCTCTATTTCCCTTTACAGTCATGAGCCAGGCCCGTCCCTTCTTAGTAATGACATACTTTTGCAAGGGGCTGGTTGGCTTATCCGGGATCATCCGTTCTAGCCACCCGGTGTTCAATAGAGGTTCAAGGTAAGTCCTCCTGAAGTGCTTGCGATCCTGCAGCCCAGCTATTTTTTGGAGTTCATCTCTTGATTTTGGCACTATGTCTATAGCCTCCAACATGTCAAGTATCTGCTGAGCAATCTGCTCGGTGACTAGTTCAGGTCGTATATTCAGGGCTTTTGCGACCTCTTCCAGGTCCTGCCGCGTAAACAAGAGGTGTACACCCTTAGCTTGGGGGGTAGCTTGAGGGGTAGCTTGGGGGGTGACTTGCGAGGTAGGTCGCCAAAGCGTCAGAACGAACTGACCGCCATCCTGTCGGAAGCTAGGCTCGATCAAACCGGCTGCGCGGCATAATGCAATCATGTCCAAGGTTCCTGTGCCAGCCTTCTCTATGTAATGAGCCAAAAAAATCGGCTCGGCTATCAGCGGATTGCGCGGAACAGACGCATGGGGGAGGCGCAACTGTTTCAAAGTCAGGCTCGAGGGTAGCACTCCCGGATTCCATACTTCCAAACGATCGGCGAAGAGCATAACCTGAACACTCGCGTTGCTAGCATAGTCACGATGTGTCACAGAGTTGACAATGGCTTCTGCGACAGCCTCCCGTGGAAGCTCATACTCCACAGGAACTTGCGGTCCTAGTGCGCGGGTACCCACCGAACGGGTAATCTTTGACATGACAAAATCTACGGCCTGATCAACCAGTTCGAATACAGTACCTTTGTAGATTTGATAAGAGGGAATAGGTTTCTGTACGTTGACGCCATGGAAATGAAGGCATTTAACCTCCGAAGCTGGCAGGAAACGTTGAGGATGCCTACCATAGAGAAGGATGGCGGCATGAGTGGGCTGGCCAGCATCCAAAAGGTTCAGGTGGGCCAATGCCTCTGTAATCGGTGTGTCCTCACGCAGGGGGTATTGGCGTTCACGTCTAGCCATCCCAAGGAACCATTTGAGTTTGTCTTCCGCAATATCTGAAAATGAAGCATCTGGGCAGGCTGATGCATCGAAAGGTCGTGTGCGCAAGCGCCAGGTTCGTTCAAGATGTTCAACCAGGCTTGCATACAATGCAGTCACAAGATCAGCAAGGCCACTAAAACGCCGACGAATTAGTTCGCTTCCTGCCTCATTAATCAATGCCTGCATTTTTGGATGACGATCAGTGTCATCCTCTCCCTTAACAAAGATGAGACGGACTATACCACTTGAGGTAGCGTGGACAAACTCACGTGCCGTAGGTGAAAGACCCTGATTGTCCTCCCAACCATACTTGTTACCGAAGAAACCAATGTAAATAGAAGCACGGTGTAAATAGAAGCACGGTCCAATTCAGCAATATAAGCTTCCTCGGTAGAGCGATCGCTTGCTGGCAGTTCTTCAAAGAGGAACACGTCAAAAAATCGACGGAGAAGCGGGTCGTTGCGGATGAAGCCGGCCGTCTCGCGCCGCTCATCTGCAAGTTCTTTTTGCACACCACTAATGAAAACTCGCTCCTTCACGCGAAGTACCCCTTGAACAGGTTAAGGAAGGCTACATTGTGCTGATTTGTGTTGATTAATACCAGTTTTTTCACTCTAATGCATAAAATTTGCGTGATTGACATCATTTCATTCCCTGCGCCCATTGTGCGAGATGTTCAGACGTGACTTGTTGACTTATTGTCATGCCAATAAATAAGTCAATAAGTCACGTCTGAACATCTCGCGTACCCCCTCGCGCTCGCGTTACCGGCAGTGCGAAGCTGTCAGCCTGCCTCCGTTTTTTAGTAAAAATTGCTGAATTTAGTTTGTTTTGAATGTTTTTAGTCTGATATTATCGTAAAGCTTACAAGAAGCAGCTTCCACTGAAAAATGGAAGTGGTCTGGATTGCTGACTTCCAAGGGCATTTCTGTATTTATATATGAAATGACTTATAATAATCAAATCGCGAAAGTTTTCGTGTTGTCCAAAACTAAATTTTGAATGTTTTTCGATATATTAAAGGGATTTTATGGTGCCAATTAGTTTTCTTCCAACATCTACACATCAGGTATTCCAACTCAGTCAAAATGATTCACTAACCACCATTTCGGGAACTATTTTCCCCAAAATTGTGTTTGAGTCCGACCTCCATCGTGATCTGAGAGAAAGCTTATCCGATATTTCTTGGGCGGATCACATTTGGAAATGTTATCGTGACTTGCTATTACCGACACTTTCAAAGCAACAAGCGGCGCAAAATGTTGTTGAAAAATTCTTAAGAATGAATTGCTTCAATTTAGGTTGTGCCAATCTCTCTGCAATGAGTTCATTTCGTGCTTCTCTCCCCTTATCTTTGCATTCATCCTGGGATACCTTTATTCATGCAATCTCTTGCAAAGAGCATAACCATGAGACAACTTCTAAGATTAGCAACATTGTCATACTAACCCCGATGAGCTTCAGCAAGTTGCTATAGCATCACGCCTCAATGTCCCTATGAAAATCGTCCATTGTGACTATGGTTTTTGCAATTTTGGTTTAATACCTAAATATCTTGAAGGAATTAGTAATGCTTCTGGAATTCAATTCTTGATTCCAGCTTCAGACACCATAGGGATTCCGGCCGTCCTATCTCAGAGTCAAGTTCAAGTCCTTGGCTATCCTCTTAGAAAAGAGATCAAACGATCTTCAGAAGTTGCAGAACTAAGAAAAAAATGGGAAATCAAAGAGGGACATAAAATTCTTTTTGTGATGTCAGGCTCACAAGGAGCCTGTAAAGATAAAATCATGAAAATTCTTAATCAGATTTATATAAGTAAATCCCTACCTCCAACAACCATGATGATAGCCTGTGGAAACAATAGTACTTTAAGGACTGAAATCGACGAAGCATTTCCTAAAAAGGAAGAGCTCAATTATAGATCTTTAGGTTGGATCGATGCCATTACTGTTTCTGAACTATATAGCATGAGTAATCTCTACATAGGCAAGACTGGAGGCGCAACCACTGCCGAAATAATCGCTATGGGGCTTTTAGCTCTAGGATTTGCGGAATACCCCCCAGAGAACAATAATTTAACTTATCTCATTCAAAGGGAACAGGCATTAAAACTTGATGTGGAAAATGTTGTTGAACAGATTGTAGAACTTTTAAAAAAGTCTCCAAAACCGGATGATACTGTTCCAGTCGACTGGAGAGAACGACTTAATCTCCTAGTTCCTTCTACAACAACTAACTTACACACACAATTCAAACTTGAAGAAAACAGATTTGATGAACAAAAAGAGCATAAAACAGAAGGGTATGACAGACGACATTTGGACAGTTAACCTCATACGCCAAGCGAAAAAGTTTGATGATAATTTATCTTCACTGGCTAAGGACGCTTTTTTTTACCTTGCTTAAGGAATTGAAGATGGATGGCCCGTATCGGGCTAATATTAGGTATCTAAAATCAC
>JABDDC010000048.1 GCA_013287815.1 Chlamydiota bacterium
CAACGTTCTAGAAGCGGCTATACGCCAACAACAAGCCCATCATCTACATCATCAAGCACCCCATCGCCTACAACTCCATCTAGTCCACGAACCCCTGAAAGTGGAGTAAGCGCTTCGGGTAAATCTGTGAGTGAAAATCTGTCTTCTTTTGAACTTTAACAAAACCCAATAAGAGGTTTTTATGAGCATTCCATCAAACCTTCCCCCAGTCGACCCCAGACAAGAAGTGGGACAAGGTGAACTTAAGTTAGTCAAGCTCAATAAAGGACAAGCTGTTCAAACAATAGTTGAGCGTCTAGGCCTGACCGGTAAGGATAACGAATCGATGAAGGTGGATGCTTTTAAATCAGGCCTTGCGACTATGATGGGCCATTTTGTCAGACTTGATGTTGGTGAGAAGGTTAAATACAAAAATACAATATCAGATAAAAAAGAGTTAATTAAATTATTTAAATTAACTTTTGGCCATGCACCAACAGAGAGTCAGAAGTCGGAGTTGTCAAAGTTGCCCAGTGCATTATATGAACGATCTTTAAAGCCAATAATTACACATAAAAAATTTATAGAAGAAAATTTTAAAGATTTAATCGAAAGCAAAATGAGAATCATCAATGAAATCCTGGAGGATGCTGCTATAGGGATCGAAAGACCGGGTTTATATTTCAAGAAGACTACTACGATTGAGGAGCTAACTAATTTATTAAAGAATGCCTCCACAGAGAATGAGCTTGTTTTGGGTAAATTTTTCAGAAAGTTAAGGCAAAAACCATCAGAAAGCGAAGTAGAAATTAATCTTGATGCTTCCTATCAGGATTCTTTGCGAGAGCGGGGGATCATTCAGACTCTGGATGCTAAATCTAGAAAGAGATCTTCAATAGAAGCTCCTCCAACTGAAACACGCGGCCGAGCTGGAGCAACGGCAGCTCTTCCCCTGAAGGAAGAGATCGACATCCTAACGAAAGATTTCAAGGTTTCTGAAATTGTTAAAGCCGGCTTAAGTGAAGCATTGAAAGCCTTAAAAAGGCCATATGGAAAAACAAAGATTGGTCAGGATCTCTACGAAAAGCAGCGTGAAACAGTATTAAGTGAACTTGAGAAAGCAGTTCGAGTAAAAGTAAAATTAACCGATGATGTCAAAACTAATTTGACTGATAGACTTAGTGACGTAGAATTTTCCTGGATTCTGGATGTTGAGGTCAAAGAGTTGTTGAAAACCTTAGGAAAAGAGCATGTGACTAAGGAAAAGAAAGCGGAGATCAAAGATACACTCAAAAAAATGCATGAGAGGACCTCCGGTTATGAAGCCAGATTTGACGAATTAGATGTCACTGCAATTCCACTTTATGAGCTCGAGAATATCCATCCAGCAAAAATTGAAATTAGCAAAACATTATTAGGGAATATAGCATTGGAAAATGATTCCAAACTATCTGAGTTTCTTTGGAAGCTTGTTGATGAATGGAATAAATAGCCGCACAGCCACTTCATTTACCAATCTAATATGACCTTTCCGGACTGCCCAGAGAGCATAACTTGGAACCCTTTCTCGAAATCGTCTATGTTGAAATGATGGGTGATAATAGGGTTTAAATCCAATCCGCCTTCCAGCAGGTGGACCATCTTGTACCAGGTTGAGAAGATTTCCCGCCCATAAATTCCTTTTAGTGTCAGCATCTTGAAAATGACCAGATCCCATTCTATGCCTGTACCTGAGGGCATTATCCCCAGCAAGGCAATTTTACCTCCATGGCGAACCTTTTCTAAAAGGGTTGTCAGGCCGTTAGGGTGACCGGACATTTCCAATCCTACTGTAAATCCACTGTTGATGCCGAGAGCCTGCACTGCATTTTCGACTGTTTGTTTTTTGATATTGACGGTGACAGCCCCCATCTTTTTAGCCAGGTCGAGGCGGTAATCATTTATATCGGTTATGACGACGTGTCTAGCGCCTGCTTTTTTGGCGACTGCTGCAGCCATAATGCCGATGGGTCCGGCGCCTGTGATTAAGACATCTTCGCCGACCAGGTCAAATGACAAGGCTGTATGGACGGCATTTCCAAAAGGATCAAAAATGGCTGCAACATCATCTGAAATATCATCTGGCAGGATAAAGACATTTTCTGCGGCAAGAGCAAAGTACTGGGCAAAAGCGCCTGGACGGTTGACTCCAAGCCCTTTAGTATTCATGCACAAGTGTCTTTGACCTAGGCGGCATGGGGGGCATAGGCCACAGATGGAGTGTGCTTCGCCGCACACTCTTTGTCCAACCTTCAAATTTTTGACATTTTTCCCGACTTGGGAGATATGGCCCATGAATTCGTGACCGATGATCATCGGGACGGGGATCGTTTTCTGCGCCCAGGCATCCCATTGGTAGATGTGGACGTCGGTGCCGCAGATGGCATTCTTTTTAGTTTTGATGAGGACCTCATCATCACCGCAGACAGCCATTGGGACATCTTCCATCCACAGTCCCGGCTTCTTTTCTTTTTTCATTATCGCTTTCATACGGACTTCCAAGTATTTTCTAGTTTTACCTCTAAATGACTTTTAACTCCCTACCAACCTTCTCGAAGGCGGCGACTGCGTGGTCGATCTCGTCTTCGGTGTGGTTGGCGCACATCTGCGCCCTGATGCGTGCTTTCCCCATCGGTACTACAGGGTAGGAGAATCCGATGACATAGACGCCGTTGTCGAGCATTTTAGCTGCAAAGTCTTGGGCTAGCTTGGCATCGCCCAGCATGACGGGGATGATAGGGTGGTTGCCTGGGACTAGATTGAATCCGAGAAGAGACATTTTGTCGCGGAAGTAGCGGCTGTTGGTCAACAGACGGTTTCGCCGGTCGTCAGAGTTATCGATGAGATCGAGTACTTTGATTGAAGCAGCGACGATGCTTGGGGCAAGCGTATTGGAGAATAGGTAGGGTCTGGAGCGCTGCCGGAGCCAGTCGATCAAGGGCTTTCTACCGGAAGTATATCCTCCAAGGGCACCACCTAGGGCTTTTCCTAATGTTCCTGTGATCAGATCGATCCGTCCCATCACATTGCAGTAGTCCTGACTGCCACGGCCGGTGGGGCCTAAAAAGCCGACGGCGTGGCAGTCATCGACCATCACAATCGCTTTATACTTTTCGGCAAGGTCGCAGATATCAGACAAGTTGGCGATGATACCATCCATGGAGAAGACCCCGTCGGTGGCGATCATTTTGTAGCGGGTATCTTTGGCAAGTTTAAGCTGTTCTTCAAGGCTTTTCATGTCGTTGTTGTCGTAGCGGAAGCGCTGAGCTTTGCACAGACGGATCCCATCGATGATGCTGGCGTGGTTTAGGGCATCGCTGATGACAGCGTCTTCAGCGCCGAGAAGCGGCTCAAAAAGTCCGCCGTTAGCATCGAAGCAAGAGCTGTAGAGGATGGTGTCTTCGGTGCCAAGGAATTCAGAAATCCTTTTCTCCAGCTCCTTGTGGATGGTCTGGGTGCCGCAAATGAAGCGGACTGATGAAAGTCCGAATCCGTATTTATCGTAGCTGTCGATGGCGGCGTTGATTACGTCGATGTTATCTGCAAGGCCTAGGTAGTTGTTGGAACAAAAATTAAGTACTTTCTTTCCATCGGCAAGGGTTATTTGAGCGTCTTGTGGCGATGCGATCACTCGTTCCTGCTTGTAAAGCCCCTGGTACTCCAGGTCTGTCAGCTGATTCTGGATGTAATCCAAGAATGTAAAGTCCATAGTGAATCCTTTTAAAATGACGCAAATAAATAAACACAGAGACACAGAGGCACAGAGGTCACAGAGGGTTTTTAAATGTCTTAGAGAAAAAATACAAAAGCATCTAATAAAAAACAACTTAATAATACTTCTTTGCTTTTCTCTGTGATCTCTGTGCCTCTGTGTTTAATTTTTAGCGAGACTTATAAATGCGTCTTTAAATCCTCAATAAGGTCCTCAGAATCTTCGATGCCGATGGAGAGACGGACGAGGCTATCGGTGATGCCCAACTTCTCCCTTTCTTCTTTGGGAAGGATGGCATGGGTCATAGAAGCAGGATGGCTGACGAGTGATTCTACCCCTCCGAGGCTTTCGGCCAAGGTGAAGTATTTAAGTGAAGAGATCAGCTTCATGAGCTCTTTTTGCGGGAGTTTGAATTCAACAGACATCATCCCGTTAAAGGCCCTCATCTGTTTTTTAGCGATCTGATGACCGGAATGAGAGGGGAGCCCGGGGTAGTTGACTTTACTGACTTTTGAGTGACTTTCTAAAAACTTGGCGATTGCCATCGCATTCTTTTGATGCTGTTCCATCCGGACACAGAGCGTTTTTACGCCTCTGGTGATCAGCCAGCAGTCGAATGGACTAGGATTGACGCCAAGGGTTTTGCGGGAGAAGTCCATGGTCTTTTTGTATTCGTCGTCATTGGTCATGACGACACCTCCCAAAACGTCCGAATGGCCGCCAATGTACTTGGTCGTGCTATGCCATACGATGTCAGCTCCCAGCGTCAGTGGGTTCTGACAGAAAGGGGATGCAAAGGTATTATCAACAACGGATGTGACGTCGTATTTTTTAGCCATTTTCGACAGTTCGGCAATATCAAAAATATTCATTAGGGGATTGGTAGGAGTTTCGAACATGAGCCATTTGGGCTTGCGCTGTAAGGCTTTTTCGATCTCGTCCGGGGTGACAGTTAAAAGATTGGTAAATTTCACGCCAAACCGACTAAATACCTTTGTCAAGAGTCGGTAGGTGCCTCCATAGATGCCGTTTAAGGCAACTATTTCGTCGCCTTGCGATAATGTTGATACCAAGGCTGTTAAAGCGCCCATGCCCGACGAAAAGACGGTAGCATGCTTGGCGTCTTCCAACGAGGCTAATGTTTTCTCAAGGATTTCGAAGTTGGGATTGTTGGCTCTTGTGTATTCAAATCCGCGGCTCAGCCCAGGTTCATCCAGCTCGAAAGTAGAAGTCATATAGATCGGCGGCATCACTGCCCCCGTCGCCTTGTCCGGCTCCCAGCCGGCATGAATAGCTTTCGTCGCAAATTTCATTGTAGTCCCTTAATTCGGAATTCGAAAAAAAAATATCTTAAATTTAAACGCAAAGGCGCAAAGAACGCAAAGGAGTCACGCAGAACAACAAATTAAACACAGAGGCACAGAGGTACAGAGATCACAGAGAAAGGCATTCAATTTAAAAAGAAAAAGCAGAAGAGATTAATATTTTTTTTATTTTTTTAAATTCTTCCTCTGTGATCTCTGTGCCTCTGTGTTTAATTTTTTGTCCTCCGTGACACCTTTGCGTTTTTTGCGCCTTTGCGTTGAAATTTAGGCGCCTCTTTTACTAGATATACTACTTCTTCACGTCCTCAAGCGCTTTCTTGATTCTCTCTTCCGTTATCTCTGTTAAACCATCAAGCTTGATCACTTTATTGGTTTTGGTGTTGGTGACGATGAGGATTGGCGTTGAACTCAACTGGAATTTATCGACGATTTTTTCAAAGTAGTCCATTCCATTTTTGACTTCGAGGTAGGGGAGTTCTCTGAATTGGATATTATATTTTTTTACGGCTGCTTCGACATCTTTGTCGGTCGGTGCATCATTCTTAGAGGCTAAGTCAAGTAAAAGATTGCGCGCATTAAAATACTGAGGCTTGTTATTAACCAGAAAAGAAATATTAAAAGGGACATAGTTGGTGCTGTTCTTATGAATAGGGTAGTCGATAAAAAAGATGGCTGCTTCTTTACGGAGGTCCGGATAGATCTTTTCGATTAGGGGATCGACCCTTCTACACGCCTTGCAGTACCAGTCAGTTACAAAATACACTTCGATGGGGCTCCCCACCTTGCCAAAGGCTAGTTTATCTTTCATTTCGGCCGCGGCCGCCTCGGCGGGGTTTACCTTGCTGACACCAATGAGAGCAATTAAAAATCCGAGAATTACGATGGAAAAGGTTGCAAAAGCTTGTCTAATTTTATTCATTATTTCACCCTGGTTGTTGATAATGTTTTTGATAAAGCCGGTAATATAAACAGCTCCGGCGATACCTAAAGCGGCTGCGATACTCATACACAGGGGGCACCAGTGTCCGATTTGGTAATATTGGATTCCAATAAACATCAGCTCGGCCCCTAGGGCGCTTGCAATGCCCCAGCCTGTTAATAGTATAAATAAAGGAACTCTCAATGAAAGCAAATGAAAAATAAACAATGCAGGAAAAAAAACTAGCCCTACCCAGGCAAAATGGATCCCAAAAAGGCGGTAATCTTGATTGGATGAGCAATGCTCGACACAAAATTCTATCAATGAAAGGAAAGAAAGGACGCACACAAAGGCCAGTGCCAGGGATATGATGGTAAAACCTAGCTTAGAAGGTTTGGAAGCTTGAATAAATCTCATGCTATCATTTTCTTTGATTTTTATTATATCTTCACCGATATCCCCCGCACTGTCAAGAAAAAACTGGTCTCAGCACAATATATCCCGTGCCCGAGACGGCGCGCAGCGCTTTGGAGAGGTGTGCAGCCCACTTACACCGCTGCCGTGGCCTGCCTTTTACCCACATTTGAGTCTGGACATATAGCCGCGGAAGCGGCACAAGATGTCAGCCCCGCGCGTAGAAGCCGAAAAGCTTCAACGGAAGATTTATAATTTCTATAAAAAAACAATCTTCTCTTGACAATAATTAAAATATTAATTAAAATCAGAGTATAAATTAATACCAAGGATGTTTATGAATAACACTATACTTTCTAATAATAAAGTAGAGTTTAACTTCCCTAACGAGTTTAAAACAAATTGTAAGTGCTTTTTAACTTCTACTTATTATTACGACACTTCTAGTGAATCACCGTCCAAAAAACCACTATTACGTGATTATAGAACAACAGCTACTGAGACCATTTGCTTAGGCACTTTAGCCATCTTCGGCTTTGGAACCTTAGCATCCCTAGCTGATTATAGTTTTAAAAAGCTTGAAACAAAGATTTTGGGGTATTTTATTGATAGCTATAAAGACCAGGTAGTAGGCAATTTAATCGGTTATGTTATTCCTTATTGTAAATTAGCTGCAGGAGTCAGTGTTATTTTTATCATTGGTATAATCGCTATCAAATGTCTAGGTAATCGTCCTGCTCAAGAAGACGTTAACGTAAATTCTTTGAAAAAATTCAGCTGGAAGATTATTACTTCAATAGAAAATAGAGCTGATATAATCGATTCAGCTATATCTTCATTACTTGGAATCCGCTCTTATAGCCAAGTAAATGCATACCAAAATATTGATGTAAAATTTAAATTTCTTGAAATTGCACGTATTGAGATTATTAAAATTATTTTTCAAACCATCGCCTTAGGGGCCCTATCTAAAGTATTGCCTGTCAATGGATTCTTCAGCGCCATGATCGCAGTAATGTTACCCATTAGTCAAATGAGTAGATTAAGATTTCTATTTCAGATCTTATCAACTTTTTACTCAGCCTTAGAGTCAAACCAAATGAAAGTTGAATTACCTGAGATCAAAAATAAGGAAAAGAACATCGATCTTGAAAAGCCTAAGGCAATTGAAGAAAATAAGATTGAACAGGAAATAAGATATAATCGAAAAAAAAGAAAGGGTGAAACTCTTTTCGCTAATTTACCCTTAAATACTAGCCCATTTCCAAAGGTGGATTTAAGAGCTCAATTTAATTTCCCGACTGAAAAAGTAAATATTGATATAAGTATCTTCAAAACTGTCGAAATTCAAAAAGAAAATATCGCCTCTTTAAAAGACAGAAAGTTCGAAATTAATGCCAGTGAGTTTTCAATAGGACAAAAGTCATCAATCGTTGCTGAGCACAAATACTTAACCGCAAGAAAATTTAAAACCTAGGATTGATTTATGCCTCCTATAATAGAGAACGTAATTCCTCAGGCTATGCTTTTAGATAGCCTGGGGAGATATAGCATGCTTAGTGCTATTTCATTTTTTGGCTCAAGGATATTTAACGGGAAATTTCCTGACTACCGTCACAACCTGCTGTTTCCGCTAGTGTTTACTCCCATTGATTTGCTCATCCAATTTAGTGCAACAAAAGGACAAGAGTGTTATCCAAGATTTGCTCATGCAATTAAAACAATCCAGCATTGCGCCAATGCTATTCTATTAGCAACAACCTACTATGCTGTAGATAAATATTTTTGGTCGAAAGGACAAATTCTCAATCTTAACTCGTATATTATGCAACCTCTTCTGATTACTATAGCTAAGGAAATATGCAGTTATTCTATTCTAGGCGCGAAAGCTACTCTTGGTCAACGTTGCGATCCTTTCGATGAAGTGAGGGATAACACTTACCTTGAGACTTTCAGACGACACTGCTGGGATTGGATATTTATTTCTGAATGCCTTTCTCATCCGGTCATTCATTCTATAGATAGTCTATTTTCTTCATATTTTGTGATTAGGACACAAGAAGCTCTTGAAAGTAAAAAAGTCAATAAAGAGGAGTATTCCCACTTAGAATTTACCAGGGGTGAGCTTTTCGGGGAAATTCCTTACCTGATTAAGGATATTACCTGCAGTCTGGCAGGTTCATATACCGCATCTAAGTTTGTGGATTGTGCTTTCTCGACAAGGTTCATTGTAAAATCTAGCATTATTTTCTTTGCATTAGGCACCATTACAAAAATTTTGTGGGGTATAGCGGAAAAGCTAAAAAAAGAAATTGAAACTCAAGAACAGAAAGATGTGCAATTCTTGGACCCCCCCTTCGAATCGCCGTTTCCAGGTTTAACCTAGTTCCAACATGTGATTTGTGAGCTCATAGCAGGTGGAGACGCGTTTTGCGAGTTCTTTGTCGTGAGTAACAAGAACCAGGGCCTTTCCTTCTTTGACAAAGCTGAACAGAAGTTGATGGATAAGTTCGGCGGTCTGACTGTCGAGGTTTCCTGAGGGCTCGTCGGCGAAGATGATTTTGGGGTCGTTGCACATGGCTCGGGCTAGGGCGACCCGCTGTTTTTCCCCTCCTGATAGCACTTTGGACTGAAAATGGGCACGCTCTTCGAGTCCTACATGTGCTAAAAGCTCCATGCCCCGCTTATAGGATGGGCTACCTTTCACTGTGCTGCGGCCGCCTATCATGGCCGGCATTAGGACATTTTCCAGGGCTGTGTAATCTTCCAGCAGGTGAAACGATTGAAAAACAAATCCGATTTCTTCATTCCTGATCCTAGTCTTATTCTTCTTAGACACCATATCATTGCAGATATGGACTGTCCCTTCACAGGGCTCTTCCAACGTGCCAAGGATCTGGAGCAGGGTGCTTTTTCCTTCGCCTGATCGGCCAACGATGGCGACAGATTCTCCTGGCATGACGGTGAGGTCGATGCCGTTGAGGATCTGAGTATGGTAGGGGTAATGGAATGCTTTTCGTATTTTATTTGCTTTCAGGAGGGGAGCCATCATTATCCTCCTGATGAATTGAATATTTGGGCCGGGCGGAGCAAACAGGCTTTGATGGCAGGGACGACGCCGGCCAGCAGTGAGATTCCAACTGTAGCAAAAAGGACGAAGGAAAGAGCTTCATAACTCATTTCATGAGGAAGAATTTCGCCATAAAATGATGCTGCAAAGACCTCGTGCCCTTGCAAAGTACTCAACAAATTGATGAGCAATCCCATATTATGCAGAGTCAGCAATGCCGCCGCGATGCCGATGACGCTGCCCAGAATGCCGATGATGGCCCCGGCTATGCCAAAGATCAGTGCGATGCTTTTGGTAGTGGCTCCCATAGACCTCAAGATACCTATCTCAATTTTCTTATCGTTGACCAGAATGATCAGCATCGAGATGATATTCGAACAGGCAATGACTATGATCACGATGGCAATAAGCATGAAAATGTTTTTCTGGCTCTGGAGTTCCTGGATGATAGCTCTAGTGAATTCATATTCACGGTAGGTCTCGATATTCCAGTAACGGTTGAGCCCTTTTTCCTTCAGTCCATTAAGCAACTGTTTTTTGACCTCATCGGCCTGCGATATATTGTTGAAGCGGATATTGATTCCGTTGGTCAAGGCAGACTTGTCGTCTGGCTGGTGCGAGGAGCGGATTAACGATGAAACCGGTTGACTTGCGAGGATGAACTTGCCGCCGATGGGAATGATGCCCGGATCGTAGAATCCGGCTACAAAAACTGGGATATAATGCTCCTGTACTGTTGTAGCAGTCGGGGAAAAGTAGCTAAGCTGTCCTCGATCACCAACTAAGACTCCAGCTTCACGGAAACTTTTAGGCAAGAGAATGCCATCGCCGACGTTGTCATCTTTGGGAAGCAGATACGATCCATTTTTTTGCGTTACCCAAAAGAGGGACATTCCTGTATTCTCATTCTTCTTGAAGGAACCTAGGTCAATGCCTTTATAGGGAATAATACCCTTTAGAATACTCCCTTGAACTTCAAAATCGATGACGAATTTTACGTCGCTATTTCTTTTGGCTGATTTGATTGACTCATCTATAAGCTGTCCGTTTAAGGGAGTTCCCCCTTCTAGAGTAATGGGGAGGAATGGGGTTATCTTTGTGCCATTAAAGAGTATCTCAGACTCATCTGAGGATAACTTTCCAATGACGACGTTCAACCCTTGGTCTTCCAGCTCTTTTTTAATTTTTGCCAAATGTGCGACAGTTGTCGGAAGAACAATCCGTTTGACTGTTTGATCCTTAAGTATTCCAATCCCTTCCCAGGCGAACTCTTTAGGAAGAAAAATGCGGGGAATATTCCACCCAAATGAGCGAGTTTTCAATCCGGTGATAGTCATTGCCTGGAAAAAATCGGCTAAACGTTCTTGATAGACGGCAGGATTAAATCGAGAAACGGAGTTTTCTTCTTTGTTTGGTTCTTCCTTTACATCAAGCAGGCTGAAGACGTTATTAACATCTTGTGGGGTCATTGCAAACAAGATTTTGTCCAAGTTGCCATTGTCGGGTTCAAAATTGCCAAGAAAAGCTGGATAAGAAAGATATGATTGGGCTGATCCTCCGAAAATATTCTGGGCATGGAAGATGGGGGCCGGACGCAGCAGCTTAAGTTGGATATGGCTCGAGGTTAGCTCGAAATCCTGTCCAGCAATGCCCGGAACACCTTTGACTTCTTTGATGCTTTCGTAAACGCCCTTAACCAAATCACGCAAAGAGCTATCAAATTGGCGGTCTGGCATCTGCCAAAAGGAGGGGATCTCCTGATCAAATTCAGGATCATACGGATCTGTTTTATTTGCCCGAAGTTTCTCCCCAATAGTTTTGGGAGCGTATCCAGATGCGTCGCTGATGCTATCAACCTGGTAGTAATAGGAATTATAATAGGCATCGGTTGGGATTATTCTGACGGGTGCTGTCAAGGCTGTCAGCTTGTTCACCCAGTTTTTTTCAAGACCGTCAGTGACAGAAAAAAACACGACGATCAGCCATACGACTAAAGCAATGACAAAAATTGAAATGAGGCTGATGATAGAGACCGAAAGCTGACGGCGGCGGGGGATCAGATACTTGCACGCGACAGACAGTTCAAACATAATCCCTTCGAATTAAAGGCTAAGTAAAAGACTAAAGAAATGGACTCGCTATATACTGAAATCATTTTTGCTATTTTAGCATTTAGCCTTTTACTTAGCTTTTTTTTACTTGGTTTCTTTGTATTCTACTTTTTCACGCACAACCGGATCATACTTCTTTAAGGTTAGGCGCCCTGGCGTAGTGGTTTTATTCTTAGTCGTATAGTAGTGGTGGTGGCTTTTTGAACTCTTAAGTTTAATGTTTTCACGCTTGCTGGCCATTGTTAACTCCTGATTTTTTATACCCG
>JABDDC010000049.1 GCA_013287815.1 Chlamydiota bacterium
CCATGTCCTGTCTAAACTTTCCCACATAACAAAATCGTTTAGAAGAATATTATAAACTTTTTGCAATGTATCTTTATCGAGAAGTCCGCTAGTTTGAGTGACTTCCTGCAAAATCATAAGAGTCAATAAGGCTGCCTTGTAAGAACTCCAAACACAATTTCCAACTTTCTGTTCAAAAGGAAGCCATGCAAAAAGTTCAAGATTCAATTCTTCATCAATTGTCTCATGAAAATAAATGGCTCCAATATCGCTTGAAACCTGCTGTTTACAATTATTGATAAGCGTAGTCATTGCTTTTTTAATTATTTCTTGATCATGATTTTGAATTTTGTAAAATTTTATTCCTCTGTTGGATCCTGTCCCTGTGTCGATTTTAACACAAATTTGATTCATGAAGAGAGAGGATGTCGAATGACCGTGCCAACCACTTGTGACAATAGACCATGTTTTAAGAGATCTTTCAAAACCGATTTCGGGCGCACTATCTGAATGCCTAAAGGCTTCTTTAATATCTAAAATCCTTGAAGAAGCAAATCGTCCCAAGTTGCTGAATTGGGAAATTTTACTTAATGATTCAAGCATTTGATCAATTAAAATTTGTTTTCTACTAATAACAAAACCTTCAAAATGGCTCCCTTCAAGTGAAAAACGATGACCGAATATTTTGCACAATTCGATATCGTCAGTAAATCCGCCATCTTTTTCTATAAATTTAGTAAGAAGCGCATTGTCAATCTTTTTTAAATTTTCATAGGCTGTTGTTAACGGGGTAGAGCCTTTAGGATTAGTGATTTTGACATTATAATCACCATCTAGAAGGTATTCGATAATATCACATCTTCCCACATAAACCGCTAATTCTATCCAGGAAACCTCTAAAAATTCATCACGAGTATTTTTTACCTTACAGAATGCCCCTTTTATTTCTAAGGATGCCATCTGCCACAGTTCTTTAAAAATATTCAAATCGGAATAAAGTATTGATGAATAGATGGTCACTTTCTGCGCTATGGGCAAAAGTGTAGGCTTGTCTTTGGCTACAGCAGCAACAACATTGCATCTGACTTCAGGGCTTGCTTGAACCCAAAGTTCCTGAAATAATTGATCGTTACTTGCTGAAAGCATATGAAGAATGCCTTCTTGGTAAGCCGATGTGGGAAATAAAAATTTTACAATTTCAGGACGACGAAAGCTGAGTGCTAATTGCCATGCTGCCATTCCATTGACTCTGTAATCGTATGAAACAAAATCTTTAAAGCCTAATTGGCCAAGGTTCTTGACATCTTCTAAACGACCCACTGCAGCAGCTCTTTGAAAGGGTGTGTAAGCCTCCCATTTAGTTGGAGTGGGAATGATTTGATTTGATGAATCTCTTAATCTGAATCGGACGATTCTTTCTTCGAATTCTTCACGCCTTTCTTCAATGCGTTCATTAATATTTGTAAAGAAAAGTTGATAAGGGGTAATATTGCTAATTGACATCGTTGAAAGCTATCTTTTTATTTTTATTAATAAAATATGGTTATGAAGTATATTATATGAAAATCACTTGTTTTAATTCTAGAGTATTAAATACTCTAATTTGACTATGACCGCAAAACTCGGTTGAATTTATTCTTAACATCCTGACGTTTAGTTATTTACACATTCAATCAAGTACCCATTGTATCATCTTTCGCAAAAACAGCCTAATGTATTAATAACCAACATATTACATAAAATCCCCCTGCAATAACCCTTAAACTGACATCTTGTGTGAGGGCATTTTTATTTTTTGCTTGCCAATAAAAGTTACAGTGGGTATTAATTATTTAGATTAATACACTCATTGTAACAACATTGGAAGGAATATGGGGAAAAAAGACGTTTTAGATAGATTGAAAGCTCTATTTTTAAAAAATGAGGTGCTCGACATGAAGCAGCTTCTGAAGACAATATCAGCTACTTCAAGAATGACAGCCTTTCGATATCTTCAAGAGTTGCATTATTTGACAAGCTACACTCACATGGGAAAATATTATACTTTGCCGGAAGTGGTCCAATTTGATGAAAACGGTTTTTGGTATCATGGAGATATAGGTTTTTCTTCGCATGGAACCCTCATAGACACATTACAATGGGTTATTTCGACATCAGAGTCTGGAAAGACTAGTTCAGAACTGGATAAGCTTTTTAGAGTGCGAGTTCAAAATTCCTTGCAGAAACTATTAAAGCCCAACAGAATTAGAAGCATCAAATCACAAAAACAGGTCCTATATACAAGTTTCGATCACGCTACCCATCAAAAACAGCTTGAAAAACGCCAAGCAATAGACAAGAAAAAAGCTCTTCCCTCTTGGATTGTAGCCGATGTACTCATAGAGGCGCTTCGCTCCCTTTCTGCCACTCCGAAAATAGATGATGTCATGAATCGACTGAAAAAAAGAGGCTCTTCGATTACTTATGAACAAGTGAAACAAGTGTTTGAAGAACAGGATTTAGAAAAAAAAACTCTGGATTAATCGCTCTTCAACGGTTACGGCATAGCCGTGAGCAAGTTGTAATACAGCTCAGCTCCAAAAATGCATTTTTAAAAACCCCGATAATCCATCTGGAGCCTGAAGAATCAACCTGCTCCTGCGAGCATCCGGAGTTAGAATTAGGCATACTCAAAACAAAAAAACGACTAGTCTGCACCTTACACATTGGAACATTTCGTGTACGCGAGATCATAAGACACTGTCTAAAATGTAAAAAAAAATATCAATGCACAAAATTGGACGAATTTGTGGCTCCCGGCTGTCGCTTCGGTTACGACATCATTGAATATGTCGGGACGGCTGTCTGGCTCAAATCGCGCACTGTTTTAGAAATTCAATCTGATTTGGCGAATCAAAACATTTTTATTTGCGAAAGACATATTGCTAATCTTGCGAAGAAATATGTCTGGTACGTAGTTGAAGCTATTGCTGATAAGCAACCTGAGCTTCGACAGTTTTTGCATAGGGGCGGGGGCTATTTTATGTATTTTGATTCGATGCATCCGGGAAATGGGGCTGCACATATGATGTGTGCCATAGCAGAAGAAATATCAGAAAGAATCAGTATCGTCTTAGGATGTGTGAAATTAGCTCAAGAATCAACAGAGACCGTGTCCGCTTTTCTACGCAAGTTGAAAGAAAAATATGGGAATCCATTAGCAGGCGTCTGCGACATGCTCGCGTCAAATTTAGAGGCTTTTAAAGAAGTGTTTCCTGAAGCTTTGCTACTCATATGTCACTTCCATTTTTTGAGAGGGCTCGGAAAATCTTTTCTGGATTATGAAAACACCCTGCTAACTGGACTTCTTGATCGGTACGACGTCACTAGCCGGCTGAGGGAAATTGCAAAGAAGTGTCGGGAAATTATAGACAATAACCCAAAGCTCGCAAAACTGCTCAATCATGACAAAAAGCTCCAAAGTGAATCTCTTCAGAAGTTGCCTGAGGTTGTAAAGGCCTATTACATGATCATGTGGATTTTTGCGTATAAGCAGGAGCTAAACGGGTATGGCTTTCCTTTCGATCGAGCCAACCTCGCTTACATCCAAAGAATGCAAAACATATTCAACACTCTCAAAGATGAACCGGTGGAATGCAATGAACTGTCTGAATTGAAATACTTTCTAGCAAGCTATCTTATGGATCCTGACTTCCAAAAAACCGTGACAGCCTTCGAGAAGAAAGTCAAAGATTTTGATCATCTGCGCGAGATTATGAAAATAGCCCCTATAGGCGGAGGAAAAGGACTTAACGACGATGGAGTAGACTGCGATATGACGATCATGGAAAAAGAGCTGAAAGCCTTTATTGAGTTGGATAAAATCACAAAAAATCCAAACAAATCTTACAAGCAATTGATCAAGCAGATTCTAAAATATTGGCCCATGTTGTTCGCAAAGCCGGTTAAAGTAGTACGACCAAACGGAGAAACTATTTTCATTTATCCCCAAAGAACATCAAACTGCATGGAAAGGTTCTTTAGAGGATTTCAGCAAAATGAGCGCAAGAGAACTGGCATGGATACATTAGGACGCACTGTCATGGCAATGATTGCTGAAACTCCCATGATGAAAAATCTCAAATGCCCGGAATTTGTGAAAATTATTCTCAATGGCCAGCCTAACTTGGCATCTCGGTTTGCAGAGCTGGATATCAAACGCGCCGGAGAAAAAGCGAAAGCGTGGGAACATGAAGAAGCGCTGCCACCAGGAGTGAAGAGGATCATAAAAGATCTTCATTTTTACAAGGTTTTCATGAAAAAAAGAGGAAAAGTAAAAAAGTGTGCTTAAAATATGTTTTGGAATGCCTTTCAGATTACAAATCGCCTTTTAGCTTATTCTGTGAGGTTATTTGAAAAATCCAACCAACTTTTGCGCTCATAGTAATTTGATCTCAATGCAAATTTTTGTTGTTGCAATCTTTTAAGAATCGGCTTCCCAAGCTTTTCCTATTGGCTCAATAATATCACCTTTAATCTGGATAGTCCCTTTCATTCTGCCAAATAAATGGTCGCTTCCCTCTTCAAAAGGAACCAATTTTGCAATTGGTTTATTGTGTTTGGTAATGATGACGCTTCGTCTGGTTTTTTTGACTTCATCCATTATCTTGAGGCATTCTGCTTTAAATTGATCCGCTTGTATTGTATGCTTCTGTTTCATTTTAAACCTAATTGCAACTAACTGTTAAAATGAAGCTGAATATATTTTATTGTTTGGACCAAAATCAAAGGATTATTTAGAAGAGAAATAAATCCAAAGCGTTCATAGAACGATTTAGCCTTTTCATGTTTGGCGTCAATGATGATGATACTTCCTCCAATTTGGGAAGATTGATCCAAACATTTTTGCAGTGCATGAATAAAAATAAGTTGTCCAAGACCTTTTCCCTGAAAATGTTTGTCAATCGCCAATCGACAAATGCGAAAGGCAGGAATTGGATTTGGTTTGGGACCTTTCAAAAATTTTTCTGGCAAAGAATCAAGTTGAACACTAGCAGGACATAACGTATAGAATCCCATCACTTTTTTTTTACTGTCATTTTTGTCGAACATGATGATTGTAACACCGAATCGGCGCCTTTGAAATAACAAAGCTAAATCAGTTAAATAATAATTTAACTGATCTTCGCCGCAATCAAAGCTTTGAATATTCGACTCTTCATCAAGTAAAGCAAATTCTAGCTGCATCTATGTCCAGTTTTCTTCCGAAAGTCCTTCACAGCTTTCTTCAAGTTCAAATTGATTTCGATAGGGGCTTCCATGATTTCCAAGAAATATTTCCAGTCATTTTCGCTTAAAACCAATGT
The DNA here is from genome assembly GCA_013287815.1 of Chlamydiota bacterium. GTDB lineage: Bacteria > Chlamydiota > Chlamydiia > Chlamydiales > Parachlamydiaceae > JABDDC01. Next base: position 5,325 of record JABDDC010000049.1, read on the forward strand.
GTTTAGCTGACTTAATTCTGTAATATCTTTTTCTGCGGCTTCGAGCAGCTTTTGGCGTGCATAAGTATTTGGTTTGAGACCTTTGAGCTTAGCAGCAGCCTCTACGATCTTTTTATCGTGAGACGACATGCGGAAGTTAAGGTGGCTATCCATAAAATGAGCAGACATATATATCCTCTTTTCTTTTATATTAGATCAAAATGTGTTACATTGTCAATACAAATTCGATTTATTTGCCTATAGCTTTGACTAACTCTAAAAATCTTAGATTTTTTTGACGCTATTCATTATGGTGTTGGAATGAAAAAAATCGCGCTCTTTTGTTTACTCCTTAGTTTTTGCTATTTGGATGCTACCATCAAACTAGGAGTCGATGGAATCTTCGAACCAGAAAATGTTGCCCTCATCAAGAATAAGCAGATCGGCATCATCACCAACCATACAGCGGTGAATGGCAATCTCGAATCGACCATCGATCTCTTCAAAACTAAATCATCCCTCTATGGCTATACCATCAAGGCTTTTTTTGGACCGGAACATGGTTTGACCGGTGTAGCCCATGCCTCGGCCCATATCAGTGACAGCAAAGACAAGGACGGCGTTCCAATCTACAGTTTGCATGGCACCTACCGCCGTCCGACCGCCAACCCATTCCTATCACGACGAGTAGGACTTTCTGGAAAAAGCTTATAAACCAGAGCTTCAAAATTGTCCTTTAGATCTTGTTGTAGATCTGCTTTACCATTTTCTTTTTTCTGTATCGCTATTTCATAACGTGCAGAACGATCTTGCGAGATGGATGCGGCTTCCTTGCCTAATAATTTATTCAGGGTACTTTTATCAAAGGCATGAATCATCTTATTGGCATTTTCATTTCTTGTACCACATGCTTGCATCCAATCGTTAAAATGAGGGGTAAACTTCTCTTTCGTGGCTACACCATCTGATTCCAATTTAACTATACACGCCGCCCTTACCAAAATCTAAGTGATGATTGGTGACGGGTGTCGGATGACATCTTAAATCCCTGCCATGGTCATTCATTCTGCAGCTGTAATTGACCCTATCCCGAATCCTCACTATAATTAAAACGTGTTTATCTGTTTTTTCCTCATTCTTGTACCGATTAAGTTTTCTGATTTCAGTCTCATTCAGCAAGTTTTTATGTACACAAAAATCAATATCATGGTTTAAGGTTCGATTTAAAATATTTTATGAGCTAACGTTTATATGGCAGCACTTACCTGTCCAAAAACATCTCCGGCAATTTACAAGCCAAGGAGACCGGAGAAAACCGTTCTCTATGAAGTCATCAGAAAGCACTATAAGACTTGGGTAAAACAATCAGAAAAATCAGATAAAAAGATTCCATTTTACGTTCATAAAGAATTTAAAAGCTATATCAAATGCGGCATCTTAGCGCACGGATTCGCTTGCGCCCATTGCTATGCATGCCATAATGACTTTTTGCTAGCGTTTTCTTGTAAAGGAAGAGGTGTTTGTCCTTCATGTGCCGCTCGTGATATGGCAGAAACAGCTGCACACATAAGAGAGAATCTTATTCCCCAAATTCCCACTAGACAGTGGGTGATTAGTTTTCCTAAACGGATCCGCCATTATCTCCAAACAGATAAAATCCTGCAGAAAGTTCTGCGCATTGTGGCCTATGAGATTAAGAAAAAGGTGATTGCTTGCAGTTCCATAATCTCAAATCCAGAATTTGGCGCAGTTAGTTTTATACAACGATTCGGTAACACTCTTAATATCCACCCTCACTTTCACTTTATTGTTGCAGACGGCGTGTTTGAAAAAAATGATGAGACATTTAATTTTCATGAGGCCTTTCTTACTCAAGATGACATTGCCGATGCACAGGTTGCAATTGAAAAAAGCGTTCTGAGGCTTTTTAACCGGCGGGGCTGGTTTGATAACGATGAAGTCGAAAAAATACTCAGCTACGAAAACACCGGTTTTTCATTAGATGCCAAAGTGCGCATTCAAGCTTGGGATCGAGACGGGCTAGAGAGGTTAATACGTTATTGCGCCAGACCTGCCTTTGCGAGTGAAAATCTTCGCTGGAATGGCCCTTGGATCACTTATCGATTACCTAAACCTTGCCATACAGGCAAGACCTCGATTCAGCTTGATCCCTTGGAATTTCTCGATAAAATTGCTGCATTGATTCCACCTCCACGTCGTCATCGACATCATTATCATGGGGCCTTTGCTCCCAACTCACCTTTAAGGCGCTCGATTTCTACTGCTGCCATCCAAACGCCTATCAAGATTGCACCGCCAGCTTTACAGGGAGCTGCTCAGAAAACCACAAAAGTTTCATTCACCTGGGCAAAGTTAATCGCACGCATTTATGAAGTTGATCCGCTCCTATGTACTTGTGGAAAAGAAATAAAAATCACCAAAATCGTCACCAATCCCACCGAAATATGGCGTATCCTGACTAAAATTGGTTGGCCGACAACAACACCCGAGTTTGATGAACCTCAAGATTTTGTTGAATGGGATATTTGTCAGCTTGTGCCGAATACAAAAGATGGCTTTCCGGATGACTATGGCCATGCTTACAAATCCGGCACAGATCCTCCTGAAATCTCTCATGAGAATATTGATCCTCCACATTGGGAAGATTCTTTCATTCAATACGACTAAGACAAATCATCGAATAGGGGTGAATCAATACAGTCATGCCATATTTTTCATAATTCAAAACAAAATCAGTAAAAATCATTCAAAAAGATTATAAATTGATTTGATCATTCATTCAGCAAGAAAAACCGGATAGGAATTTCAAGCAATAAGACTCGACTTTTCCTAGGAAAAGCCGAGTCTTATTGCTTGAAATTCCTATCCCTAAGGAGGTTTTCCCATTATGTCCAGAACCCGTTATCAGGCAGGACGGCAATCAAAAGAATGATTGTGAAGCCAACGCCTGCCATCGCTTAATGGCTGATTTAATAAGTGAACATCCACATTTAAAGGTCATTGTGACTGGTGATGCAATCCATTCTACCGGACCACGCATTACTCAGTTAAAAGCGGATGATATGCAATTCATTATAGGGGTAAAGCCAGGGAGCCATGGATCACTATTTGAGTGGATATCAGGTTTATCGTTGGATACTTATGAAATGATTGAAGAAGGAGTCTCATATACGTTCCGCTGGGTGAATCAAGTTCCGCTAAATGATACGCATCCAGATTTACTGGTAAACTTTTTAGACTGCGTCGTCAATAATCCCAAAACGGATCAAAAGCACTTTTCTTGGGTAACAGATATTATTATCTCCAAAGAAAATGTATATAAACTATCTCGAGGAGGAAGAGCAAAATGGAAAATTGAGAATGAAACATTCAACACACTCAAAAATCAAGGATACGATTTCGAACACAACTACGGTCATGGCAATGAAAATCTAAGTACTGTATTTACTATGTTAATGATGCTCGCGTTTTTCATCGATCAGGTTCAGCAAAGGGCGTGTGGTATGTTCCAGGCGGCCCTTACCAAGATGAAAACACGCACAGCTTTGTGGGAAAAGATCAGAGCGTTGTTCACTGAATATTATGTGGACGCTTGGGCGGATGTTTTTTACGCGATTGCAACAGGGCAAGGGCGAGCACGTTTACCTCCTATGCACCCACCATAATAAAACCGAAATTGTGTCCTTGGTAATTGATAAGAAAATTTGAGTGTGAATAATCCGATCCATCTGGGACAGTCCTTAGCCCCGTAAATAAATGACAGTGATTCTTTTTAGCAAAAATTTCCCAACACGACAACTTTCTAAGATTTTCAAGTAAAATTTTTATTTGAGGGAACTGCTGGCGTAAGTGCGTGGCGCTTGCTTATCTATTCAATTTCTGTTATTGTTTTTTAACAAACAAAACAATGAGGTTTTTTATGTCACCATTAACTGGAATTAATCCAATAGTTTTAAAAACAGTAGCTATAACAACTGCTATAGGTATTGGAATATCACTAATTGAAAATGATAGGCCCTTAAGTAGAAAAGCAATAGTTGCAATTAGTGCTGTAGCAGGTGCTGCGATTGCTTGCATCGGTTTGCAATATGGATCATTAGTTGCTTTAGGTGTAGCTGTAGGAGGTATTTTGGGATCAAATGGATTTGATGCGACTCTAGCATCTCCACCTAATAAAGAAAAAATTAAAAAGGAATGGTTAAATTTCGCCGGTGGACTTATCATTGGTTCAGCAGTTGGTTACGCCTTGGAATTAAGCCCACTTTTACGTATAGTTACTACAATTTTCTTACTTGGGTAGAAAGTCCTACAGGATCTTTAGGACAAGCTGGATACCAATTTTAAGTCTTTAAAGTCCATTTGTGAAGTAAAAAGAAAATGGGTCATAATAATGCTACAGTTCATTAACTTTAAACTATCATATTGTACTGTTTGTTCTCTACTGCTGTCTTATCTTTTTATTGGGTCCTTATACGGTATCACTGAAATTATTAAAGATCCAGCCCGTTACAACGGCCAGCCAGTAGAAGTGAGGGGTTTTTTATATCAGGATCAAGAGGGGAGCCTGGTACTTCGGTCCGAGCCGGGACTCAAAAGCTGCTGTGTTAGCGGCAAAGGGCCGCAAATCATCATAAGAAGTCACGATAAGATTGAACCTTCGTTGCAAGCTAGGACGATAGAAGGCATTTTCAATATTGAAAAAGCGGGAACCTTTGTGCTGGACGATGCAAAAGAAAAACCAGGAAACTTTTCGCATTTGTTGATGATCGCAATAGCTTTTATGATTCTGGCAATATGGACAACATGGACATTATGGACAAAATGGACATAAACATTAAAGATATGTCCTTAATGTGGGTGTGATTAAAAGTTGTACTCCCTTGGAGCCCGAAGTGAAACGGAGGGCGACTGATGATATCCCATAGCGACTGAAAGGAGCTATGGGGAAATGTGCGTTATTTAAAAGAGCCCGAAGCGAAGCGAAGGGCGACTGGGGAAACCATAAAATTATAGCTACGTCGCACTATTCTCCAGTCGCTCTCCGCTACGCTCCGAGCTCTTCGGATATTTTTGCATTATCCCCATAGCTCCTATCGTCGCTATGGGCTATCACCAGTCGCCCTCCGTTTCACTACGGGCTCTAGGAGAGTACAACTTTTAATCACACCTCTTTAATGTCCTTGGTGTCCCTCTTGTCTTTTCTGTCCCTTCTTACTCGATTGTCTCGCACAACTGAAACGTATTCCCGTCTTTGTCGGTAAAGGTCTGCAATTTAACATGACCCGGCACTTCCATCACTTCGCCAACTAGCGTGACCCCGTTTTTCTTCAGGTGGTTGCGCGCCTCTAAAATGTCGGCAACGGTAAAGGTGGCCACAGCATTGGTACCGGCTTTAAGATGATATTCTTTGTTCTCTTGAGCCAAGCCCAAAATAGCCCCTTTGGGTGAAGACAACTCGGCCCAGCCAAATTTTTTTTCATGGCTCATCAATTTAAAGCCTATTACCTGAGTATAAAATTTGATTGCCTCCTCGAGGTTTTTCACTACGATCCAGCTTAATTCATAACCTAAAAGTTTCATCATGTTCTCCTTTTTTATTGGAAGATCACAATCATAACGCAAAATATTTATTTAGTCCTTGTTTTTTCTGAGCAAAGACAATAATATTCCAGTTTGAAAAACAAGGATTTTGATAATGGCATGGTTTTATTTATTTTTCGCTGGCGTATGTGAGATTGGATTTACAACTTTCTTGAAGATGACCAAGAACTTCACATTGTTATGGCCTACCGTTGGCTTTTTTTCATTATCTCTGCTTAGCTTTTCGATGCTTTCATTGAGCTTAAGGGATATTCCATTAGGCACATCCTATGCTGTTTGGACAGGCATTGGCGCCTTTGGCACAGCTCTGGTCGGCATCTTCTATTATGGCGAGTCTACCGATTTTTGGCGTATCTTCTTCCTCTTTCTCCTCATCGGATCCATTGTTGGTCTTAAGATCGTCTCAGAGCATTAATGTGTGAATAATTGTAGCTTGGCGAAGCGCTAGGTTCGATGCAGAGAGGCTGTGAAAAATAAAGATTTAAGGCACATTGTGTTTAGCTTCGAAGAAGCGACAGAAGTGTTTCCCTGGGTATAGCGCGTAGCGCAAGCCCGGGGCGGTACATACGCATCCCCGGGCTGCGCACCTTCGGAGCAATACCCGGGGAGACACTTCTACCGCCCCTACGGAGCTTTTATTTAAATTGTCATCTTACCCACAGCTTGACCCTTCCAGGGTCTACGCTGTGGGCTACACATCTGCCGCTTCTTCGAAGCTAAAGGCAAAATCACAAGAATTCTATTTTTTTCAAAACCTCAGAGCATCGAACTCCAAGGGCTTCGTTACTACATTTCAATATTATAGGTTATTTCTTTAAGAAGACTTTGG
>JABDDC010000050.1 GCA_013287815.1 Chlamydiota bacterium
ATGAGCAGAAAAGAGGTCTTAGTATCGTTGACAGGTATTTTCGAAAAACGCCACATCCTAGATATGAAGCAACTTTGCAAAGCATTGAACACGACATCAAGAGCCACAGCCTTTCGGTACCTAAAAGAACTGAATCATCTAACAAGCTACACGCACAGAGGAAAATACTATACCCTCCCGAAGATAGCTCAGTTTGATAAGGATGGTTTTTGGTATTTTGGCGATATCGGGTTCTCTGAACATGGGACTCTTATGAATACGTTGACTCATGTCATAACAATGTCTGAAGCCGGAAAGACCAACTCTGAACTCGAAAAATATTTTAGAACACGAGTTCAAAACTCCTTACAGAATTTATTAAAACCCAATAAAATTGCGATGGCAACTCAGACAAAGCCATGTTTGTACATCAGTCCTGATCTGGAAGTTAGTGATCGACAAATCAAAAGACGTGCAGAAGTGGGCAGCAGAAAACGATTGCCAGATTGGATCGTTGGAGAAATTCTGGTCGAAACGATTCGATCATTCCCAGTGCAGTCTGAGATTGATGATGTTGTGAAACGTCTTTCAAAAAGAGGATCGTTAATAACCTACGAACAGGTGAGACAAGTTTTTGAAGAAAATAATTTGGAAAAGATAGAAATCGAATTGATGCTTTGTTAAAAAAAATATATCAAGAACAAATATCCCCTATACGATTCGAAGAGGCCTTCAAGCAGCTTTTACATGTGGACGAGTTTTTAAATGAAAAGACATAAGACAGGAGTATTATTGGTAAACTTGGGAACTCCATTATCACCTACCCATTATCATGTCTTTAAATACCTGACGGAATTCCTGACAGACAAAAGAGTAATCGATTTTTCTTGGATAAGGCGGCAGCTGCTGGTTAGGGGAATCATCATTCCTACTCGACTGCGCCAGTCGACCGCCTTATACCAAAAGTTATGGACGAAGGATGGGTCGCCACTACTAGTCCACGGAAGGGCTGTGAAGGAGAAATTACAAAAATCATTAGGTGATGGTTATCATGTTGTTTTAGGGATGCGCTACCAGCATCCCTCAATCAGAGAGGCTTTGGATGAATTGCAGCAGGGTGAAGTTGACGAAATCATCGTTCTTCCGTTGTTCCCACAATACGCATCAGCCTCCACCGGATCTGTCCACGAAAAGGTAATGGAAGAGGTGGGAAGCTGGCGTGTGATCCCGAATATTCGTTTTATCAATAGCTTCTATGATCATCCCGGATTTATCAACGCCTTTTGCGAACGGGCCAAACAATACCAGATTAATGACTACGACCATGTGCTGTTCAGCTTCCATGGTCTGCCAGAAAGGCAATTGGAAAGGTCTGATAATAATTATAAGACACAGTGCTATGTGACTGCCAAGGCGATTGCCTGCCGGCTAGGGATTGAGTCTGATAATTATACAGTTTGCTTTCAGTCACGTTTAGGGAATGATCCCTGGATTCAACCTTATGCTCAGGAAATTATTGTAGAGAGAGCCAGATGGGGAGATAAGCAGATACTGGTCTTCTGTCCTGCCTTCGTCTGCGATTGCCTGGAGACAACCATCGAGATCACGCACGAATATGGCGACGAATTCAAGAAGCGAGGCGGTGTAGACCTACAGCTGGTCGAAGGGCTCAACAGCCATCCAGCTTGGATCGCTGCGTTACAAGAGATCGTCCAGCCCAAGAATTCGTGAACCTGCCCGTGCCTGTACCCGAAATGGTCCTGCGAGAGGTCTTTGCATCTAAAATAAAAAAGGCAGGCCGAATGGCCTGCCTTTTAGAGACAGAGATAAGCTTGGCTTATTTCTGAGTTGTGCAAGTGTTTTCGTTGCAAGTAGGCTCGCACTGATGCTTGTAGTAATACTTCTTTTCGTATTTGCAGCATTTTTCGCAAGTGTACTTTGGCTTATAGCAGCAAGTTTTTTCATAATAGTACTGAGGAACTTTGCGTGTGCATGTTTGGCAATAGTACTGTGGAACCATACGGCAGCACTGCTTTTGATAGCATTCGTCTACCATCCGGCAGCATTTTTTGCATCCATATTCTGGGCAATACTGACAATGCCATTTATTGTAATAGCAAGGAACATATTTGCAATAGAGGCAATAGCAATCATTCATTGCTTGATCGCCAGGAGCGCATGGCTGTGCAGAGCTTCCATCTTGTCCGCCGCCATCCATACGGCCTTCACGGTTCATCATACGACCATCGTCACGGCCCATCATACGACCATCGTCGCGGTCCATCATACGTCCATCTTGTGGCATATCGTTTGTGTATGCTTCGTTAGGTGCATTGTTTTGAGAAGCATTGTTCTGTGCAAAGCACATAGTGGTAGCAAAGCAACATAATAGAGAAAAAATTAAACCGAATTTTTTCATAATATACTCCTTGTTCGTATTCTTTATTCTAAGGTCCACCTCAAAAGAGATAGAATTGCCTTTTCTCCACTCTCCATTTTTTCCGATTTTTTATCAAAAAAAATCTACTTTTAAATGATGTTTTTTTTAAATTAAACGATAGCCTTAAACTTAGCGATTTTCTTAACTCTCTGGTTATTAATGGAGATCGATTCGGATTCCTGTAAATACAAAAAAAGGCTAGAGTGTAATTTCAAAAAGAATAATGGAGATATACCATGACAAAGCTAGTTAATCCAATGAATACATTAAGAAAATTGGAGGGTTCCAAGCCCCGCTATTATTATTCCCTGCCTGCGCTGGAAGAGAAAGGCCATAAGGTCTCAAGGCTTCCGGTATCGATACGGATACTTCTGGAAGCCCTTTTGCGTCATTGCGACGGGAAACAGGTGAAGGAGGAGGATGTGATCCGGCTGACTAAATGGAATGGAGGGAAAGGCGATGCGGGTGAAATCCCCTTCATCTGTTCCAGGGTGCTCTTGCAGGACTTTACAGGTGTTCCATTAGTGGTCGATCTGGCTGCGATGCGCGATGCGGTAGCAGCGGTAGGTAGAGATTCCTCTGTTATAGAGCCTGAAGTACCTGTCGATTTAATTGTGGACCATTCTGTGCAAGTGGACCGTTCCGGCACCTATGACGCCTTTGATTTTAACCTATCGATCGAATTTGAGCGCAACCTTGAAAGGTATCAATTTTTAAAATGGGGGCAAGAGGCTTTTAAAACTTTTGAAGTAGTACCACCAGGTATCGGTATTTGCCATCAGGTTAATCTGGAACATATCGCGACCGTTGTCTTTTCCAAAGAAAGCAATGGGGAATGGATATTGTATCCGGATACTCTCGTTGGAACAGATTCACATACACCGATGGTTAACGGTCTGGGAGTACTTGGATGGGGCGTTGGCGGTATTGAAGCCGAAGCAGCAATGTTGGGTCAGCCTTATTTTATGAAACCACCGGAAGTGATTGGAATGCTGTTAAAGGGAAAGCTGCGTGAAGGGGTGACTGCGACCGACCTCACTTTGACTATTACAGAAATTCTACGGAAAGAAAATGTAGTCGACAAGTTTGTTGAGTTCTTTGGCGAGGGGGCTGCAAGCTTGAGTGTAGCTGACCGAGCGACAATCGGTAACATGGCGCCTGAATATGGCGCGACAGTCGGATTCTTTCCTGTCGATGAAAAGACCCTTGAATATATGCGTATGACGGGAAGAAGCGACGAACATATTAAAGAAGTCTATGAATACCTGATGGCTCAGAAGATGTTTGGAATTCCGCGCGAAGGGGAAGTTGACTTCACTAAAGTCATTGAACTGAACCTTAACGATATTGTTCCAAGTGTAGCCGGACCGAAACGTCCCCAAGACCGAATCAATTTAAAAGATGTGAAGTCGAAGTTTCTTCAGTTATTGGATGCTCCGATTAAAGATGGGGGCTATGAGGTAAAAAGCAAACCCAAGTTGGTCGTTCATTCGGAAGAATCATTTACTATAGACGCTCCGCATATTACTGGCGGTATGGCTTATCTCGAAAATAAGTTTGAGCCATGGAGTGAAGAAGAGATGGTGACCAACAGGCCGATTACATCGGTCGTGGTGAATCCTGGATATTCTGATTTAAATCACAGCGATATGACTTTAACGCATGGGACTGTTGTGATTGCGGCCATTACCAGTTGCACTAATACAAGCAATCCGAGTGTGATGATTGGTGCCGGACTACTAGCCAAAAAGGCCGTCGAAAAAGGGCTTAAGGTTAATCCTTTAGTCAAGACCAGCCTAGCGCCCGGATCACGCGTAGTAACTGATTACCTGAATAAAACAGGACTGCAAAAATATCTTGATATACTTGGGTTCCATTTGGTGGCTTATGGATGCACCACCTGTATTGGTAACAGCGGCCCACTGGATGAACATATTGAAGAGGCCATTAAAGATCATCAGCTGGTCACTGCCAGTGTGTTGAGCGGTAACCGTAACTTTGAAGCGCGTATTCACAGCTCCGTAAAGGCTAATTTCTTGATGTCGCCGCCTTTGGTGGTGGCCCATGCCCTCGCCGGCAAAGTGGATATAGATATGGAAAAAGAGCCTTTGGGCACGGGATCCGATGGTAAACCTGTCTTCTTAAAAGATATCTGGCCTTCAACAGCTGAAATACAGCAGGCGATTAAACAAGGTATTCAGCCAACCATGTTTAAGCAACGCTATAGCCGGATCAATCAGGACAATCCCGACTGGGAAAATGTAAAAGCAGATAGTAGGCCGATCTACCAGTGGGATCCGAAAAGCACCTATATCAGGAAGCCCCCTTATTTCGATAAGTTATCCCTTAACTTACCGGAAAAAATCGAACTCAAAGGACTTCGTCCGCTGGCTTTCTTTGGGGACTCTGTCACGACTGACCATATTTCACCCGCCGGAGCGTTTAGTAAAGATTCGCCGGCAGGGAAATATTTGCTTTCATTGGGTGTTGCCGAAAGGGATTTCAATAGTTACGGTAGCCGCAGGGGCAACCATGAGGTTATGATGCGCGGAACCTTCGCCAACGTACGGATCCGCAACTTTTTAGCCGGGGATGTTGAAGGGGGCTTTACGAAGCTGATGCCCGAAGGGAAGCTGATGACCATCTTCGATGCATGCTTGGCCTATGCTCAAAAAAAGGTGCCTCTGATTGTCTTCGCCGGCAAGGATTATGGTATGGGTAGCTCCAGAGATTGGGCTGCTAAAGGCCCATCTCTCTTAGGTGTTAAAGTGGTGGTTGCACGCAGCTTCGAGAGGATCCACCGCAGCAATTTGATCGGCATGGGCATCCTACCGCTGATATTTAAAGATAACGATAACCTGGAATCACTATGTTTGACAGGCGAGGAAGTGTTCTCTATTGTCGGACTTGACGATGAGATTAAACCCGGTCAAGAAGTCTCACTTGAATATGAACAAAAGGGGGAAAAGAAGTCAGTGAAACTAACTGCCAAGCTAGACACGGCCACTGAAGTCGAATACTACAAGCATGGTGGGATATTGCAGTATGTGCTTAGACACAAGCTAAAGGATAATGGATAAAACTTGAATTTGATAAACCTTCAGCCTTTTATTCAGCCTTTGGCTTCGTTTTCGTCTTTGTCTTTTTTGTTTTTGTCTGTCTTTTTCGTTTTTTTATCCGGCACTAGACCGAAAGGTTTGGGCAGCGTAGTATCCGGCTGGACAGTGGTTTGGTAACGAGGCGCTTTTTGCAACGCATAAAGATCGATGTCATACCTTGAATAAGGTATAGGCGGCTGATTCTGGATTGGATCCATAACAATACCTCCTTATAATAACTATTATAATTCTTTTTAAATTATAGTGCAATGGAGATAAGGCTTTAGATAAGGCTTGAAATCTTGCATCGCTGCCACGGTTATGTTTTTACGTAGTTCTCTTCCTTTAGACTCAGCGTCGGGCTATATGGCCCAACAAGTGTTCGCACCCACCAGGCACCGGTCTCTTTTTTCTGTTTAGCATTGCTGAAGACGTATTCATAGGCTATCGCCCGCACATACTTAGGCGGATGTTCGGCAAAAGGGTTTCCGCGGATAAGTCCAAGGACATCTTTTGTCCCCTTAAGGATGTGGACCAGAAAGCTTTGAAACCAGATTTCACGGTTATAGCTGGTGAAGGGGAGGAACCAAATCTGCCAGTCAACCCTGGGCTGATAAGGCGATACTCGGCGTGGACGCCTGGTTACTTCTGAGGGCTTATGTTTGAACAAATATTCTTTCCAGGTGACAAGGTCATTACTCCCTTCAATCACTACTTCGTAACGGTGTGTGGTCATGACAGCAAAGATGCCATATCGGCAGACTAGATTATAAGGCGAGAGCCACCCAAGGCACGTATTCAAATGTCGATGGGGATAAAAATGGTTCCAAAAGCGCATGAGCTGCAGGACAATAAAGATGCAGCCGACGGTAGTCAAAAAGATGTCCATTGAGAGGGGAGCCGTTGGATAGCTTGTTCTAAAAGGATAAATGTAAAGTAATGCTGTATTGTTAAGAAGGATAGTTGAAAGGACGACCGTGAGATGGTTAAGATAAGAGAGATTGCCGGTGAACCAGATGAAAAACTGGAGTCCGAAAAAGCATACAAAGACAACCAGCCGTAAATCTTCGGTGAAAAAGATCCCAAATGGAACAATAAGTTCAATCACAAACATCCCATAAGAAGATGCCTTATGGAACCACATGGGCAGCTTATGAAAATACCAGGCTTGCGTATTAGCAATAGGCTGTGTTTGATAATGGTATGAGATGGCAGACAAATCCCTCCAGGTTTTATCGCAGCTCTGTATTTTAACAGCCCCTGCCTGAAAGTGAAAGCGGAATAGTAGTATACTGATGCATATCCACATGGCGAGGTTGGGCACATCAGTGAGGCTCAAGAAAAACGCATAGAATCCTGTTTCGAGCAAAAAACCTTCCCAACCGAAGCTGAGAAAATCTTGCCCCACCGATTCCAATGAGAGGTACAGAAAATAAAGCAAAAAAAGCATGACCGATGGATAGATGCCAAGCATCAAAAAGACAGATATGATTGTTCCAAGCCATGGAAGGGCTATCAAGGCTTTGTCAGAAGAGTTAAACCACAGAAGGCTGGGTACGTAGTAGAAGCGTTTCTTTCCATAGCGGATCGCAATCCACTCCAGAAAATTACTGACAGGAAGAATGCCGTTTGATCCAAAGAGCCCTTTCATCTGGAAAATAAATGCACCAAACGCACAAAAATAGATGAACCCAAGCAGCCTTGGGAACAGATGGTTGATGATGGTGTAGTCTTGTACCTCAAACATAATCATATCTAAAAATTTTATCGAATAAATTACAAGCAAAAGAGTGTGGTTGTCCCATTGGCGTATTTTTTCAACGCAAAGATGCAAAAGAAGTAAATATTCCTGACTTGACTTTTATGAGTGAGTCGAAGAATATTCACTGATATTTGACCTGAAATGAATTTATGGTATTTTTATTCCTATGAAACTTAAGATCAGTCTCTTATCGATTTGCTATTGCTTATCTCTATTTGGTGAATGCTGTCTCTGGCATTCGATTCCAAGAAATCAACTGTATATTGGACCCGAAATTTACCAGGTTCACAGGGAAAAGTTTCACAGGGAAAAAGAAGAGGGGGGCGCTCAAGACAGGCTCCTTTACGGCTCTCAAGAAGGGCTCCTTTACGGATTCCGGATGGGCTACGACCGGATCAAACGTTATCATTACTATTTGGGCGCCGATTTCCTTTATGCCACGGGCGAACTCAAAGGTTACGACTTACTTAACAATACGATTAAATCGACAATGACAGATATCAACCTCGAAGGAAGGGCTGGGTATACTATCGAAATGAAGTGCTGGTGGCAGCCATCCCTAACACCCTTTGTCGGAGGCGGTTATTTTTGGGAAAGCAATGACTTCCAGCATCCGTCGCCGAAGAAAATTCATTTCCAGAATAAATTTAATTATGTCACAGGCGGTTTCCTCTCACGGCTCCGTTTCCTTCAAGACTGGACGATCGGAGTCAACTTTAAGCTCCGCTATCTTATAAGTGGTAAGATCAAGGTCACCAATGATCCCAATGAAGAGGACCACAATCAAACCTACCAAGAGAAGTTGCAATATCGGGTTGAGCTACCTATTACCAATTATCGGACTTTTCACTGCTATGAGTGTGCCTTGTCAGTCGTCCCGTTTTATGAGTATCGCCCCTATGGACGTCGTGAAAATTTCCCTCAAAACTTTTTCAAGACCACGTATAACATCTATGGCGCTACATTTAAATTTATGTACTTATTTTAGGAGTTTTCATGAGGAATTTCATGTGGGCAATGAGTATCGTTGCCGGGATCGGCTGTTTCCCGTCAACGATGGTTGGGATGAATCTGACGCTCATCAATTCTGAAGGAGCGCCTATAGAGGTGGCTATCAATTCCTCAGACAAATTTTCCGATATTATGACCTCTCTTGCCGGCTACTTTGGAGAAAATGGCACTGCTTCTATGACGATGTTAGTCGCCAATGAAGAGGTGATGATCAGGAAAAAAACACATTACAGAGATTATTGGACTCCCGTCACCAAAGCAGAAAAGAAAGAACTTTATTATATCGTCAAAACCCTGGCGCGCGATTCGTTGCCAAGTATTGGTCTCTCCAATTCCAGCCTCAACAAGGCCGGGGACAAAATCGTACATCTTCACCCCCTTAATTTTTTGAAGACTATTTTTGAAGATGAAGAGATGAAAGCCTACGCCCATGCTATTAGGGACCGAGGGGGTTTGATATGGTCGGGATTTATGGGAGGCGTATCGAAAAGCTCTGACCAGGAAACTGCTCGAAATAATATAAAGGAGGAATTCATTGAGGACTTTGCTATGATCCTTAAAATCGATGTTAACCTCATTATACCCCCAATACAGAAATCCAATTGGAAAGATTTGGTCAATGTCCTCATCGACAAAATACCACGTGCTAATGATCCTAACCGCTATGATATGTAAAAGGATAAAATAGATGTCCTCATTTTTTTCGCAGTTAAGCTATAGCTTCGGCAATGAAGACTGGGCAACAGAGCAGCAGGCGTTGCAGATCAAACCTCGCGACACCGTCCTAGTCATTACAGCCAGCGGAGACAGGCCGTTGAATTTGCTGACCAATGATTGCAAAGAAGTGATCTCCATCGATGCCAATCAGCAGCAAAACAACTTGCTAGAGCTCAAAGTCGTCGCCATGCAAAACTTGAGCTTTGATAAGTATCTGGCTTTTCTCGGTGCTGATCCCTCAGACAGCCGAGCTGAAACATTCAAATCACTAAGCTCAAAAATGAATCCGGAAGCGATAAAATTCTGGAGCAAAAATCACAAATTGGTCTCTAAAGGCGTTCTCTATCAAGGTTCTGTAGAAAGATTAACGTATCATGCTTCTAAATTGATAAGACTGTTCAGAGCCAAAAAAATCGAGCAACTGTTTGCTTTTGACAACATAGAAGAGCAACGTAAATTCGTCAGGGATCAATGGGATACTTCGGCTTGGAAAAAGTTTGTTGAGTTTATGTTGAATCCGATCGTGAATAAATTCCTCATCGATGATCCAGGACTTCAAACCTACTTAGGCCCACAGAAGCCGGGGATCTATATATATCAAAAAATGCAAAACAGCCTTGAAAATCATCTCGCAAAGCAAAATACTATTATGTCATTTATCTTATTGGGCAAGGTCAATAAAGAAGCATTTGCTCCTTACCTGACAAAAGAAGGGACGAGTGAGATTAAAAAACGGCTCGACAAGCTGACAATCAAAACCGGCAACGTCATCGATTACTTAGAAGCGAAAAAAAATCCTTCTATCGATTGCTTTTCGATGTCAGACATCGCTTCCTATATGAGTAAAGAAGACTTCAGAAGGCTCCTAAAAGGTATTATTAAGAAGGCGAAGCCCGGGGCTCGTTTCTGCCTAAGGCAGTTTCTCTCCTATCTCGAGATCCCTAAAGACCTCGAGCGCTATTTCAAGCGTGACTACGAACTTGAACAGCGCCTAGAAAAAGAAGACCGCTGCTTCGTCTATCGCTTCTTTTCAGGCACAGTAGTTTAATTTCCGCTTTGATCGATCTTCAGCATATTCAGCACATTTAAGTTAGGGAACTGTAGGGTGACCTTGTCAAGAATAGGCTGATATTGACTATCCGTCATCGTTGGTGTACGGCTTAGGATCATCACCTGGCTCCCTTTAGGATCACTGGCGACGGCATAACTATAGTCATCAGCCAGCTGAATGATCCAGTAGTCTCCTGAGAAAATTCCGCTATAGCTGTTAAACCAGTTAAATGAGATTTTCATTTTGGCATTGGTCTGAGTATCAACAACTTTTCCTGTCCCTTTCGCTTCAATTTTGCTTTTATTGAATTTCTCGCAGTGATTGACAACATTAAATGTATCCGTTCCAGTCATTGTATAGGTGACATTAGCATCGCGCGCGCAGGTTACTTCCCATGGAAATACCAATTGTGAAATAACATACCATTTACCCATGTACTTATTTAGGTCGACAGAATTGACCGTCTTCACTTCATCTTGCGCAGATAAAGGGCAAATAGCGAATAGAAATAAAAAAATAACGAGTTTGTTAACCATAAATAAACCTCTCTTTTTACTTGAAGATAGCAAATATTTATATTATATTGAAGATATGCTTTTTCAAAGAATTTACAATCCAGGCCTTTCGATCAATTCCTATGTGATAGGGGATAAGGAGAGCGGCACCTGTTGTGTCGTCGATCCTGGACGCCTCGTCACTCCCTATATCGTCATTGCCGAAAATTCCGGCCTCTCCATCACCCATATTCTGGAAACGCACGTCCACGCTGACTTCGTCTCGGGTGCAAAAGAACTGAAACACCAACTTGATGGCAAACCACTGATCTATGCATCCGGACTCGCAGGCTCAAGATTGGTGCCGGCCTATGCTGATTACACAGTCAAAGAAAATGACATCGTCAAGACCGGATCAATACGGCTTGAGGCCATGCACACACCTGGCCATACCCCTGAACACCTCACCTGGATTGTCTATGACGAAAGCAGGAGCAAAGAATCTGCCTGGTTTGCCCTGACAGGCGATTTCCTTCTTGTTGGGGGAGTCGGCCGTCCAGACCTATGCGGCAAAGATGAATATCAAATCCAAGCCAGGCAGCTGTACAATAGCCTCTTTACGAAAATGGCCCTGCTGCCCGATTTTATCGGCATATTCCCTGCCCATAGCGATGGATCTCTCTGTGGTAAATCAATGAGCGGGTGCGCCTCTTCCACACTTGGATATGAAAAGCGATTTAATCCTTTTTTTTCAGAACAACCAGA
>JABDDC010000051.1 GCA_013287815.1 Chlamydiota bacterium
ATTAAGACCTTTTGTCACGGCATTGAGCGCTTTTCCAACTCTGGGCCAATTTTTAAATTTGGTCATCCCTGTGAAATATTCTTCTTGTTTAATGAATTGCATGAGTTGTTCTTTGCCCCACAAACCTGTTAGGAGTGGTTCATGTTTGGAAAAATCAATTAATAGTGCATCGATTTCATTAAATAATGCTTCATTATCGACTAGTTCTTTGACAATCTGTTGTCTTGTGTCAAGAATGGTTGCATCTTCGATGGGACGCGCTAACAGACCATTGAAAAATGCCTTTCCAATTTCTGAATGGCTCCGATGACCACTCAGTAATTCACCTAAAAATATAGTTGGGTGTTCACGATTTCCTATGAGAAGGTTGAGGTCTGTCCATACTTGTTCATTGATAATAGATTGTGTTGACCATGATGGCTTTTCAACCTCTTCTGCAGATGCAAGAATGTTGTAAGCTCGCTTTTTTTTGCTGTATTCCTGAGGGGCTAAAATTTCATGTGTGAAAAATTCATAAAACTTTTCGGGATCAAAACTATCTTCACTACTCTGATCTTCATTTTCACTATCAACGACATCGCCAATTGTCTTTTGCTCTTGAAGTGGAAATGCTTCTAGTACAAATTTTGCTATCGCATTGCAAGAAGAAAGATCTTTTGGTTTTTCTGAGATCAGGACTGTGGTATTCGCGGAGACATTATTCTTCTCCTCTAAATCTTCAATTTGGATAGATTGATTATCATCGCTTCTGTTCTTGGTGTTCTCGCTCCGCTTGATCTCTTCATTTAATAGAGCATAGCCAGATGAAGAATCAGTAGATGAATATGGGTCAATAGATATGGACATTAAAATCTCTCTTTATTTTAAATAGATTATGTTGTAGTTGGATTTATTGTTTTATTTATAAAACAAATCCATTTTATGATCAATTATATATAATAAGTAGAATAAGTAATAGGGTATAAAATACCCTGAAAAAAATTAACCCGAGCTTAGATGCTAAAGCCCTAATTTTCTGCTTAAATGATATTTCTGGGCCATAGTTAGGCTTATTTCCTTACGAATTTTCTAACAACGCCGAAGACTAGATTGATTTTAGAAGATACCAATTGACGTTTGCTTTCTTTATAGATTTGGTTTGCTTAAACGGCATTCTTCATGATCTCTAAGTTTTCAGTGTCCCAAAATTCGTATGGAATTATCCCTAGATGGGGGAATTTCGCTTTAAAGTGCTGCTCTTGTTCTTTCTTGGCACTTTTGGTCTGGTAAAAGTCTAAATGGATTAATCTGGTCATCCTTTCTGCCAAATAGAGAAGACCTTTAAAATCAACAGATTTGCCATGAGTTATCTCCAATGCCTTTAAGTCTTTGCAGTGGTTAACTGAGGAGATTCAAAACCGGAATTTTTTATTTCTTTGGTGTGTATCATTCTTTCTGAATTTTGTGAATGAAATTCAAGAGAGCATTACTACAAGTGAACTTGAGAATGAACAGCTGCGTAATCAACTGCAAGCTACTGAGGAATCGATCATTGGACAAAATCGGCAACGGCAAGAGGAAGTGGCTGCTTATGTTCGAGAAATTGGCAATGTCAAGGCCTTGATTGGACCTCTTCAAATTGATGTAGCAGCACATAGACAAGATGAAGCTGTTGCACGTTCAGAAGAGGCTGCTGCATTAGCTAGAGCTGCTGCAGCAAGGGCTAGAGAACTAGTCAAGAGGCAAGCAGTCGTTGATATAGAAACTCAAATGAGGCATGGCTTGCGCTCAATAGGCGTTAATATTTAATTTAAGTCACGATATCTGTTTGTACTCTAATGAGTCTGAAGGGAGAGATGCCCCGAATGCTCCTGGTTCTTCGAAATTTTTTGATAAACTTGGAGGCCCACCTTTTTCAGCCTCACAAATCGCGATGGTGTCTGAGCTGACGAGAGGCGCGTAGCGCTTTGGGAGCGTGCGTGACTTGTCACCGCTTTCACGGCATCGACTTGGTCGATACCGTTCGCTACTCATCATTCAATCCATAGTTTGCGTAGAAGATACATTTTTAGTCTCAGGCTTTATCCTTAGAACTATTCGCATATCTCTAAATATGGTTTCCCCTTACGTGTCTTTTTTACCGATAGCTCTTCATAAGCATCTAGGAGAACTTCTATTTCATCTTCAAGACCCCTTAACTCTCTTCTGAGCTTTTTAATCTGTGGGATAAGGAAACAAACATTAAAGCTCCAAAGGTATGGTTTATAGTACGACAAAAATTTCTTAACTCGTGAATTCACAGAATTTTCCCTCATATATGCATCAAGTTTTAAAGATTTTAGCATTGAGTTGGGATGATTTTCTAGGGTATTTTGTACCCTAACTACTTCTCATTATATCATTCATATTTAAACGCATCGCCTCCGCTGGAGCACCAACGAGCCACTACATCACCCGGTTTTGTTACTGAAGAGGTTATCAAAGAGGCAAATGGATGATTTTCAACAGTAATTCATTCCTGCTCCGCCTTTCGATAGACAGGCATATTGACAATATATGACAAATTGTCATATAATACAATTATGATCTTAGTAGGAAGAAAATTACTTGTTGAGTTTTGCAGACAGCACCCTCATAGCCGAAAACCCTTAGCGGCGTGGGAACAGGTCATTCAACAAACAGACTATTGGAGCTTTAATGAGCTTAAAAGAACATTTCCGAGTGCGGATTATGTAGCTCATCGTTATACGATTTTTGATATCGGGGGGAATAAATACAGATTGATAACAGAAATTGACTATAGTGCTTGTGTAGTGATTGTAAAGCGAATATGGGCTCATGCAGAGTATAGCATGAAGAAATACGAAGATGCATTGAAAAGAGGTAAAATATGACAGCAATACGACAGACAATATGTCATTGGGGATATGTGATACCCTATGTTCATATGCCCAGAAATGATGCAGAATATTATAAGTTATTAAGCCATGTTGATGAGCTCATGGAATGGCTGCGTCAACATAAAGATGATCGTGCGACCAGCCTTCTTCGCTTGATAGCTAACAATATTCAAGTTTATGAAAATAAACATTATCCCCAAAAAAAGCTAACTCCCATCGAAATGTTAAAGTTTCTGATGGAAGAACACGGATTAGAACAAGGTGACTTACCGGAAATCGGAAGTCAGTCATTGGTCTCTAAAATCTTGAACGGTGGGAGACAATTGACATTAGAACACATACGTCATTTGGCAGAGCGATTTGGCGTACCACCGGGGGTTTTTGTTTAATAATAACCACCTCTTTTTTTAGGGTTTTTGATCTTCCATGTTTTCTGGCTTCCGGTAATAGCTTCTGTCTACAAAATCGCATTGTCAGTCAAATCTAGAAGGTCTTATTCGAAATTCCGTTGAGCTTGTTGAACAAGTTCAAAACTCATCATCGGCAAATTCTGTGCAATTGCAGCAGAAACACGATTTATTATGACGGGAGATCATAAACTTGACGCCATTTAACGGTGTCTATGATAAAGAGAATTTTGTGATTTCTTTAGCACAAATATCGATGAAGTCGTCGGCTGCAGAAAGCAAGGCTATTGTTTCCTGTTCTGATATTTCTTCGCTTATGTTTTGCAATCTTTTTTGTAGCTGCTCGCCTTCATTGTGAGGTTCTATCTTTAAAGCCAAATAACTTTTAAGGCAGAAAGAAATGGCTTCTTCGGCAGGAGGCAAGGCTTCCATGACAAATCCGCCGGATGCAAGCAATTTTGACATCTTTTGCTTTCGTTCACAATTGGAAAAGTGTTTTTGGGATTCCTTTAAGCGTCTTTCTTTTTCTGTTTGGTGCACTCGTTGTGAAGCGGTGGACCGATGGACAGTTTGTGCAGAGGTTTCATTGATGGTAATAATGCCTGCTTTAGCTAGCCTTTGAAGCAGTTCATAGGTGCTGCTGTCCAAAAATTCTATATTGACAGGATCATTTTCTTCTGTCCGTTGATTGGATAGCATCTCCTTCATTTTTGGAACAATATCACGATCCAATGTATCCACAATTGTTAAAATTGTCTTTTCTCCCGATTCCAGGTTTTCGAACTTTTCAATCAGATGGATCCGGTCATTGAATTGCTTGACAGCATCGTCGGCTATTTCCTGCAGATCCTTTTTCACTTCAGGAACGTCTTCAGCATCTTCCTCTTTAGAAGAGAACATCCCTTCTAGTTGTTCTAATATCTGGGCGCGAGCTGAAGTCATAGGCATGGAAGAAAGGTCGCCAATCCCGTCTAATACACTGTTGGCAAGGTTCTTTTTGTGAGCCAGTGTGGCCAGCATACGGTGTTCTATCGAATTCGAGGTGACAAAATTAATCACTTGAACCGTTTTAGTCTGGTTTTTTCTCCATGCACGTGCAATGCGCTGTTCTAACTTGGATGGATTCCAGGGCAGATCCATGTTGATGACGATGTTGGCGACTTGTAAGTTCAATCCGGTGCTTCCTGAATCCGTTGTAAGGAAGAAACGACAATTAGGATCTTCTTTAAACCTTTTAATATCATCGCGCCGCTTTTGCTGAGGAACGGTACCGGTATGCCAAGCGTAATCAATCTTCAGTTCATCCCCGATAAAATCGCGTATCAGGGAAAGCATTCTTTCCCATTCGGAGAAAATGATGATTTTATGGTCAGTCCCTTCCATCAGGTCCAGGAGCACTTGTTTTAATTCAATGAGTTTAGGGCATATTTTACACTTCTCATCCAGAATATAAGGCGTGTCAGCAATCATGCGCATGCATGCGAGGTTTTGCTGTAATTTTTTTTGTTCATCTTCGGTAAGGGGTCTTGTTTTCATGATGTGCATGAGTCTGGCAACGCGATTATTGTATTCTTCATAACGGACAGCCTGCTCCGGATCCATTTCAACAAAAAAGGTGTTGATAGTACGTCCAGGAAGCTGTTCTTCCACATCCTTTTTTAGCCTACGAAGTAGAACAGGTTTGAGTTTTTCATGAAGACCGCTCAAACTTTTGTAGCTAACCGGTTTGTTATTCTCGTTGAATTCGAAATAATCCCGGTGGAATTGGTGAAGGGGGCCTAAAATTTGCGGATTGACCATCTGCATGATGGAAAATAATTCATCTATCCGGTTTTCAATAGGAGTTCCGGTTAATACGAATGCGTAAGGGCTTCGCAATTGTTTGACAGCCCATGCCGTCTTGGTTTGCCAGTTTTTAATCCTTTGGGCTTCATCCAGGATGATGACGTCAGGATTTAGTAGGCTTTGAATTTCCTTAAAGTCTGAGCGCACTTGTTCATAGTTGAGCAGATAAAAGAAAGATGGCTTGAGATAGCTTGCAAGTCTGGCATGACGGGGTCCATTAACCATCAATGTCTGAAGTCCGGTAAACTTTGCGATTTGTTCTTCCCATTCTCCCTTTAAGGATGCCGGACAGACGATAACAACCCGTTGAATGCCGTGAAGACGCCTAAGTAATTCACAGGCGGCAATGGCCTGGATGGTTTTCCCGAGACCCATTTCATCTGCAAGAAGGGCCCGTTTTTGAAAGGCAAGATGTAGCATTCCTTCCTCTTGATAAGGATACAAATTGGCATTTAACATTTGCAAGCTGCGCGTCCCAGCTTTGACCTCCTCCAGGAATTGTTCGCGGGTGATTCCCTGAGTCTGTTTTTCCATCTCAGCGATCTTGGAAATCAAATGGGAAGATATCCGCAATTTTGTACGGATTTCTTCCGAAACGTCTGACAAAGCATCATGAATAGATGCTAATCCAGTTGACGGATCCGGTATCAGTGTGTTGTCCGAAGAAAAATAGGGTGCTAAGGCAGCTCCTAACGGGGATGTCTTATCTTTATGTGTTGGCCAGTGGATTGTTACTTCATCATTTTCGGATGAGTTTATAAAGATCTCTACGAGCGGTGATTTTTCCTGAAAATTGCGTTTAGATTTTTTGCTTTGATTCAGCGAGTAAAGGACTTTTTCAATGTGTTTGCATGTGCCAAGGTTATTTACCTGAAAATCGGGACAGCTGCAGGAGTTAAAGGTTTCGGATAGGGATCTGATTTCTACAGTATACTCAAGGCCGGTACCGGAATGGACGAGATAGTTGTCAAAGGGATAGGCGTGGGCCCCTAGTGGCGTCAGATCCATAGCTTCTTTTAATCCACGCTGTTTTCTGAACTTCACCTCTTCTTCGTCTGTGGTGAGAACCGTTCCCTGATATATTTTTTGTGGTCCCGTTTTCATTTTTCCTTTCATAGAAAGCTCCTAAAGTTAAATTGAGGGGATTGTATATCTCCATTTTAATAATTTACAATAAAAATATGGACACCTTCCTCTGATTTGACATATCAAAATCGCAATATCTATTTAAAAACAATAGATTTTGCGCCTTTGACATGTCAAATCCGCGAAATCTACTTTACAAATATCTTCTGATTAGCTTATCATGGGATTAGGGATCAAAAGATTGGCGTTATTGACCGTCATGAATTGTCGTTTTTAGGTTAAGGGACTGGAAAATAATAATTTACACGATAGGACAGTGGGAAAGCGCTAGGATTAAACGATCAAAAGTGACCAAAGTCCCTAAAGGAATATGAGATGGACTTCTTTTTTGGAAGGGAGAAAGAGAAAAAGCTACTAAAAGAGCTGTATGAATCAGGTAGGGCTGAGTTTCTTGCAATATACGGAAGACGGCGGGTTGGTAAGACCTATTTGATTAATGAATTTTTCAAAGATAAGGGTGTTTATTTTGAGATAACCGGAAGCAAGAAAGCCCCAAAATCTGAACAGATTGGTAATTTTTACCGTGAATTCACCGCTTTTTTTCCTGGAGAAGATGCAGGTATTCAGCCTAATGATTGGGGTGAGGCGTTAAATCTCTTGAAGACTGCAATCACAAAAATCCCCGAAACAGAAAAAGTGATTCTTTTTTTCGACGAACTTCCTTGGCTTGCATCACCAAGATCGGGTTTTTTAAGCGCCTTGGAATACTTTTGGAATAGACATATTTCAAGAATGAAAAATGTGAAGCTCATTGTTTGCGGCTCTGCAGCCTCATGGATGATCCACAATGTGATCAATGACAAAGGAGGGCTGTATGGCCGTTTGAGCGCCCAAATGCGTCTCGAACCATTTACGTTGACAGAGGTTGAAAGCTTTTTACTTGCAAAAGGAATCAGGCTTGACCGTAAACAACTTATCACTCTTTACATGGCCATTGGGGGAATTCCAAAGTATTTGAATTTTGTTAAAACAGGAATGTCTGCTGCTCAGATGTTGAATGATTCGTGCTTTAAATCACAGGGCTTCCTCTTTCAGGAATTTCCAAAACTTTTCAAGTCATTATTCGATGAATCTGATAAGCATATGAAAATTGTTAAGGTCTTAGCGGAAAACCGATATGGATTAACGCAATCAGAAGTTTTTGACAAGGTTGGACTTTCAACGGGTGGCTATTCTTCTTCCTTACTGGAGGAATTAGAAGAAAGTGGTTTTATTATGAGCATTCCGGAATACGGTAAAAATGTAAAAGAGCGGCGCTGGCGTCTAATAGATGAGTATTCATTTTTTTATCTTACCTGGATTGAGAACATGCGAAGCAGCATATTGAGAAGAAGTGATCCTGATTATTGGATGAAAAATCAATCTTCTCAAAAATGGTTGATTTGGGCAGGTTATGCATTTGAAAATATCTGTTTAAAACATGTCGCAAAAATTAAGGAGTCCCTCGGGATTTCCGGTGTCAGCTCCATTGAAACGCAATGGTCCTATCATGGTGACGAAGAGAACGAAGGAGCGCAAATTGATCTGGTGATTGACCGTGCTGATAACTGTATCAATTTATGTGAAATCAAGTTCAGTAATGATGTGTATATATTAACCAAAAAAGATCAGGTAATTTTTGAGCGGAAAGAAAGAGTTTTCCGGAGCGAGACAGGCACGCGAAAAACTCTTTTTACTACATTAATTACACCATATGGGGCTGAGGAAAACACCTGCTATTTGGGAGTAGTCCAAAAGCAATTAACAATGAATCAGCTCTTTTAAATCTGGAAAATCCCTCAGGTGTCGTTGTCATACCCCGATTGCCTGATGGTCGAATTGTATTAAATCTCAATATAGAATGAATAGTTTTATCCCAGGAATCAGAAGCAATCTCACCGAAGTTGCTCAAATAGATCGTATTAATAGGCAAACTAATCCAGTGCAAATTACTCAATGTATGTTAGTCAAAGAAAGCAAGCTTGGAGATATTAATAGCGGATCAAAGCTTAGTGGAAATAAGTTAGCCGTTTATCAAAAAATCATGCAAGGAAGGAAATTTAATTCTGATATCATCATAAAGTTTGCTTTAAAATGACGCTTCATATATTTACTAATTAAACACTTTTAATTTGAAAAAGGGGAATATATGAATTGGGGAAGGTTCTTTCAAAGTTCAATTGCATTACTGATTACATCAGTGCCTTTATTTGCTGCTGATGATAATAAAGCTCAGACGAAGAAACCGAATATTTTAGTCATCATGGGAGATGATGTAGGCTGGTTTAATATCGGCGCCTATCACCGTGGAGTGATGTCGGGCAAGACGCCAAATCTCGATAAACTTGCCAGTGAAGGGATGATGTTCACCGATTACTATGCTGAGGCTAGTTGTACGGCTGGTCGAGCTAACTTCATCACGGGTGAGCTTCCCATAAGGACAGGTTTAACCACTGTTGGACAGGCGGGTGCAGACGTAGGTCTCCCTGCTGAGGCTTGCACAATAGCCACAGCCCTCAAGGCTTTAGGGTATAGGACTGGTCAGTTTGGCAAAAACCACCTTGGCGACCTGAACAAATATTTGCCCACAGTGCATGGATTTGATGAATTCTTTGGATATCTTTATCATCTTGATGCGATGTCTGATCCCTACTGGTTCGATTATCCCCAGGACTGGATTAATACAACCGGCCCTCGTAATCTGATCCATTCCTGGGCAGCCGATGTTGATGATTCCACCGAACAACCGCGCTGGGGAAAAATCGGCAAGCAGAAGATTGTAGATGAAGGTCCTTTGGCCCCATTCCCTGACATGAAAGATTTGCAGAATTGGCAGGTCAGTCGTAAAGCCAAGTATGACATGGAGACGTTTGATGACGTACTTGTCAAGAGTACCAACGATTTCATGGACAAATCCAAAGCTGATGGCAAACCTTTTTTTATTTGGCATAATACTACACGCATGCACATCTTTACTTATCTACCGCCAAAGTATCAGGCGATGATGAATCCGAAGACCAACTATAACGTGTATGAAGCAGGGATGGCCCAAATGGACGACTGCATCGGCAATATTCTAAAACATTTGGAAGATATCGGTGAGGCTGATAATACCATTGTCGTCTTTACAACTGATAACGGCGCAGAAGTGTTCACCTGGCCGGATGGCGGCATGACGCCTTTCCACGCTACTAAAGGGACTGTCTTTGAAGGAGGATTCCGCGTTCCATGTATTGCCCGTTGGCCTGGAAAAATCAAAAAAGGAGTGGTTGAGAATGGGATCATTTCAGGACTCGACTGGTTTCCTACTTTTGTGGCTGCTGCTGGCAATAGCAACATTAGTGATCAGCTGCTCAAAGGTGTGAAGCTTGGGGACCGTACCTACAAAAATCATCTAGATGGATATAATCAGATGGACCTGCTGCTTGGCAAAGGGCCTTCGGCCCGACATGAAATTTTCTATTTTGGAGGTGCGCAGCTTGGCGCTGTCAGGATCGATAATTTTAAGTTTCAGTTCATCCAGCAGCCTTGGGGCTGGCCCGGTGAAAAGATCACGACCGATATGCCCACCATTGTAAACATACGCCAGGATCCGTTTGAGCGGACACCCGCTACACGCGGTCAAAGCACCAATGACAGTAGCGGGGGATATCTGAACGATTTCTATGCGCGCGAGTTCTGGCGCTTTGTATCCGTTCAGAAAATGGTTGGAGAACTAGCATCAACGGCTATTGAGTTTCCGCCTATGCAAGCGCCGGCATCATTCAACCTTTCCGCCATCAAGACTAAAATCGAAGAGATGATGAAGGAGCATGAGGGGCAATAAGCGCTTCTAGGTTTAATCTTATTGTGAAATTTTTGCTTGCGAAGCCTTGCGGGGCTTTGCACCGCCCTTTGGCGAAATTGTGAACACCATTCTTGTTACAATCTCGCCACTAATGTCACAGGCGCATTTTGCTTACGTCTGTCAATGCCACCATCGCGCTAAAGGGCGGTGCAAAGCCCCGCACAGGGCTTCGCAAGCAATTTATAAAATCGACTAACTTACTTTACATCAATGTTCAAACTTCCCATAATATTTTATCTGTGCTTGTAGGTTTATAATTTTTTCCAAGGTTTCGATATGTATAAATTCGTTCTATTTTACATTTTATTTTGTTTTTAGATATCTATAAGTAGACGATTCCACCCCCCTTTCGCTTACACTTTTGAACGCCCGCCGTTTGCAAGATTTTCATAACCATTTAATATTTAGCCGCATATAAAATCTCATTTTGTGCGTTTAGCTTGAGAACGTTTCAAGCTAAACGCACAAACTTCAAAAACTTTAAATATCTTAACCTTAGAACGTTACATGAAAACGGTCAAAATTCGGCACAGAAAACAGCTGTGAGGGTTGTTTTGTTGCGCGTTTAGCTTGATATAAAAAGCTTGCTTTTGTGCGTTTAGCATGATAAAATCAGATCAAAATTTAACCTCATTACCCCCCCCCAGGTACGATCATGATTTTATCAAAACCCCTGCTAGAATATTTCAGAAGCATACAGTCCAAAGCTACTCAAGCTATGGCGAAGTTCAACGCAAAAACACCTTATCACCTTGATGAGGATGAAAATATTTTGCGCTACGAAATCATCCGCGATGTTTGGTTTGAGAACAAACCGATTCAGGGTGTATGCGAGAAACACGATCGATCACGGCCACGTCCTGTTCAGTCTTCTGATGCAAGCGCTTCAAATACATCGGAACGCCATAAAACTGATATGTCAAA
>JABDDC010000052.1 GCA_013287815.1 Chlamydiota bacterium
TTATAAGCACTAAATTGCTTAAGATGAGTTAAATGGCAAATCTCTTCTGGTATTTCTTGGATCTGATTATCATCAACCCACAGCTCTTCAAGACCCACCTGCTCAAGAGCTTCGTCAGGAATAAAAGCCAATTGATTACCAGTTAAGTCGAGTGATTGAGTGAAGCTATCTATGGATGAAAAGGTGTTTAGAGACATATTTTCTCCATAAGAGGTTTGTGAATATGCGTTCAATATTGCCAATGTGCAGCCAAAAACAAGAAATGTAAACCTAAACATGAACCACCTCTGTCAAGGATAGCCGCTTCATTGATTCCAAAAAAAGGATTTGCTTAACATCCTGAATTGGCTTTAACTGATATTCAAAACTGTTCATAGAATATAAGCCTGATTAGGTGAGTTCTCATCCTCTGGAAATAAATATTTCAGTGCCCCTTCCTTAATCATTGGCGTAAGATGGCTTCTAACAAAGTGTTTTTTATCCTTTCTTTTCAGAAGTTTTACTAATTGCTGTGCTGTTAAGGGTTGCCATGCACAAAGTTTTTGAATAACCAAACGTAAGTTTTTTTTACTGGATCGTATATTAATATTATTAATTACTACTTGTAAGTCTTTTGGGAGTGTTTCAATTGGAAACACACCGGTATACTGGTGTGTTTCGACGCCAGACACACCAGTATGCTGGTGTGTTTGTTCTTTCATTGATGGGTTCTGCTTATCAGCAATTGTTTTTCTTGTTGCTTCTGGATGGATAGGCAAGACAGTAAGAAAGTAGTGGGATTCCGAGTCAGTTTCAAAAATAGCGGGAGGTGAACCATTTACCTCCATAGCTTTATGAATTTTTGGTACTCCGGTACAACGCCCTTCAGTCAAATGAAGTTCTTTTAAAAAGTCTCCTATCCTTCTATTTCTATAAGTTCGAACTCTGGCAGATCCTTTGTTCAAATCTTCTATCTTTAAAGGAGGTAACGGGCCAGGGAATGACAAAATTTCTATTCGATCGGGCTTGATACTGATTTCAATAGGCTCTCTTTGAGCATAGTCTTTATGATAGACAGCATTAGCTAAGGCCTCTTCTAAGGCAACATAGGGATAGTTATAAAATCGATCAGCTTCGGCACGATCAGGTCTTTTACGGATCTCCTCTTTGATAAACATCGACTGAAGATACCTCAATGCCTCTTTAAGCTGAATATGGACAGGTCCTTTGAAAATTTTTTCAGAAAAGCTATCTCCTACTTCGTCATGAAAATCAACAATTTCGATTCGAGCATAGGGGAAAAATTTCTCAGGATTGTTATTAAACATCATCAAGCCAATATTTAAGGGTTTCAGATATTCCTCTGGCCCTTGCACAATTTGCATTTGACGACAGAGCTGCTCAAGAGAAATCTTATCAACTTCTGATATGAGGTCGCTCTTTACATCTCTCAAAAAGTCCTTAATGAGACCAATCTGAAGATCTTTCAGACTAGCTTGATGAGAAATTCGATCGTCGAATGGTACTTGATTTGCCAACTCATGAAGTCGTTGAACATCTTTTGTCTGCGCCTTGACAGTTGTAGAATTGCGCCGTATGAAATAAGAATAGGGTGCATTCTTGCCTAAAGTATCGGGAGCTTGATAAGGCCGCGTTTGACCACCAGGACACCAGATCAATAGAATCATTTTTTCTTGAAAAACGACAGGTGCCACTATTGGATGGTAGTTAGGTCGGAGCCTGTAGCTTAAGTTGACGAGCTCTTTTTGAATTTCATCGATCTTATTGGCTGATAGGCCGATCGGAGGAAAAATAGGCTGACCCCTGTCCTCCTCTATTCCTGCTATTAGATAGCCTCCACCCCAATTGTTAACGTCATTTGCAAAAGCACAAATTGTGTGAATGATTTCTTCGGGATTCCATCCTTTCTTGAATTCAAGACGTTCCCATTCAACAATCTGCCCTCTTAGTAACTCATCAACATTAATGGGTAGCGCCGTCATACTGTAACCTTATTTCCAATTTTTTTATGTTTTGACGCATCATTCCTCCATTTCTTCCACACCCTGAGAAATGCTCTTCTTTTTCTTTAGAGCAGATAGAAGCTTTTGTAGCTTCTGGATAGCAAGAGGAGAGGGTTTTGTTTTTTTGTTTTCCCAACGGTTGACGGTCGGAAAAGAAACCCCCAGTTTTGCTGCGAACTGTTCTTGTGTCAAACCCATCTGAAGTCGAATTTCGAGCACATGTTGAGCAATTTGCTCTTCAGAATTTGACATGTCTGTAAACTGAAACATCAGCTTGCCTTTCATCGGGATTTTTGATATATCATATGTTATAAATTATCCAGAGTTTGTAAAACAAGAAAAATTATCGAGATGCAATTTATGGGACCCTTTACACAGATGGACAAATCGACTATTCAAGGTCTTAGTTTTGAAGAATATACCTCGTTAAGTCGATATTACTCACATGTGATAACGCCTATTTTGCTTAGAGAGCTATCTTCTATGCTAGCTAAAAAGGAAGAAGATCTTGATGATCTTAAGAAAAAAGTTAGCCTTCTTGCCGCTAAATCAACCTTTGGTTCCGTACATCTGATTCCTTCTGCAGAAAAACTGGCTTATAGCAATTTGATGGGAGAGTTCATTCCTATGAATGGGCGTTTACCTATTGAAGGCGGCACGTTTTGTGTAACTGAAGATGGGAGTAGAGGGTGGGTTTTAGACGAACCTGCAGAAGTTACTTTGTTAAGAAACTGGGGTAATAATATTTTTAAAGAAGATGATATTGAAAAAGGTAGGGAGCATCGAAGAGTTGATAGCGAGGTTGATTTAGACAAACTTTGCAAAGACGTTGCAAGTGATCTCATCGATTTTAGAACCGTATACATAGGCTTGCCGGAGGTAACCAAGTCGTCGGTTTTCTTAGATATTGCTGGTAATTTTCTTGGGATATTAATATGATTTCATTTCTTTTAAAAAATCTAAGGAGATTATTATGAATTCAATTTCAGGAGAGGTAAAAGGTCTAGTTAATGCCTCAGTTCGTTTACTCAATCAACCAATAGTCAAGGAAGGAGTAAAAAACATTGCAAGCTCAGTGACATTTGTGTTTGGACTTATGGAACTCCATGATATTTATCGAATTTCCCAAGGCCGTGAAATTTCAACTGAAACTTGTTTAGACTCCCCCAAATGGGTCCAAGTGTCCAATAAAGTTATTATTGTTGCTGCTAAAATTTCATTAATTTTAAGTGCCGGAGTTTCCCGTCCAGGAGTTTTTATTATTTCTTCATTAGTGGGGCCTGTTTTTTCTACAGCCCAGCTCAATCGAGCATTTGGTCCTAATACTATATTCGCCGTGAATCCGTGGCATCCTCGCCATATTGTTAGCATTGCAGCCGTTGTGCTAGCTCTTCCGTCAGTTGCTCAGTCAGCTTATAAAGGCATTAATTGGGGATATAATAAAATTCGACACTACCACGACATGTCGACAGATATGAAGGACTCAAAAAACTGGTTAACAGATACCAAGACACGGCTAACGACTCTATTCAACACAATCACAAGCCGACCTACCCTACATATGGGAAACCAACTCAGTCGATTCGTTTTGCGTTCCATATAATCTAAATTTCCCGGTAGCAGATTGTCGTATAGCTGATACGACAATTGAACTGGGTCCATTGAAAGGGATCAGATGTGGCTTGTTGACTTGTATAAAAGATTACTGATGATCTATGATTTTAAGTAAGTCAACAAATCACGCCTGATCCTTATCACTGCATCAATTGTGACAATTTTGTTTTCATAAAAATCAATATTGTCAGGCCCCCAGTAATTGCGGTTGTCCATAAAACCACCTAATCGATCAGTCCCTCTAAATCTAGCCAGTCTGATAGATAACTGAGGATTGCTTGCAAAAACCCTTTAGCTCTTCTAAAAGCATAGTTATTCTCTATTCAGTTATTGACTCACAATTGTTTCAATTATAGAATTACTAGTCAACACTCGAGTTTTGAATAAATCAGTCTGAAAAGGCCATCTTAAATGGAAATCAGCGTTAGCGCACACAATCAATCATCGCCTCAAGCTAAAATTGCCCTATTCCGCTCTTTTTTTCGTGGACGCGAAGAAGTATACCCTAAAAGATTTGAAAACAAAAAAACCGGAAAATCTGGTTATGTTTTTGCTTGTGGCAATGAATGGGTTCGTGGCATCTGCGAGAAACCAAAAATCAAATGTTCTGACTGCAAACATCGTCGCTTACTTCCCATCACTGATGATGTCGTTCATTGGCATCTTTCCGGCTTAGATAACTGCGGCAAAGATTTCGTGATGGGTATCTACCCAATGCTGTTAGATGAAACATGTTTTTTTCTAGCAGCAGACTTTGACAAAGCGAGTTGGACAGAAGATGCTACTGCATTTCTCAAAACCTGTCACCAGATGGGCTTGCCGGCAGCATTAGAGCGATCTCGTTCCGGCAAAGGCGCTCACGTCTGGCTGTTCTTTTCTGATGCCATAACAGCTGGATTAGCGCGCAAACTTGGAAGCCACATCCTAACAGAGACGATGGAACGCAGGCCTGATATTGGTCTAGATTCATATGACAGACTGTTTCCAAATCAGGACACCTTGCCTAAGGGAGGATTCGGGAATTTAATTGCTTTACCGCTACAGAAAAAAGCCCGTAATTTGGGCAACAGTGTGTTTGTAGACGAAAATTTGATAGCTTATGAAGATCAATGGGCATTTCTATCAAACCTTCATAAAATTAGTCGCTTAGAAGTCGAAAATATCGTTGCAAAAGCTGATGCAAAAGGGCGTGTTGTTGGGGTCCGTCTGGATATAGCCGATGAGGATCAAAATACTCCATGGAATCTCCCACCTTCACGTCGGAGTCCAAGTCCTCCGATTGGGAATGTGCCGAAAAGTTTAGAGTTGGTGATTGGGAATCAAATCTACATTGCCAAAGAGTCATTATCTCCGGGCCTTCGAAATCGATTGATTCGTCTCGCAGCATTTCAGAATCCTGAATTCTACAAAGCTCAGGCGATGAGATTTCCAACTTACGAAATACCTCGAATTATTGCCTGCGGTGAAGATCATCCTAATCATATTGCCCTACCGCGAGGATGTTTTGAAGACGTTTGTTATCTGCTTTCGGATCTAAACATCAAAATAATTTTGCGAGAAGAACTTTGCATAGGACAACCTCTAAACGCGAGCTTTCAGGGTCAATTACGACATGAACAGCAAGCTGCTGCTGAGGCACTCCTTGCTCACGATATCGGAGTATTATCAGCAACTACAGCTTTTGGAAAGACTGTCATTGCTGCATGGCTGATAGCACAACGTCAGGTCAATACGTTGATTTTAGTGCATCGCAAGCAACTTCAAGAACAATGGATAGAGCGCCTTTCGACGTTTTTGGATGTGCCTGTAAAGATGATTGGTCGAATAGGTGGGGGATGGAAAAAGCCAAAAGGATTATTGGACGTAGCTCTTATTCAAAGCCTTGTTCGCAAGGGTGTCGTGGATGATGTTGTCGGACAATACGGCAATTTAATCATTGATGAATGTCACCATTTACCGGCACAGAGTTTTGAACAGGTCACACGTCAAGCAAAGGCAAAATACATAACCGGATTAACAGCCACTTTGAGGCGAAAAGATGGACATCATCCCATTATTACAATGCAATGCGGTCCTGTACGCTATACCGTCAACGCCAAAGAACAGGCTGCAGCACGTCCTTTTGAACATACGGTTTTAGTGCGCCCTACTGCGTTCATCCCTCTCAAGCCAGCCAATGCTGATGCACGCCTTCAGTTCAACGATCTGTATGATGAGCTGGTTCACGATACAGTACGTAACCAATTAATTTGTGAAGAGGTTCTGAAAGCTGTTCAGAATGGACGGTCCCCAGTTATATTGACAGAGCGAAATGAACATCTGGATTTGTTGTCTCATCAGCTCGCTCCTCATATTCAAAACTTAATTGTGCTTCGTGGAGGCATGAGTGCTAAGGAAATTGCTCAAATTAGTAGCCGTTTGGCAACTATTCCTGAGGATGAAGAACGCGTATTACTTGCAACGGGACGATACATTGGCGAAGGATTTGATGATGCCAGATTGGATACTTTGTTTCTTACTCTTCCGATTTCATGGCAAGGAACCATTGCACAATATGTTGGCAGGCTACATCGTTTATATGATCGTAAAAAAGAGGTTCAAGTCTACGATTATGCTGATCTTAATGTACCCATATTAGAGCGAATGTTCAACAAGCGTTGCAGAGGTTATGAAGCTGTAGGATATAAAATCTTGCTCCCTGCCAGTGCCACACCAGGATGGCCCACCCAAGCACTACTTCCAGTTGATCCTGCTTGGAAGGGTGATTATGCAGCGAGTATCAAGCGTTTGATATGCGATGGTGTGGATATGCCACTGGCTAATCTCTTTGTTCAAGTGGCTTCGACGATACATGCTGATGCAGAGGGCGTCGATCGAGCTCGAAGTGCCACTGAAGCATTTCTTTATCGTCGTCTTGAAACGTTACCTCAGACCTCAGGAAGATTTCACCTTAATGCTCTATTACCGATTCCATTCGATGTTTCAAGTCAAATGGAGGTTGATTTACTTTGTGGTGATGCACGTCTTGCAGTTGAACTCGATGGTGCACAGCATCTGGCCGATGCTAATGCCTATCGCCGAGATAGACGTAAAGATGCTTTACTCCAGCAGAATGGTTACTTGGTCCTAAGATTCTTAAGCGAAGATGTTGGTAAGTATCTTGATGATGTTTTGGATTCAATTCTTCGCGCCCTAACACATCAAGAAAAAAAGAGATAGAAATATGGGGATGATAAAAATCAGCATCAGATGTTCGAATTTATGGACAGCTTACATTTTTGACTATGTTGACGTCGTTACAGAACATGCCCTTATTTGACAAGAATTTGCATGCAAGTCCACGTTTAAGCGAGGACAATCTAAATAGTTACATGAATTTTCGCTGAATATTTTGATTTTTGAACTCCCGATTCACGTCTATAAGAAAATCGGTTTGAAAAATCTTTTCTTTGCGAGCGTCCTTTAATATGCATTTTGCTGTCATCACGGCAGAAATAACACCTCCCATTCCTAATACTTCTTTGACAACAATCGTTGGATGCCTCTCCTTATTAAGATAAGGGCTTTCCAGTGCAATTTTTTCAAGAATTCCTTTTAATGCATGTAGATCCTCATTAATGGGAACATAAACATCAACAGTAGTCATCATCTCCAGCTGACCTGCACTGCTCGAACTTACAACATCGTTCATAAAACGACTGTTGGGGATTGTAACAACACTTTCATCCAACGTCAGAAGCTTTATTGATCTTAAACCAATGCTTATAATTTCTCCATACACTCCTTCGAAAGTGACGCGATCCCCAATCAGATAAAGTTAAGGAGTTGATGAATAATCCTGGAATCATCCGCAACCGGCTTAAAATTGAGAGCACCATTATCAATGCTAAATGCTTCTTAGCTGTTCAGGAGGAGTTTGGGACTTTTGACAGCTATGTCTGGCAATTTGTGGGTAGCAAACCAATTCACAACAGTTGGAAGACCCTCAAGGAAATTCCCACCGAAACGGATGAATCAAGGAATTTAAGCAAAGATTTAAAGAAGAGAGGATTTAAATTTGTCGGGCCGACAATCATCTATGCCCATATGCAAGCCACGGGCCTTGTCAACGACCACCTCGTCGATTGTTTTCGCTATCAACATTCTAGTAGGAATGGAAGCTGATCAATCGCTAGGCTTCTATGAAGTTGTAGATATGTTCTTTCTCCTATATCCTTACTCAGGCTGAATGTGAGCAGCATTAAAACTAAGGCAAATGCGGATGCCTGAGCCATAATAGGGATGAACCCAATGGAGCATATCGCTTGGGAAAAGGATGAGTGTTCCGGGTTTGGGATAAAAGGGGTACTGCATATTATTGTGTATAAAATCAATCCTTCCGCTGTAAGGATATTCCGCTGTGGGCTCCTCTGTGCGAACGTAATAGGCAGCGCTGATC
Source organism: Chlamydiota bacterium (assembly GCA_013287815.1). Taxonomy (GTDB): domain Bacteria; phylum Chlamydiota; class Chlamydiia; order Chlamydiales; family Parachlamydiaceae; genus JABDDC01. The sequence continues at coordinate 8,056 of JABDDC010000052.1, forward strand.
TGATTTCCGGGATGTACGTGCGGTGCGTTGTATCCGCCTTTGACGGAAACATTGAACCAGGCTCCTGTATAATCCCAAAGGTAGCTTTTGCTGGGGGAGACATTCATCTTTTCGTGGCAGCTATTTATATATTCGTTAATCGGATCGGAGAAGCTGGCAAAAAGCTGAAGGAGGGCATTGCTCATCGGCGATCCATCGCCCAAACGGGCATGAAGTTCGCGGTCGCTATGCCAGCCCCCGATATTGCTGTGGTGGAGTTGTTTGCTTACCAGGCCAGAGCTTTTTTCCATTTCAGCTTTGACAAGCTTTTCCAGTTTACTGTTTGTTTCGTCATGTGAAAGATGAAACTCTTGGATCAGTTTTAAGGGTGATTTTTTTTCCATTCGTTACCTCATTTGTTTAAGCTCACACTAAATAATAAAACCCTTTTTGACAAGGAAAAAGGAGGGGTGAGCCTATGCTGGGGCAATTAAAAGTGTAGGTTTTGAAATTGCAATTCGGGGTCAGACCCTCAATTGCAATTCTGGCTAGCTAGGCCACAATTGCAACTTCAAAACCTACACTTTACTCCGAGAGGACTTTCTGGGTGATGTCATGCCATGTCCCTTCGGCGAAAGTTTTTTGTCGCAAGGATTGGTACTGATCTTTGGGATAGATTTCCCAAAATTCATCTAAAGAGTAGTAGCAACGACTATAGAGTATTTTTCTGCCTCCATAGTCACGGGTTTTGATTTCGAGTTTTTTGGTGATTTCTTCCATTGGGGCTGAGTAGCCAGGGAGACCGTAGAGGCCGATATCGATAATATGGGTCTCAAGGCTGCCGTTGGACAGATAATGGGGTGCAAAGATTTCAGGATTATTTGTCGCTTTGACCGGACAAAGCCAGATGGGAAATATGGCGGGATCCTTTAATGTTTCCATCAGAAAGCAGGCTGCCTTGCTTTCAGGAATGCAGAAGTCCTGTATAAGAAGCCGGTTCTGTATCCATTTTTCAGAGCGGTGCAGGATCATACTCATATTGCGGGTATTCATCCATGGATAAGATAAGATCCTATGCAGCAGGCTGGGATTTGGCAGCAATTTGAATTTAGCTAGTTCCTCTTGGGTAAACCAGTCTTGCTTAGGTTTGGTGATTCGATAGACACCCTGACTTGCCAGGCGTAACAGGAGCGGGATATGAAAAAGGTAGGCTCCAACCCAAAATGAACCCTGGTCATGCCTAAACAGATAATCGGTATAAGTCATGGCCTCTTCATAACCCGGCTTAGCTGAAGTAATGTTCCAGGCATGCTGGAAATACCATTCGGAATAGAAGCGTGTAGTAAAACGCGGGAGATTGCCGATTTCTTCTTTTGAGCGCATACGTCCTTCGATAATGACTGCCAGCTTATTAGAAAAGACAAGTCCCTCCAGGAAGTCGGGAGCATTCTGAGCATGCATGAAGGTGCGTAAGGCTTGTATAGCGGCTTGGGGGTCCGTAAAGCGGTGGTAGCGGAGTTGGACAAATTCTTTGGCCGGGAGCAGCCTGATCTCGGCTGATACCAGCATACCGAGTGATCCGTATGATCCTGCGATGCCGTAAAAGATATCCGAGTGTTCGGTAGAGGTGACTTTTAACAAGTCGCCATTGCCGCAGAGGATTTCCATCGAAACAATGAGGTCATTAAAACAGCCCCAATGGTGCGAGGAGCTTTCGCCGGCACCACCCATGATAGCCCCACCGACAGTGATTGATTTCAATTCCGGAATGACGGGGACCATCAGTCCTTCTTTGTACGTTGCCAGGACCAGCTCTTCCATAGTCACTCGTGGTTCTACGGTGGCTATCATTTTGACTTTATCAATGTTGAGGATCTTATTTAAGGGGCCACAATCAATGCGGTGCGAGGCTTTGTCTTTATAGGATTTGGAGCGGGTCGTCAGTGAATGTTTGGACGGATAGTGCAGGGAGACAGCCGAACGGGCGCCATTTTCCTTGTAATAGGAGTTCAGCTGCTCCTGTATTTTTTTGACTTCTGATCGGTGTTGATTTTGATTAGTCATGATCACCTTATACGGCTACGCCGCCCTTTTTTATTCTGTCTGTTCCGCGGTGCGAGAGGACGTTGAGAAGCTTAGCACTTTATCTACTAAGGGATTTTCTCCTACCTTTGGATCGAGTGCTGCATTACCCACCGCAACAGCTGCAGGCCCAAAAGAAACGCCACCTGATCTCAGATGTGTAGTAACTATAGCATTGTCAAGTGGGGTGCCATCGGCTTTGACTGCTAATCCGAGAGTCGGAAAACCGTCAAACACAACAGCGCGCACTCCTGCCCAACGCTTTGCAATGTTTTTCGCCTCTAAAATATCCATATCAGCTTGAGTAAGCTTTTGTCCTTTTGTATCAAGCCCAAGGGCAAGAGAAATAAATTCAGGTAATACGTCATTGACCATATTCAGTTGTAAAAGGTTTCTATCCTTAGCGAAGGCTTGTTCTTTATTGGGCCGTTGGTCACCATAAAAAGCTTTTGTACCGGCTACGCCAATGAAGATTTTTCCATATTCCACCGGGTTCGCGGAAATTAGACTGGAGTTTTTCTACTAATGCTGCACCCCTAGGGACAACGGAGAGAATTTCATCGGGTGTAAGGCTTGGGACGATGTTTAGCGTGGTTGTGTCAGTGAGGAATTTATTTTTTTCACAAATGATAACGCGCGTTTTTGTGTCACTTGTAAATGCTTCGCGATGCGCCTGATAAGCATGCAAGGCACCGGCTATTCCACCTCCCACAATGGTGACTTCGCATTCCGGTGTCGATCTAGGGTTGGCGATTAAAGAAGCGGTAGTAGAAAATAGGATTCCAAA
>JABDDC010000053.1 GCA_013287815.1 Chlamydiota bacterium
CAAATTCTTCTATCTTACTTTCAGGGATGTTGCTGCTGTCAATGATCACACCGTGATCTTGGGGGCCTAATAAACGGCTAATGAGGAATTTAAAATGGATAGAGCGATGTTTGGCGGTCAAATTGCGCAGCAATTTGACGGCCAAACGAGCGGCCGGACGAATCTTATTTACTTCTGTAATATGGTTTTGGTTATACAATATGTGTAAATGATATTGAACAAAAGTATCTTATAGTGTACAATAATGATATGGACTCTCAATACACACTAGAGATTTACGCCACCGAAAATGGAAATGAGCCATTTAATGATTGGCTAAATGCATTAAAGAATTTGGACACTCAAGCGCTAATCTTTCAAAGGCTGCAAAGAATCAGGCTTGGGAATTTCGGCGACTGCAAGCCCATAAGCGATGGGGTTTGGGAATTTAGAATTCACTCAACTGCGGGATATAGGATTTATTATTCATGTACTGGAAAGCGCACTGTTCTATTGCTTTGCGCTGGCGATAAGGGCGGTCAAAAGAAGGACATAAAACAAGCAATAAAATATTTAGAAGATTACAAGAGAAGAACTAATGAAAAATAAATTTCGTTCAATAGATCAGCTGCTAGAAGAATACCTTCAAAATCCTGAATTTGCAATGAGCTTCTTAAACCAAGCTTTAGCGGATGATGATCTTGAAGCTTTCAAACTTTCTTTGAAAGATATCATTAGAGTTCATGGGGGAATTTCTAATCTTGCAAAAGAAGCACATCTTAGCCGAGGGACTCTGTATAAAATAATGTCTGGGAAAGGACAAATGGAGATGGGCACAATAATGAAATTAATGCATGCCCTTGGATACAACCTGACTGTCACCAAAAAAGAGTTAGTGGCTTGAGGTCATAATGAGTATTAATAATGATAGTAATTTCCCCTATACAGCAATATCTAGCAATCTTGAAAATAGTAGCGCTGATTCAAAACAATTAAAAAGCGAATCTAGTATTGTCCAAGTGGGACGATCCATTATTAAGCCCCACTCTCATGCTAAAGAAAGAGAAAAAAGAAGAAAACGTTTGCGCGTACGATATATTGAAAATCAAGTCATAGGCCATGAAGGACCTATACGAGAGCAATCCTGCTGTTCTCTAGACCCTTGTTTAATGATATGGATGGGTGTTTTTGGAGTCGTCATTTTAAGCACTTTGGGAATTGCTGAATTAGTAAAAAAACACCAATGAAAAAAGATATTTTTGCGCCTGAGAAGTGGTTTGTGCAAAATTTAAAGGATAGGAAATTCAAGCATGAAGGCAATCGAAGGGGGCTTTTCCTAGCTAGGAAAAAGCCCCCTTCGATTGCCTTCATGCTTGAATTTCCTATCCTTTTGGCCGGTTATGCAACAATTCGCCCCGTTCCCGACTATACCCGATTAATCTCGTTCCTACGCCTGAATAAAGCTATCGCCACAATTGGATTTACCGTCAAACGTGGGATTTGGAATAACAGTTCGTCCAGTCTCTACTTGCACAATCGTCAATTCCTTGAAACACTTATTGGGGGTGGGTAAACCATGCCTCAATCACTTGATTTGACAGGTAATCAGCTCACTATTCTGCCTAATGACGTTCTTGATAGGATCGATCTTGAAGAATTGTGGATCGATGATAACCAGATTATAGAAATTTCTTTTGGAATCGATCGTTTAGTCAACCTTAAGAGATTTAGTGCCTATAAAAACAAGCTGAGCTTGCTTCCAGCTTCCCTTTTCAGTTTAGTAAAACTAGAAAGACTCAATTTTAGTGTCAATAACCTATCATCTCTTTCAGACAACGTAGGAAATCTAAAAAATTTGCAAGTATTAGATGTAAACCATAATAGATTAGTCGAGATTCCTGAATCAGTTGGCTATCTTGAAAATCTGCGCTTTCTTTATCTGGCCGGAAACCATCTGGAGACACTCCCTCAATCATTAGAAAATCTCAAAAAACTTGTTTATTTGAATATTACCCATGATAGGTTCAAAGCTATTCCTGAATGTGTTGGAAGTATGGATAATCTCATAGAGTTGAGGATTTATAACAACGTAATTGTCTCGATTCCAGACTGCATCTCTAAGCTCATAAAATTAAGAGAAATACATGTAATGAATAATCAAATAACTGCTCTGTCAGGTTCTATAGGTTACCTTATTAGCCTGAGAAAATTAATGCTGGGAAATAATCGGTTGAGAACTTTGCCGGAAAATATTGGTGATTTGGAAAGTCTGACTGAATTTGACCTGAGAGCTAACCAACTAATTTTTCTCCCTGAAACGATGGGCAATTTGAAGTCACTTCGTATTTTAGATTTAAGAGACAATAAGCTGACATCTCTTCCATCAAGTTTACGCAACCTCACAAACCTTGAAAAGATAGATGTACGACTCAACAAAGGTCTAGTCATCCCCGAATGGTTTCAAGAGCTTGAACAGCGAGGATGCTCAGTTTTTTATTGATTCTGATGAAAGGTGGTAGCCCTGCAATTCTGCAATTTGAATAATTGCAATTTACAACTCAAATGCTAATAATAGGGGAGTTGCTCTATTGAAAGCCGACAGAAAACGAAAGAAAATAGCGGACGTTGATGTGTTAATGAAGCTAATGGTGCGTTGATTAGCTGAATTTTATTGAGAGCTCTCGTTTATCATGTTAACATCTCCCATCTCGTCTCTTTTGGTATAGATCTGAAAGAACTTGGTAAGAAGAATTGAATTTAATTTAGGAAGGTTGTTTATGGGAGAATCCATTGCTGATATAGAGAAGATGGTGAAAAGTTTAACACCCCGTGAAAGAGAGAAACTCATTATTGACGATGATTTATCCGAAGTACTCGGTTTTGATGTTTCAGGAGATGAGCCTGATCTTGATGAGTTAGTGGATGCGCTTGATGAAATGGGTCTAGAGGTGGACCAAGAGAAGTTTAAACAATTGGCTTCTTCGTTTGAGTCAGCTGAAGGCCTTTCTCGCTATCTTATGGATAACCAAATACTCGACATAGATCCCTATAGCCATGCGACCGAGGACCTTTTTGATGTGTTGACTAATTTGTGGGAATATTGGATCCCGGAGCGTCCTTCCATGGAGCAACTAGAAGATTATATCAGGCTCGGATATAAATTCCTGCAAGAGGATGAAAAGTATAAGTGTTGTATAACCTGGCTGGCAGTTTTCCCTCGTGTCTGGGAAATTATGGCAAAACGCCATCAGAAGGAAACTAAGGATCCTTTTAAAGCATTCGAATTGACTTTTTTTAACTGGATACAAGAGCTGGAAACCGAATTGTGGAATTTAGGTCTTTCGGATCCGTTTTTTCATGCACAACGCATTGCAATTACTGAGGGTTATCTACAGTATTGTCCGGATTTAGATTCACATGTTACTGAAAATATGCAAAGTGCTCTCGCAGAAACCTATTTTCACATTGGCGAAAGAGACAAGGCCGACACCTTATTTGAGAACTGGTTGAGAGAAGATCCGACATGGGGATGGGGGTGGATTCACTGGTCTGATTGCTATTCTTTTGGTCGTTATCGATCGTTAGATCGTGCAAAGGCTGAGGAGATTCTAAAGCGGGGATTGGCGCAAGAAAATGTTCGTGAGAAAAAGTATCTTCTAGAACGTTTAAAGAGCATTTATGAAGAAATTAAATAAAACATAAGGTGTCATTGAATGATGACTTTTCAGGATTTTCTGGCTCAAATTTCTTCTGGGGAAGACAGCTGTCGGCAGTTTAAAAGCGATGTACGGAATGGTGATTCGCTAGCATCTGATTACTGTAAGAGGATCAATGATTTTTCCTGTGAGATCAACAATTTGGCCTTTTTCATAATATTAAAATTCAATACGAGAAGAGTCATTTAATAGCATCTTCGGGATTTCATGGATGACCACACGGTCACCACAGATTTTTTTCGCGATTTCGCATAGGTGTCGATGGTGTGTGAAATAGAGAACTTGTCCGTTCATTGCGATTTCACTAAGCTGGCGTATTACAGCTCCTGAACGACCGTCATCGAAGGTCTCCATGATGTCGTCTCCGATAAATGGTAGTGAACCCTTCACTTTACAAAATCGTTGGTATCCAGCTAGGCGTAGCGCGAGATATAGCTGAAAGCGTGTACCTTTTGACATCTCTTTTGCTAATATAGACCGGCCAGTCGAACGACGCCTGCGTCATCTCCGATTGCCTCGATCGCTCTAAAAGCATCCCTGCGCTCTTCGACCCGCCTTTCAAGTTCACGATCCGCTACTTTGTAATCCTCATCGATGTTAGCAAGTCTAGCCTCGATTTCTTGAAGAGTTAAAGTTTCAAGCTTTAATTCCGCATCGGCCCTGCTCGTGACTCCAAGATGTCCGAGCAGGTGTCTTTCTTTCTCAGAGACACTTTTCACTAATTCACGTTTTTGCTTCGCGTAATCAAGAATGTGAGCCAGCTGATCAAGCGAGAAGATCTCTTCTGGTGAAGGGAAATTCGCGGCCATCTCCTTGACACGATTATCAATGCGGGAAAGTTCGTTTTTCGCTTTCTCAAGCCGTTCCTTAGCTTGCTCATAGCTACTTGTTGCGGCATCGTGGATTGCTTTTGTGTTTTGAGCCTCTTCCAGTCTTTTCTTAAGAAGAATGAATTGCGCATCTACGTCGTCCCGCTTTTCTAACCCAAGTGAATGAAGAAGTTTACAGACACCTTCGCGAAACTTATGGCAATCGGTCTCCTTTGCATTAATTGTTTCTATAAGCTTCTTCTGTTCCCTCACTTGAGAGGTGACTTTCCGAAGAGGGGCTAATAATGCACGGATTTGAAATACGTTTCTTCGTTCAAGCCAAAGACCTTCGAGTGCATGCTCCCAATTTTCTTTCCATTTTTGATATCCATTTTCGATAGCATTGAGGGTTTTAGCGCGACGACGTATCTGCTCCTCTGCTGACGAAACTGCCTTTTTCGCAAGAATATGACGCTCCTCATTTTTGATTGCGTCGCTCAGGTGGCGCTTGGCAATCGCGCAAAGCTCTCTGAGATCAAGGATTTCCAATGGTCTATGACTGATTCTGGTCAATGCCTCCAGGAGCACTAATCGCTGCTTATCGTAATTACCCTTGACTTGATTCCATTCGGCATGGCACTCATGCCTTTCTTCTATAAGGTCACACACACACTGGACCCGTTCGAGCCATTTCGTCAGATTCTCGACCTGAAAATCAGACGGTAGCCCAGCCTTTATGAATACCGGTCGCATCTCGTCTTGGAGTGCTTGAAGATGACTCTCTATTCGATTGATTTCCTCGGCAATAATCTTGAGTACGCCATCTGTTTTCGCAAGTTCAATCTCTGCAATACGAAGTTGGGCAAGACGATCGGTCGCTGCGAGCTGCTCGTCACGAATATGGTCATCATGGGCAAGCACTTTTTCAAATGTGTCTGCGGTTTCATCGTCGAACCTCTCCCTATGCGTTGCCCATGCATTTTCTCGCGCTTTGCGAGAATTTGCGGCGCAAACATCGGTAATTGAACCCACCTGTATCAATAGAGTTTTTAGCGCGCTGTCATGATTAGCTCGGTTCTTCTTTATCCGTATTTGCTCTGAGACTTGGTTAGCAAGCTCTGTTTTGAGCGAATCGGCTCTCTTGTGCCAAATGTTTGCTTGCCCAAACGTAGGAAAGTCTTGCGAACTAATATTGTCTTGGTTCCCTGTCCATGGAGCTAAGTTCTTAAGTTCCCGTTCTATTTTTCGACCTATCTGAGATAGTTTTTTCTCAGCTTCATCTAAAAGATGCTGTGCATCATTTTCGGTGTATCTGTTGAAAAAATCTACGAGATTCGTCACTTTCTCGTCTGGAGGAGCCGCTTTCTTCTCTTCTTCTTGTGCTTGCAGAAGAGCCTCTTTGGCATCAGCGAGTTCTAGCTGCGCAGTATCTAAACGTTGAAGTAGTTGTGCTTCTTTTTGGGAGAGTTCTTCCAAATTGGCAATAGTATCATCGGAAATGACAAGATCAGCAAGCACAGTAGTTTTATCTGCACAGAGCCTTTGTCGTATCTCATTCAGCTCAGCATCGACTTGCAAAAGTTCATCATGTAGCTTAGGTAAATATTCGCAAGCTGTCTGATTGTGAACTTCGAGAGTTGCGACAGTTGCGAGTTCCTCCTGTATCTTAAGGATCATAGGATCAGCTGCGAGGTTCTCGAGTTTCTTATTGGCATTATTGATGTCAGTCTGAGCATCGTCTCGATTTCCTTTCGCGACAGCCAATTTCTCCTGAAGATTCCTTACTTCTTGGGCCCAACCTTCTGGCACATCTGGGAGGTGATTGACTGGTGCGAGCTCGTTTTCAAGCATATTTAACTCATCCCGAATTGCAAAAGCATTTTTGAATACATTAAGTCTGAGAAGCTCATTGCGAATGGCATCTAGCTCGCTGCGAGCAGATACGTAGGCTTTTTCTGCTTTCTGGCGCGTTTCGGTTAAACGTTCATACGTACCAACCTGAACGTCCAGGCTTTGTCGTTCTTCTTTAAGCTGTTTGAGTTTCTGTTGCAAAGAAGCGATCTCGTATGTGCGAGACCGTTCTGCATAGATCTTGTTGGCACGTTCCCGTAGAAGCTCAAGTTCTTCGCTTAGATCGGCCAAGCCTGCAGTCCCTGCAAAGAGTAAGCGACCAAAATCGCCTTTGCTTGCTAGAATTTCTTCACCGCCTCGCTCAAGAGTATCGTCATTAAGAGAGAACATCGCCTGATATGCATCGCGAGACAGCCCGTGAAGCGCGGAAGTTATGATTTCCTGATCAACTGGTTGGTCATTCGAGCCGAGCAGATTTGAGCTACGTCGCTTGATTCGCGCAAGTTCAATTGTAGTGTTTTCAATCTCTAGGACGGCACTAATACGAAGGGCGGCGTAGTCATGCATGAAATTGTATTTGGTACGCTCATCGATACCAAAGAGCAGATCGAGATATCCATTGAATGCTGTCGACTTTCCCGCCTCGTTATCTCCGAAGATAACATGAAAATCTGAACAGTTAACAGGGCGTTCCCCAAAATCGAGAGTAAAGTCTGTAAAATGTCCGTAGCGTATGAGATTGAGTCGGCGAAGACGCATTAATTGATCTCCGATTTGGTCTGGCTTCTTTTGAGAGAAGAAATCACATCAGCAGTCCCTTCGGAGAGAAGGTGTTGGAGGATGCTTTCACTACTGTCTTGATTCACACCGTAGCGGTCGCGAAGTTCAGGAGTCAGTGTGCTTAGAAACGTTTCTAGAAATGAAGCCGCTTTCGAGCAAAATGAGCTATCTTTTGCGACCTTCACCATAAGATCCCCCAACTCATCGATAGGATCCGCATCGAAGGTACTATTAGGAGATGGGTTGATATGGTTGTTAACTCCATCCACAAAGACATTATCGAGCTGCTGCGCCGCATCGTGTGCTTCGGCTTCAAAGAGATCTGCATCACGGCGAAAGCGCCAATATAGGGGAGACCTTCCTAGAAGAATGATACGACAGATTAAATTTCGAGCCTTAGCTGCTTCCTGTGTTTTCTTGAGGGTTTTTCGGAGTTCTGCCACTGCCATCTGCCACTCAGCAACATCGGTGAGATCTACTTCCACACGCCTAAATTCGGCATCGGCAACGAACCGTTCTTCAATCCTTATGCTCATATTGGAAACTTCGACAAGCATAACAGACTTCGGACCAGCTTCCCCTATATCGCGCCCCTGCGGGATACCAGGCATGACAACGAACGGGTTTTCAGAGTAAATTTGACGCTGATGTATGTGGCCAAGAGCCCAATAATCAAATCCATGAGAGACAAGATCCTTGATGGTGCAAGGCGCATAAACATCATGACCAGCTGTTCCAGCCAAACTAGTGTGCATTATCCCAATATTGACGAGCCCAGGTACTGGCTGCCTATATTTGGGTAGCAGGCTTTCGGGGGCTTGGCGCTTGGCATAGCTGACGCCATGTATGGCAACTCCAAGGTCTCTGAGTTCTTCTACTCCTCCATGACCGGTGAAGACGTGTACATTCGGTGGAAAATCGAGATGCTGTGTAATCGATAATTCAGAATCGTGGTTGCCCCTGATCATAAATACCCGAATGTTAGCCTCATCGAGTCGACGCATCTGACGACCTAAGAATGCTGCAGTTTTCATGCTGCGAAGATCTCTATCATAGAGATCACCAGCAATAATGAGTGCATCTACGTGCTCGTCAAGACAGAGGTCAATGATCTTCTCAAATGCCCGGCGTGTAGCTCCGCCTAAGAGTTCTGCTATTTGGTGATTTCGTAAAGCCAAGCTTTTGAGTGGAGAATCGAGATGAATGTCAGCGGTATGGATGAATCTAAACATATTCTCTTTGAAGTGTTTATTTAGTGTTATTTGTTTTTGTGCCACCATTTTCTTTAGGTGACTGTCCATCTAGATCAAGACTTATCAATAAAGCTGCCTTATCCTGAATAGTGGGCATTAAGTCTAACATCAACAAACACTTACCAGCAAGTAATTCTCTTGTTTAGGTAGTTACTAAGTGGTGCACAAGTGTGTCGTCTATCATTAATTTGGTATCCGTCATGGAGATGCCATTCATTCTTAAAATCTATTTGTCTAGGGAAACTCCTAAGCTGATTAATTTTAGAATATATTCTTTATTTAGCTTCCCATTTTTGTAATTATAGCGCTGCCAATTTACCCATGAAATCAGCTTTTTTTCATTATGTTCAATATATTTAGATGTCCGTTGACTTTTTTAAAATTACACAGTTTAAGATACATGTCTTCCCAGGCATCGCTAATAGGGTTCCAAACAAGCCCCAATTTTTCAAGGCGTTCTTTGTATTCTTGGGAGAGTTGGCCATTTCTGTAAGATTGACGCTGTCTATCAATCCATCTGCCCAATTTCATGTTTTTTTGATAACGAGCGGGTACGTTACAATGACCGTTTTCTTTTTTAAACTCGCATAAAGAGTGAAACATCTCCTCCCATGAATTAGCAAAAGGTTCCCAGTTAAAACCGATCCTATCTAGTCTAGCCTTAAATTCTGCGCAAAAATTCCCTTTCCTATATGAAGTACGTTGCCTTACAACCCATCGCGCAAGCTGTGAAAATTTAGAGGTGCTTGGAATATTGCAATGCCCATTAACTGATTTAAATGCATAAAGGTCCTGAAACATTTCTTCTCTTATTGCATTGTTAGGGTCCCAACAGAATCCTATCGCCTGTAATCTAGTGATGCGTTCATCTAGCAGTATTCCCTGTCTATACTGATCGCGCTGGTGTGATACCCACCCGCCAAGTTTGGGGTTTTTGGGAAAAATATTGCGGTACATTGCAATGCCCAGCACTATTTTTAAACTCAAGCAACACACTGAACATCTCTTCCCAGACATCGTTTATGACATTCCAGGCAAATCCTAATTGCTCAAGCCTAACAATACGTTCTTGGGACAAATTACCCTTTTTATATGCGTTCCGTTGTCTTCCAACCCATCGCGCAAGCTCCAAATTTTTCGCGGATTTTTGTGAAACATTGCAATGACCGTTTTCTGACTTATACTGCAATAATTCCACAAACATCGCTTCCCATTGGTCATAATATGGATCCCAAACAAAGCCAAGATTTGTCAGCTTTTCCACGCGCTCCTTTGAAAGTACTCCCTTTTTATAGTCTCTGCGTTGAATGCTAACCCAATTTCCTAGACTTGGCACCCTTTCATAATCTTTTGGTACGTTGCAATGACCTTTTTCATTTTTGAAAATACATAGTTCTGAAAACATTTCTTCCCAAGCATTTTTATTAGGGTCCCAAACAAAGCTACAACGATTAGTAGGCTATGCAACCCATCCTCAAAATCAGGTCCCATTTCCCGGATTGGCAGCTACCGTTTCTATTTTAAAACATGTCAAAGCCGATAAAATCAACGATCCGGCTGCTAAAACAGATTCTCGGCTCTGCTCCGCTTCTGGTATAATGAAGAGCTGGAAAGCCGCAACTTCCTCATCCCGGGATCGCTGGCGCTGATTATGACGCTGATAGGCGCCCTGCTGACTGCCCTGGTAGTGGCACGCGAATGGGAAAGGGGGACCATGGAGGCGCTGATGTCCACCCCTGTCAGCATCATCGAGCTGCTCATCGGCAAGCTGGTCCCTTACTTCATCCTGGGACTCTGTTCGATGACCATGTCGGTCATCGTCGCCAGGCTGATATACTAAATCCCTTTTAGGGGAGATTGGCTTAGTCTTCTACTGGTCTCAGGGGTCTTTTTAATCGCCGCCCTGGCCCTCGGTCTGCTCATTTCCACTTTGTCCAAAAACCAGTTTGTCGCCGCCCAGGCCTCGATGGTGACAGCTTTTTTGCCGGCCTTCATCCTGTCAGGATTTATCTTCGAGATCTCCAGCATGCCGCAAGTCATCCAGTATCTCACCTACCTCCTGCCGGCCAGGTACTTTGGCAGTTCACAAGCCACGGAGGCCTGAGAAAACTGTTCTCTATGAAGTCATCAGAAAGCATTATAAGACTTGGGCAAAACAATCTGAAAAATCAGATAAAAAGATTCCTTTTTACGTTCATAAAGAATTCAAAAGCTATATAAAGTGTGGCATTCTGTCGCACGGATTCGCATGCGCCCATTGCTATGCATGCCATAATGA
>JABDDC010000054.1 GCA_013287815.1 Chlamydiota bacterium
ACCAACGCCAACAACAGCTACCCCTGCTGCTACACCAACTCCAACACCGACGAATACACCAACACCGACACCTACGCCTATGCCTGTTCCTTCTGTTGCCATACAGAATATTAATAACACCATGTCTAGTGTTGGAATCAGTGTGACGGGTGTCACGGTTGATGTTAACAATGGTGTGGGAAGGATTGACTGGGGACGAAATTCGAATTGGGGACAGTATTATGGCAATCCCAATACATATTCTTATCCAATAGAACCGTTAGTCATGAAGCAATATATCCAAATAAAGCCAAGGCCCGATTTGCTGGAAGGATGCTTTCAAACAACGTATGGCCTCATGCATTTTTTCATTCAAGGCGATGATGTTTTTGCTACATTCGACTATTACGGACGCAATCAGTTCATGGGTAAGCTTATCAATAACCTCATCATTGGAGTATGGGTAAGGCCAGCCAAAAATAATAAGCCTCTAAAATCCGGACCTCTCCAGTTGGTTTTCTCACAAGATTGGACTTCCTTTAAGGGTGTCTGGGGCAACAAGGGAGAAGTTCCTCTTTCCAAAATGTGGAATGGTACCAAAATTCCTTGCCCGCCAAAAGGGGCGAAAGGACGATCTGTCTTAAGACCGGGTGGCCCTGGAGTACCTTAGAAGGACTTAGGGCTTGATAATCCGTTGACATAGTGATCTAATATTTTCTGCAGGGTTTTATTGTTTTCGAATTTTTCTATGGCCTTGCAATAAAAATTTAACATGGAATCACTGACTTCGCTGTACGTTATTATCCTCGTCTCTTCTTCTTGCCAAGTTCCATTTTTATACTCTTCTTTCAATTGATCCATATTAACATAAGTGCCGGCAAGAGGTCTATGCTCATGTTTTGTGTTGCCTATCTGTGATAGAATTTTAAATGTCGACCGATCAATTGACTCGGATTTGATGTTGGATTGAATCATTTCGCATGTCAAGTGTCTTGTAAAGTATTGGACGGTGATTTTTTTTAGTTCACCGGTTTCTACAAGGTCAGTTAAACGCTCTAGCAGTCGAATGATCATGGCAGAAATAAAGCCGGGATTGGTTTTTTTGATATTTCGAGATAGAACATTAATTTGCTCACTGAGGGCCCACTCAATATCTTGAATACTGACATTTTTATCATTTTTTATGCTTGCCAAAGATTTTTCCATCTTCTGATGCCGGATCTTTTCACTTACCTGTTCTTCATCCATATCTTCAAATTCTTTCTCCTTATCTGAATATCTTAAATTCTGCCTCACAGCGGTATTTATACTGCTTATTATTTTTCCCTCATCATCAAATTTAAAGACTTTTTTTGTTTTAATATCGAATCCATAATCAGTATTTTCATCCTTGGAAGAGGAGGATGCCTCCATGATTGGCTTTCTGTGAGTAGCTTCGATAAATAATTGGATGGTGCGTGAGGTTGGTTCAGGAAAATCAGTTTTATTATTTATATATTCTTGGGTGGAATATTTGCCTAAATTCTTTGCTAAAATTTGATATTGATTTTTTTCTTTAGAAGCCATTTTCGTTGCTTCAATAAATCCTTTTGTTAATAGACTAACTTTGGCATTTAAATTCTTTAAATTAATAGCTTCAGACTGATCAGTTGTAACTGCAAAATGTCCATTAGAAACGGTTAAATAATAATAATCTTTAACTTCAGTCCTAGATTCAAAAATACGATTAAACATTTGATTATATTCATTTAATGAAGGTAATGAAGACATAATAAAAACCCTTAGTTAGTATTACTTTCATGATAACATAATTTTTAAATAAAATCAAATTATAAATTCTGGGTAAATTCTGGGTAATTAATTAAAATATATAATCATGATTATCAAGATGAATAAAGGCTAAAGGCCTTGAGCCCTCAGCCCTCAGCCTTTAGCCTTTCGCCTTTACTTGTCCTTGTCGTCGATGATCTCGACATCGGCATCTTCGATCTCGTCGGGATTTTTTGCACCGCTGCCTTCATTGTGATGAGGCTGCTCCTGCTGGTGGCTAGCACCGGCCCCGGCGGTTTGCTGCTGGCCGGCTTGTTGCGCCTTGGCCATCGCTTCGCCGATGTGTTGCATGCTCTTTTCGAGATCTTCTTTGGCCTGTTTAATTCGGCTTGTGTCATTAGACTCGATCGCTTTCCTGGTCGCCTCGATCTTGGTTGTGATCTCGTCGATTACATTTTGTGGCAGCTTGCTCTTATACTCATCCAGTGATTTTTGGGCTCTGAATGCTAGCGAGTCGGCCTCATTTTTGATCTCAATCTCTTCCTTCCGTTTTTTGTCTTCTTCAGCATGGATTTCAGCATCCTTTAGCATACGCTTGATCTCATCTTCTTTCAGACCAGACTGTGCCTCAATGCGGATCTTCTGCTCTTTGCCGCTCGACAGATCTTTGGCCGAGACATGGAGGATACCGTCCGCGTCGATGTCAAAAGCGACTTCGATTTGTGGAAGGCCCCTTGGCGACGGCGGAATGTCTGCCAGGTCAAAGCGTCCGATCTCTTTGTTGTCGTTGGCCATCTTGCGCTCGCCTTGGAGGACGCGGATGGTGACAGCAGGTTGGTTATCGGCAGCTGTGGAGAAGATTTGCTTTTTCTGGGTAGGGATGGTGGTATTTCTTTCGACTAATGGAGTTAAGACGCCCCCAAGGGTTTCGATACCCAGTGTCAGCGGGATGACGTCCAAAAGAAGAACGTCTTTGACGTCGCCTGCCAAGACACCGCCCTGGATGGCAGCGCCGACGGCTACTACTTCATCGGGGTTAACCCCTTTGTGTCCTTCCTTGCCGAAAATACTTTTGACCACTTCCTGTACAGCAGGCATACGTGACATACCGCCAACGAGGATCACTTCACCAATATCATCTTTGTTTAAACCGGCATCTTTCAATGCTTTGATGCAGGGCTCGCGCGATCTTTCGATAAGGTTGTGTGTCAGGCTTTCCAGTTTTGCTCTTGACAGGGTCATGGAAAGGTGCTTTGGACCAGATGCATCCATGGTGATGAACGGCTGGTTGATCTCGGTTGTCTGTGTACCGGAAAGCTCGATTTTGGCTTTTTCAGCAGCGTCGCGCAGACGCTGCAGCGCCATCTTGTCGTTGTGCAGGTCAATGCCTGTCTCTTGCTTGAAGCTTTCCAAAATCCATTTAAGGATCTCGTTGTCAAAGTCATCGCCGCCAAGGTGGGTGTCACCGTTAGTGGAAAGGACTTCGAAGACCCCTTCGCCGATCTCAAGGATAGAAATATCGAAAGTACCTCCTCCCAAGTCAAAGACAGCAATCTTCTTGTCAGTATGTTGCTTGTCCAGTCCGTATGCCAAAGCGGCTGCCGTAGGCTCGGGAATGATCCTTTTGACATCTAGTCCGGCAATGCGTCCGGCGTCCTTTGTCGACTGTCTTTGCGAGTCGTTAAAGTAGGCAGGTACGGTAATCACTGCTTCGGTTACTTTTTCTCCCAAATAGGCTTCTGCTGTTTCTTTCATCTTGATTAAGATAAAAGCTGCAACCTCTTCAGGTGTGACGGGTTTGCCTTGCACTTCAAATACGGCGTCACCATTGGCATTCTCTGTGACTTTGAATGGAACCATTTTGGCTTCGTTCAGGACTTCTTTATATTTGCGGCCGATAAAGCGCTTGGATGAAAAAATGGTGTTTTCTGAATTGGTGACAGCCTGACGTTTAGCCGGAATACCGACCAGCCGTTCGCTCCCTTTGAAAGCGACAACGGATGGGGTGGTCCTGGATCCCTCTGCCGATGCGATGACTTTTGGTGTTCCACCTTCCATGATAGCTACGCATGAATTGGTGGTACCCAAGTCAATTCCAATTATTCTACCTTTTTTTGTTTGACTTTGAGTCATAATATTACTCCTTATTTGTTATCTGATTCTTGTTGCGTCTTGGCTGACGCTTTGACGACTTTGACACGGGCAGCACGGATCGTTCGTTCACCCATCTTATAGCCGCGCATACTTTCTTCTATGACTGTTCCCGGTTCCTGTACATCCGATTCAACCATTTCGACCGCTTCGTGCATGTGCGGATCAAAATGGGATCCAACTGATTCGATAGCAACAACTCCGTTGGCTGCCAGGACATCCTTAAATTGCGATAAGATCATCTGGAATCCGAAGGCCCAGTTCTTAACATCATCTGACATATTCTGTGCCATCGACAGGGCCTTTTCCAGATTGTCTAGAGGGTGGAGAAATTCGGCAATGACATTTTCAATGGCGTAGCGAGTCATCTCCTGCTTTTCTTTCTGGAGCCGCTTGCGGGCATTTTCCGACTCAGCGAGCACCCTTAAGTACTTGTCTTTGTACTCCATTAATTCTTTTTGGATCTCTTTTAACTCATCATCGGTCCGCATGACCTGCTTCGGATGAGTTGATGCCGAAGGCTGTTCATCTGTTCCGGCCTCTTCTTGTTCCGTTTCTTCTGTCATTGTTTCTTCCTTCTTTATTCTTTTCGTTTGTCCTCTATTAGCATTAAGCGAGATTGCCCAATAAGCTTATGCTCTTCTTTTTGTAAATATAATGTCCCTTGCTGAGGTTCCCTAAAACTGATCTTAAACTTATAGATGTTACGGGTTAGGGCTTCACTAATCGATTCTGAAAAATGACGCAGCGTGCTGAACATCGATCGATAGGGGAGACGTGTTGGTCCAAGTATACCCACCGCGCCCACCGGCTGGTGGTTTACACAGTAGGGGACGGTAATCACAGAACACCTGGTGTTATTTGTCATATAAGCAGAAAGGTCATCTCCAATCCAGAATTTTAATTGATTTAATGCTTTTGTCTCTCTAAGGAGGAGTCTCATACTCTGGGCATTTTCAAATAAACTGAGTCCGTTCGTGAGGAGTGTCATATCCTGCAGATCAGGATAGGCCAACAGTCGCGAAAAACCGGTCCGATAGATATCCTCATCGGTAAAGGTTGAATAGCCTACTATATAACGGACCATCAATTCATTATAAAATGATTGGCCAATTGTTTCTTCCTCAGGCTCAAGATGTTCCGGAGGTCCGCACTGTGACATTCTCCAGTGAAAATAATTTTCGATCCTTTTGATGGCGAACGTCGACAATTTAGCCGGCAGATGCATGATTTCAGTCTGAATCACCCCAAAGTCAGTAATCAAAATACATAAGCATCGATAAGCATCAAGCGCAACCAGCTTTAAATCGACAATATAATCGTGATCGAAGCGGGGAGCCGACAGGAAGGTCGCACAGTTGGTTATCTTGCTCAGTTCTTCAGCCGATTCCTGTAGAAAGGCCGCAATCTCCTGCCCTTCAAATTTCCGCAACTTATCAAATGGATCTGTGAGGCTCTCTCCCAGATTCAGATATTCATTCGCGTAGTGTCGATAAGCCAGATTCGTCGGAATCCGTCCACCCGATGAATGGGACTGCATCAAATAGCCATCCTCTTCCAGATGGGCAAAGTAATTGCGGATCGTCGCAGAGCTGAGATCGCCGAATCCAGCATCTTTAAGGGTATTGGATCCTACGGGCTTCCCTGTTTTAATGTAAAAATCGACCAGACCAAGCAAAACTTTCTTTTCACGGTCATGTTTGCCCGGCTTTTTAACTAGCAGCTGCTTAGCGTGTTTCACACGATCTTCTCCTCTATCTTATCTTATTATAACCAAATAAGGAGAAATTCGTCAACAAATTTAGCACTCAAATGGTTCGAGTGCTGAAAACCCACTAGCTCCACTAAATAGCCAGTTTATTTACAGTCCGATTTGAACAGTCACATTTACTTATGGGAGATGTCTATGAATGTCAGCCCAGACCCAGAAGCTTCGTTTGTTCAAATTGGGGATGCTGCTCCGGCCCAGATGGTCAGCAGTCCGCCAGACATGATGATGTTAACTGCCAAGAGGACGTCAACTAGCGAAAGAATCACCCGATTCATCCTCGCTTCTCTATTGTTCGCATCGGCCGTTTGTCTTTTCACTCAAAGCCCTCTTTCCAAATCAGTCAAATACCCCGTCACGACCACGCTGGCATTGGTTGGAGAAAGCGTGGCCATCACGCCTCTTAAACTGACCGTAAACAAGGTCGGGCTAATCGTGTTTGTATTGCTCTTTAATGCAATTATGAGCTCATCCGATATTGTTATTGAGGGTAATGAAAATAAAGCGCCGGCCATTTTTGGCTTTTTCTTATCTGCCATCTTCTTGTCTACGACCAGGTGCATGCGCCATGAGTGAAAATGTGCGGACTTAAATGTGCTTGCGAAGCCTTGGAGTTCTCTAATTGCGCGATTTAGGTCAAGCTAAAAACTCACTTTTTGTTTTTTCTTTCTTTCTGGTTATTAGAGGATTACGCTTTTCAACCTAATTCTCAAGCTTTATATTCGTTATATCTTGTTGATTTCATTCTAAAGGACTTCAACAAGATATTTAATAAAAATTGAAGCAAAAAATCTCTTCTCCATATGCTTCAAGAGCAAAAAAGTATAGACTCAGTCGAGGTTTGGACATACGTTTCAATCGATTAAAAAAACCAAATCCGTGGTTCTCTTCGAGGTCTTTTTAAAAGGAGATGTTATTTTCTCCTGCCCCATAATACCATCCGAATTAGCAAGTGAGACAATGTGCGGATCGACTTTAATCGATAAAAACCGATTTGCATCAACTCCAAGACGTCTTTACTTGTCGTTCGGGTTTAATTTTTTATATCTTTAATCTATATGTTCTATCTGTTTACTCAATCTATCATTTGTTCAAATGTCTTGGCTCAAGCAACTTGCTTAATCATTTTTGCTCTTTCTGGCTTCATTTCAATTGCTGCTGTTGCGACATCTTTCTTCTTAGCTGTTTTTTTTCTATCTTTTTTGACCTTTTCTAAAGTCTTTATCTCTTCAGGCGATATATCTATTGCCTGGTAATTTTTTTCGTCGACCCACATTCTATGTAATTTAACGGCCATTTTTCTTGCTAAAGCCATTCTAGCCTTGCCAAAGCCATGCTTTTTCATAATCTTAAATGCCCATGCCTTATCTTTATTCCAACCTTTTGTTCTTAAGATGGCAGTAGTTGCTCCCTCACCTAGTAAATATCTAAGTTCTGAAGAACCACATTTTGAGATTTTTCCTTGACGATGTGTTTCTCCAGAAGAATATTGAGTTGGTGTAACACCTACATATGCTCCTACAGACCTTGACTTCTTGAACCTATGAGGATCATCTATTTCCATTTTAAATGTTAAGGCAGTGACTGGTCCTACTCCTGGCATCGTGCAAAGCCGTCTTACTACTGGATCCTCAATAGCTATTTTAAACACTATCTTGTCCAACGCCATTATTTCTTCGTTAACAGTAATAAATGCCTTTCGAAGTGCTTTTATTCCGATTTGTGCGTCCTTTGTCAGCTTTTCTAGGAGTAATTCAACCTTGTAAGCAAATCTTTCTGTATTAGCGATACCTATAATGATTCCATAACTCTTAAACAAGCCTCGCATAGTGTTCATACTATTTGTTCTTTGGTTAACAAGTGATCTCCGAGCTCCCATCAATGTACTTAATTCAACAGCATGCTGTGATTTATGATGTACCTGTCGATAATGTCCACCACGTAAAGCCGAGGCAATACCTCTTGCATCATTCTTATCTGTTTTATTTATCGTAATCGATAAAATTGCTGCCATTTTTCTTGAGCACACACAAATCGTTGGAAGACCTAATTTACTTAGAGTATCGACAAGCCAATGGCTTAAAGAACCACTTTCAAGCCCGACCAATTGAATATCTAAATTCCTTTCCTTAATCTTATCGTAGATAACCTGTGGATCAGTATCTACATCCTTTTCGAATACGATAGAACCTTTGTCATCAATAATACAAATAGATGTTTGTTTCATAGAAACGTCAAGACCTATATAATGCTTCATGGGCTGCTCCTTGTTTTTTGTGGATTGTTAAGTCGACCCACAATGGAGAGTCTTTACTACTCCGGAGTTTTTTTAAACTCAAAAGGAGCAGTCCACCTTTTTTAGGAGCAGAATCACCATCGGACTACGCGCGCAATTTTAGTATGTGCGGTGCTCTGCACAGCCTTCCGGCGTCATTAATGCATCCACGCACATCTTATAGCACGAATGGGGTTCACGGCGTTATTTTGCGACGTGAATGTTGTCCACAGATGCGCTTAAAGGCGGTGCAGAGCACCGCACTCCAAGGGCTTCGCCAAGCAAATTTTGCCCGGCTTCCGGAAATGCTAGATTGCACTTGGCAGCAATATCTATGGCCACACGACCGCTTGAACCTGATCCAATTAGGAATATCCTTCCACCCTGTTCATTTAATTTGAAAATAATCAGATAGCTTGATATGATTTTTGAAAATTTATAAATTAATTAGGTTTAAAATATGGCTATTGATTCTTCTGCTATTTTTAATCGATGGATATTTGATTTTAAATCAGCATTTATTCCCACATTCCTTGCACAAACACCAACCTACATTGAGTCAGAGATGGCCAAACGGCAAATGTCAAAACTAGATAAGAGTATTGACACTCTCTTTAAAGAGATTTTTAACGTCGGACAAATCGAAAAGGTACTTGAAGAATGTACCCTGATTATAGAAAAGAATAAAAATTTGAATAATAGAGCGTACTTCAACGACAAATTATCCGGATTGAATAGTGGATGAAGATGAAATATTTACCTAATATCAACTTTTTGCGTTACTTTTACACTGCTGGAAAAAATAACAGCATGTCAAAAGCTGCGGAAGAGAATTTTGTCAGTCAGTCGGCCATCAGCCAAGGGATAGATAAATTGGAAATAGAGCTGGGAAAGAAACTCATTACGAACAGCAAAAACCGTTTTCAGCTTACCGCAGATGGGGAACTTCTTCTTAATAAGTGTGAGGATGTCTTTTCGATTTTTTCGGAGATAGAAGATCTCTTTAATGAAAAAGAAGGGGTCTTTAAAGGAAGACTCATCTTTGCTACAACCCATAGCTTTGCTCTTTCGGTCCTCCCCATTTATTACAAAAAACTTTTACAACTCCACCCGGCTGTTGAACCGATCTTGCGATTGGGTCACACAGGATTTATTAGGGAATTTGTAACTAAGGGTGAAGTGGATTTCGGAGTAGTGGTCGCTAATGATGATTTACCTGCTTTCAACACAGAAGTGATTTCTCACGGCGAACATCGCCTCTACCAAGCAAAAAAGAAGGTCAAGCCAATTTTGGATCGGTTGATCATCAGTGAAGACAGACGAGAAGATCACCTCCTACTCAACTACCTAAAGGAAGGAGGCAAAAAAATCCCACCGATCATTGAAGTATTGAGCTGGGAAGTTATTGCAGGTATGGTTGAGCAAGGGCTGGGGATAGGTTTTCTGCCGGACTATGTTGCAAATCGCCATGGGTTAGTTCCGCTTCCAACTAAATTACCAAAGATCACCTATCGCATTTTAGCTATCTATTCAAAGAATAAGGGGCTCACGCGCAATGCAAAGATGTTTATAGAATTAATGCGAGGGCATAAAGCTATAAATCTTTCTAATATTTCAACAAACGAGGATTAGGCGGAGATAGAGTTGCAAACATAGCGTGCTGCACGCGCTGTCATCTTTTTGATAATGAGAGCAGCCCATACAAGAGTTGCCAAGCGTCTCTTCCAACGGTCGAACAAGGGAGATCAAGAGCTTGAATACAAAGTGGGTTAAAAAGTTGTATTGTATTACTCATCATCAAAAGGTTTTTTTGTGATTATTTTGGGTATAGGTAAATAATTTTCACCAGAGATCACTTTTTTTTGGGTTTTTTCTTCCAACTCTATTCGAGCTTTTTTTGCGATATTCCCTCCTGTCTTTGCGGCAGTTGTATTTTCGACCATACCAGTAGCATCAGTACTTTCGGCTATTTGTCTTGTGGATAGTTCAGCAAGGGCAGTAAAAATTAATTCAGCTTCGCTCATGTGATCGCGTAGATTTTGTGTCTTCAATCCCTTTAAATCTTTATGCTGTTTTACTGTTATATCTGCCCATTCCTGATGAATAATGTTGGTAAGGATTGCAAATTCTCGAGTTTCTTTAACATCATGCTCTTTCCAGTAGTCAGTGAGTTTATTGCGTGTCTCTTGACCCATCATGCGCTGTTGAATCCACTT
>JABDDC010000055.1 GCA_013287815.1 Chlamydiota bacterium
AAAACGATTGTCTACGATAACCTTTCACGTGGAAATAAGCTGACCGTCACCGGCGACGAATTCATCGAAGGGGATATTGGGGATGCTGACAAGCTAGAGCAGCTGTTTAAATCACAAAAGATCAATGCCGTCATGCATTTTGCTGCCCTGATTGATGTGGGCGAATCAGTTCAAGACCCTTACCGCTACTACCTTAATAATGTCACTTATACCCTCACACTCTTGCACACGATGCAGAAGCATCATGTCAAAACTCTCATCTTTTCATCGACAGCCGCCGTCTATGGCATTCCACAGCAGAAATCGATCACCGAAGAGCACCCCACCAGTCCAATCAATCCCTATGGGAAAACGAAATTGACTGTTGAAAACATGCTGCGCGACTTTGACAATGCTTATCAATTCCGCTCATGCTCCCTCCGTTATTTCAATGCTGCCGGCGGCGATCCCGATGGAAAAATCAAGTATTACCAGAAAAATCCCAATAATCTGATCCCCATTGTCATCAGAAATATCAAAGACGGAAAAGGTCCTATGAAAATCAACGGCACCGATTACGATACCCCTGATGGAACCTGTGTGAGGGATTACATCCATCTCTCCGACCTGGCCGATGCCCATATCCTGGCTATGGAAAAGCTCTGGGAAGGATCGCCATCCAATATTTATAACCTTGGCAACGGGCAGGGATTTAGTGTAAAAGAGGTAATTAAGGCTGCAGAAAAGGTGATAGGAAAAAAAGTGGATGCCATTGAAGGGCCACGGCGCCCCGGCGACCCGCCAATCCTGATTGCCAATGCCGCCAAAGCCAAAAAAGAGCTAGGATGGAAGCCCCGCTATACATCTATTGAAACAATGATTGAACATGCCTGGAATGCAGTATCATGAATAAATTACATATTGGATTAGCCATCGTACTGCCTATCCTCATCTTGGCGATAATAACTCCCTGGTCGGTCGATATCGACTTCTGGGCCAGCAATTACTACTTCAAAAATGGTGAATTCTGGTCGAACAGGTTTATGGATTGGCTCTACTATTATGCCCTGGTGCCGGCCTGGATCGTTTCTATCGGCGGACTAATCGTCTGGGGGCTCTCATTCTACCAGCCTAAGCTCCGTCCTTACCGCATTGTCGGCGTCTACCTCGCGCTCACTTTAGCCATTGGCTCAGGTATCTTTGTCCATGCCATTTTTAAAGAACAGTGGGGACGGCCACGGCCGAAGGAGGCGATCGAATTTGGCGGCGAACAGCCCTATCGTCCTTACTACAGTGCCAATTTCTTCGACAGGATCAAGAAATATAAGTCGTTCTCGTGCGGGCACTGTACCATGGGATTCTATCTTTTCAGCGTTATGTGGCTGGGAGTCTATTACAAACGAAGATGGATTTTCTGGACCGGACTGGGTCTGGCATTAGGGCTCGGCTTCCTCCTTAGCTGGTTAAGGATTGCCCAGGGAGGCCATTTCTTTACCGATGCACTTGTCTCAGCCATTGTCATGTGGCTCACGGCCCTTATTTTATACCTGTTTCTTTTAGAAAGGAAATCAGAATGAAAGGGCTCACTCCCAAGCAGCATGAGATCTTGCAGTATATCCAAAATTATATTGAACAAAATCAGTACTCTCCCAGCTATCGAGAGATCATGGACCACTTTTCCCTGGCTTCTCCCGGATCCATCTACAAATACATCCGTACGTTAAAGAGAAAAGGGGCCCTCTCAGCCGAAAAGAAGTGCAGCCGCTCCCTCTCCCTGACAGAACCTCGCAAGCAAGCTGAGGTAAAAAGTGAAATAGAATTGCCACTCATTGGCAATGTCGCTGCCGGCTATCCGATTGAACTGTTCGTTAAATCGCAAATGCTTGCGATTCCCCTTTCTATGGTTCATAACCCAGAAAACACCTATCTCCTTCGTACACAGGGAGATAGCTTTCAAGATGTCTTCATCCAGGATGGCGACCTGATCCTTGTCGAAGCCCGGCAGGAGGTGCAAGCCGGAGAGACCATCCTTGGCTTGATCAACCAGCACGATTCCATCATCAAGAAATACTATCCAGACGGACAGCATATCCGACTCGAAAGCATTAGTCAGCCTCCCCTCACCCTTCACAGCGAGCACATCTTCATCCAAGGGGTACTTGTAGGACTATTAAGGGCATATTAAGAAAGACTAACAGACTAATCTTCGATTTCGTCTTCGGGTTCCGGCTCAAAGTCCTCAAGGGTTTTGGACTTGCGCCCCGCGATCAACCTAGCAATAGACAGGCTCAAAGCCAGGGCAATATATGCCCAAGTTAAAATGAGGAAAACGAGCGCAAAGTAGTGGAGGATGCCGAAAAAGATAAAAACGGCAGCCAAAACAGTCAAAAAGACTGTCTGAAATGAAGAGACCCGGATCTCCAGGGTTTTGATGCTAGGAAATTTCCAGCGGCTTACCATGCAATAGCCTAGAAACAACAAAGTAATAGACAAAATCCATGTTTTAGCCATGAGCGAGAGTGATGCAACCGATTGGAAATCGGGAGAAAATAAGAAAAGGTTGATCGAGATGGCAGCAGCCGCTGCAGCAGGAATCGGTAAACCGGTAAAATGTTTTTTATGAGCTATACTGAGCTCTTCGCTTGCTTTAGCAGCAAGGCTGCTGACGTTAAAACGGACTAACCGCAGGACGCCGCAAATCGAAAAGACCATTGACGCAGTCGTGATCAAAAACGAAAGTTGTGTCCCAGGGTCAAGGGAAAGAGTTTTCAATACAATGACGGAAGGAGCGACGCCAAAAGAGATGGCATCGGCTAACGAGTCAAAGACATTGCCGAACTCACTCTCAGCCTTGATAGCGCGGGCGACTGCGCCGTCCAATACGTCGGCAAAAGCAGACAAAAGCAAGATGCCTGTCACAATCAGCAGCAGCTGTGGTGTCACCTCGCCTAGACCTATCATATTCATTTTAAAGATGACGAAAAGTCCACAAGACAATCCAAATGCAGTGATGACATTTGGCAATAAATAGATTTTCTTTAGCTTTTGTGTATTCATATTCATCTATAATAGCTAAAAATGAGATGAAGATCCATTTAAAAATTACATTTGATTTATATTTAAGTTTCATTAAAGTGAAGATATCAAGATGGAATTTCATTTGATGTATCAAAAGGAGGATCATATGTTAACTTGGGCACTAGCTTTTTTTATCATTGCAATTATTGCAGCGGTCTTTGGATTTGGAGGCATAGCAGCAGCAGCCACCAGCATTGCGCAAATTTTGTTCTTTATTTTCCTTGTCTTGTTTATGATTGCTCTTCTCTTTGGACTTTTGGGAGGAAGGACTCCTCCGGTCTAAAAATAATTCGGAATTCGAAATTCGAAATTCGGAAAAATAAATTCGGAAAAATGGTATTCTTTGTTGCTTTTCCGCATTTCGAATTTCGAATGACATAACAAAGGTCGAAAATACATGGTAGCCAAGTCCTCTCTAAATGTTGTAGGTCAAAAATATAAAGGTTTCAAAGTTGTCAAGGCTGTTGAAATTACAGAGCTACAATGCTTTTTGAGGGAGCTTGTCCACGAATCCAGTGGAGCAAGAGTTTTGCACCTGGCGAATGATGACCCCGAAAATTTATTTTGTCTTTCTTTTCAAACTTTACCATACAACAGCAATGGCGTTGCGCACATCTTAGAACATACTGTCCTATGTGGATCCAAAAAATATCCGGTCAAAGACCCTTTCTTTGCCATGAACAGACGCAGTTTAAATACATTCATGAATGCTCTGACCGGTTCTGACTTCACCTGCTATCCAGCATCGTCGCAGGTGCACAAGGACTTTTATAACCTGCTGGAAGTCTATCTGGATGCAGTTTTTCATCCAAATCTGAATGAGCTAAGCTTCCTGCAAGAAGGCCATCGCCTAGAGTTCGCCAAGCCCGATGATCCAACGTCACCCCTGGAACATAAGGGGATCGTTTATAACGAAATGAAGGGAGCATTATCATCTGCAGGCGCACGCCTGGCTGAAGCGATCAATAAACTATTGTTTGCCGGCATCACTTACGGAAACAACTCCGGCGGCGACCCCAAAGAAATCCCTTCGCTAACCTATCAGGAGCTCCTCGATTTTCACCATAAGTACTATCACCGCAGCCGCTGCTTATTTTTCTTTTACGGGAACATGCCCTTAGAAGATCATCTCGATTTCATCGACACCCATGCTTTAAATGATGTGCAGATTGCTCCTCCCCTGCCTCCGATTCCCCTGCAGACTCGCTTTAAAAAACCTGTCTATCATGAGATGACCTATCCTATTGCCATCGATGAAGAAATTGTAGATAAAGATCTGATGGCTTTTGGATGGCTGACATGCCAGATCCTTGAACAGGAAGATGTCTTGGCGTTGAGCATCCTGGAAATCATTTTAATGGACACCGATGCGTCGCCCCTTAAAATGGCTCTGCTTAAGTCTGGCTGGTGCAAACAGGCTAGCTCATTCATTGATGTCGAATTGAATGAAATACCTTGGGGCATCATTTTAAAAGGGGTCAATCCACATAAGACCGATGCCCTGGAGCATCTGCTGTTTGAAACGCTTAGGACAGTAGTCAAAGATGGCATTCCAATACAAGCCATCGAAAATGCTATCCACCAGCTTGAATTTTATCGCAGCGAAATCACCGGCGACCAAGCACCCTTCGGACTCTCTTTGTTCATGCGGTCCGGACTCATGATGCAGCATGGAGCTGATCCTGAGCAAGGTTTAAGGATTCACACCCTTTTCGACAAGTTGCGTAAGTACACGTTGTCTAACCCAAAATATTTTTCCAGGCTGATCGAAAAATATCTCTTGGAAAATTCACATTACATACGAATTGTAATAAAACCCGACCGAACACAGGGGGCCCGTGAAAATGAAGAAGAAAGAAAACTGCTCGATTCTATTAAGAAGTCACTGACCAATAAACAGACTGATGCTATCGTAAAAAAAGCTGCGGAGCTTTCAAAGTTTCAAGCAGAGCAGGAAGAGGAACAAAACTTTGATGTTCTTCCTAAGGTAACTCTGGAAGACATTCCTTTGCTATGCAAAGACTATCCGATGACGGAAGAAAAAATCGGGAAACTGACCGTCTTCCACCGCGCCGTCTTTACAAATGATATCGTCTACGCCGATTTAATCTTCGATCTACCTGATTTTACTGAAGAAGATCTTTCCTATCTCCGCCTTTTGACGATCATGATGCCGCAAGTGGGAAATAATCAGCGCGGCTATGTTGCAAACCTTGAGTACATCCAGGGCAATACCGGCGGACTTGATGCCGGTATCAGCCTAAATTTGCAAGCAAGCGACCATAATTTGTTTTACCCCACCTTCCACATGCGAGGCAAAGCACTCCACCGCAAAGTTTCCAAGCTATTTCCACTAATGGATGAGATGATCAATCACCCTAACTTCGATGAACCCAACCGGTTGAAAGAGATCCTCCTTAAGCATTTCACAGGGCTGGAGGGAAGGATCAGCCAAAGCGCCCTTAAATACGCCATCAACCTGTCCGCGAGTGGACTAAACGTCGCATCGAAAGTAGCTGATGAATTCTATGGACTTAACTACTACTGGAAGATAAGGGATATCGTCAAGAACCTTGATAAGGAAGCTCCCGCCCTCTTGGCCAACCTGAAAAAAATTCATAAAAAATTGTCCAAGCTCGATAACCCACACTTGGTACTTAGCTGTAGCAAACAGATCTATGATGAATTAAAAGATAATGGCTTCTACGGACTGAAAGATATCGAAGCAGAACCATACACAAAGTGGAAAGGGAATTATCCCTTGTCCAAAGTACCCTCTCAGGGTAGAATCATCGCCTCACCGGTCGCATTTATAGGCAAAGTTTTTCCGACAGTATCATACACCCATCCCGATGCCCCGGGTTTGAATTTAGCCTCTTTCCTGTTCGACAACCTAACCCTTCATTCGAAGATCCGTGAGCAGGGTGGAGCCTATGGCGGTGGTGCAGTCAGCAACACCATGTCTGGTAACTTTTACTTTTATTCCTATCGCGACCCCAACGTCCTCTCCACCATTAAAGCCTTCGAAGAAGCTGTCCGGTCGATTGCTAATGGCGATTTCGACGAGACTGATCTGGAGGAAACAAAATTTGAGATGGTCCAGGCACTAGACTCCCCAATCTCGCCAGGTAGCCAGGCAGAGCTGGCTTATGGATGGCTCAAAGAAGGGAAAACCGTTGAAGTAAGACAGGCCTTCAGGGACAAGATCCTCGCCTTGAAGCGGGAGGATGTTATCCATGCCGTGCAGAAGCATATTGTACCCAATCTGGAAAAGGGCCCAACTGTGGTCTTTGCCGGCCATGAGTTATTGGAGAAGGCCAACCGAGAACTGGCTGCCGACGGCCGTCCGCCCCTTCCCATCGAGAAGATTTAAGTATCGCCCATATTTCAACGCAAAGATACAAAGGAGCGAAAGGTTGCTTCTTGAACCTGAGATAACGACATGACGCTAAAGTTTCAACGCAAAGGCGCAAAGAACGCAAAGGAGTCTCGCAGAACAATAATACAAATTAAAAACAAAGACACATGAAGAGTAATAATTTCTTTTAAAAAAATAAAAATTTTCATTTTTTATTGTCCTGCGAGACTCCTTTGCGTTCTTTGCGCCTTTGCGTTGAAACTTTAACGCGATGCAAACGACAGAAAATTTTGGTGAGCAAGTTTATCGATAGATATTCTTAGTTCCTTCCCGATAAAGGAGAGCAGTCTTGGATAACAAGACGCATTACCATAATGGTCAAAGAAGGGCTCCCCGCCAAGCAGATAGGTCATCGATGTTTTGGGAATGTCAGCTACGCAGAAAAAATCCGCTCCCAGACAAATATGGTTTTCACCACCTAATTCAATCCAATGAGCCACATGTTTCAAAATACTTTCTTCCTCTTCCCCTACTAGTCTCTTGAATAAGTTAAGGCCGATGAGCCCATTTCTGGAAAAAATTTCCTTAGCAATGTCATCCGGTAAATTGCGAGGATAGTCGGCTATTACTCTCGCGTTGGAGTGGCTGACCATCAACTGGATTTTCAAGCTTTTAGCAATGATATAATCGATCGCTTCATAAGCCAGGGCATCCGATGCATGACTCAAGTCTAAAGCGACGGCAGTACCATCCAGCGCTTCCAAAAGGCGTTTGCCATCTTCTTTCAGGCCGATTGGCGTTAAAGCACCGCCGCCAAAACGGTTTTCCAGATTCCACGTCATGCTGACATAAAGCGGCTTGATCTCTTCAATGAGACCCTGAAAGCGGGACAGCCCTTTCTGGATAGGTTCACCATCAGGTGCAAAACCGGAGCAATTCTCAAAGGCAGGGACTATTACAATGTGCTGTGATGATAAAGGATCGATGGATTTATCAAAGTGCATGAAATCTGCCGGAAAATGGTGGGGTAGTTTCTTGTAAACTTCTACCTGTGCCATGCCATGTTTCAATGAGTCTTTATTGGTCTCGACAAAGATGGCCATTGTTTGCAGCTTGACGTTCCCCTCACGTAGTTGTGGAATGGAGCAGCGGCTATCCGGATCTTTAGCGCTCCTTGCCGGATTCGATGCAAGGTAGAGCAGCAAATCGCAATGCAAATCAGCAACATGTATTTTCATTTATTTGCCTCTTGTTAGCTCGATTCTACCGAGTACCCCTCTTACTTTCAATGCATAAGTTTGTGGAGGCTGCATCGCGCTAACCCAAGTTCAGTTTTTCCTCTCTGAAGACTTGCAAATTCTTCGTGTCCCTCCGGCGAGCGTGCGTGAAATTGATAGATTCAGTATGATAAGCTCCCTTTTATTTGCGGAGTATAGCCATGTCCCTACCAGAAAAACTTATGAAGATTCAGGCGCTTATTGATCGGGCCTCGTTGGAAGGTGAGCGACAAGCTGCAATGTTAGCCAAAGAACGCATTCTTTCAAAGCATAGTCAAGAGCCAAAAGAATTTCACATCACACTCCACAGCATATGGCAAAAGTCATTGTTACTAGCCCTTTGTAAAAAATATGGATTGCACAACTATCGCTATCCAAAACAAAAGCACACTACTACCATGGTTATGGTGATCTATCATTTCTGGACGAGGTTCTATGGCCTGAATATCTAAACTATTCGTCGATACTTCAAGATCTTATATCGGGGCCGAATGCGCCTTCACGTAAGGACATAAAACATTTTTAGCGTAGTTCCACGGCAACCATGCATGTGGATCCTTCTCTACGTTGTCAACGTTTGCCTGGATTGCTATGAGGTAGTTGTAGGGATTTATATTATTTAAGCCACATGTTTTGATTGTACCGAGCAAGATATCACCCACAAAAGCTCCCCAAGTGCTTTTGTAGAAGTAGGAATTCTTCCGAATTAGGACTTTCGATTTAACAGCACGCTCACAAGCATTATATGTTGTGCTGAAACATATGTTGTATGATTCATTTTACATATGCCGCAAACCATTTTCATTAGTTTCTAACACCACATAACGTAACAGCATACTTGACAAACAAATGTAAAAATATTATTATAACGTTATAAGCCTTAGAGGTTTAACAATGGTTTGATGTTTAAATTTTCCCAAATATATAAGGACAAAAAAAAGATCCAGCTACATTTAGAAGCGCCCCTGTTAAAAGAGCGTTTGCAATACTTGGAATGGTGGTCGGTAAATGGGGCTGCCGAACAAACGCTTCAGAAGATGGCCGTGAATCTTTTAAGAGCCACCCTCTACATTAATTTTAAAAAAAAGAAAATCTCTCTGAAAGAGATTGTGGAGGCAGAAGAAAGGTGGGAGGATCAAAAAAACAGACAAATTAACTGTAAAAAAAAATCAAGGTATAGAACTGGATTTATAACAGACGCCACGCGATGGTTAAAGATGTTGGGGCGCTTAGCGAGTTCACCTAAACATGACACATCCTTCTCTAAAAAAATTTTTCAATTCGCGGAGTACATGCGCCATGAACAGGGTTTAGCGGAGGGTACAATCGAACTTCGCACAAGACAGTTAAAAGACTTTTTTGATTGTGTTTTAGGTCTCAAACTTACCTCACTGTATAGTCTCGACAGTCCGACCGTTGACATGATTTTAATAAAAAAGCATGGCATCAATAATTATGCGCGAGATACGGTTAGATCTTACGTCTCTACAATTCGCGTATTCATGAGGTATGCCGAGGCAAAAAAGTTGCGGAATTCAACATAGAGGCCATATTATGAGATTGAAAATATTGATAAAAAAATACGTCGATTATCGGAGGTCATTTGGCGAAAAATTCCTTGGTGATGAAGCTACTCTCCTTCATTTTTGCCGATCGCTTGGCAACATCAACCTAAAGGACATTACGACAGCTAAAGTTAAAAGATACCTTTATGGAACGGGACCAGTGACAACATCTTGGTTTCGCAAATATAGTGCATTAAACGGCCTTTACAGCTACGGGATAAGTAGAGGCCACGTTAGCCATTCACCTTTACCAACCACGTCACCTAAACAACCCCCACCATTTGTGCCTTATGTTTACACACGAGAAGAACTGCGCAAAATTTTACGAGCTGCATCTCAAGTAACTTCAAAGCGTGCTCATCCGCAAACGATTCGAATGCTTTTCTTATTATTGTACGGAACAGGTATTCGGCTTAATTTTCAACACAACATATAATGCTTGTGAGCGTGCTGTTAAATCGAAAGTCCTAATTCGGAAGAATTCCTACTTCTACAAAAGCACTTGGGGAGCTTTTGTGGGTGATATCTTGCTCGGTACAATCAAAACATGTGGCTTAAATAATATAAATCCCTACAACTACCTCATAGCAATCCAGGCAAACGTTGACAACGTAGAGAAGGATCCACATGCATGGTTGCCGTGGAACTACGCTAAAAATGTTTTATGTCCTTACGTGAAGGCGCATTCGGCCCCGATCGTAGAAATTTATAAGCCAAACGGACAGACAATTGTTCAGCCTTCCCAGGCTGACCTTGAAGGTCAAAAAAGAACGTTCCGGGATAAGGTCAGGGATTTTTTTAAGAAATTACGTCCTGAGACCATGCATGAAAGATCTTCGCATGTATAAATTTGGATGAAATCAGGTAGGTTGTGCGCTTATTGCTTCACAA
>JABDDC010000056.1 GCA_013287815.1 Chlamydiota bacterium
AAGGGCTGAAGCGCCATGGAGAATAAGAGCTGATGAACGTAACCGGGATAGCCGGGAAAAACCTGATGGAATAAAGGAGATACTGATTAAAAGAGGTTCTTCATAAATTACAGGGCTCGAAAAAAGGAGCCAGGATTTGAGCTCGGAGCGATAGCGTAGAGCGTTTGGCGATAGCCCATAGCGACGTAGGAGCTTTGTGAAACGAATGTTAACTTTAAATAATAAATTATCTAAAGAAAACAATGTTGTTTTAAGAGATGAGGGAAGACCCCTCGGACCGGCATGCAGGTGCAGGTTCAAACCACCTTTAAGCTGCTGTAGTTAAATGCTATTGGTAGTGAACGTTAAAGGAAAAGGTGCACCCAGAGTGCATCAGGTATGAGTTAGAGAGATGAACAAAAGGTAAGCACCGTAAGAAAGTGTCGAAACGTCGATAACTGACATCAAAACTGGGTTTTGGCTCCTAACCCAGGATTAGTCCAACAGAATCCTGAATTACTGGTTGGATGGTGTCCGGCACATAGGTGACATGAATCTAACTTAGGCTTTTAAAACGGAACGTTTGAAATTGTCGTTACGATGATAAGGGAAAAGCTCAAGGATCTGAAATCCAAGAGGGAAAGTACCGATGCGTAGCACGAAGGCGGAAAGACTCGTAGTAGTGAAGAAGTTTTTGTAATGAAAATGGAGCGAAGGGGTCTTCCGTTTCAGCCAGTACAAGTAGACAACCGAAAGGGAGGAACTAAATGGATGTGGCAAAATCGTATCATATTTCTAAATACGCGGTTATGGAAGCGTATGAGCGCGTTAAAGCTAATAAAGGAGCAGCAGGAGTTGATGGCGAATCGATTGCAGATTTTGAAAAAGATCTTAAAAACAATCTATACAAAATATGGAATAAGATGTCATCTGGGAGTTATTTTCCGCCAGCCGTTAAATCAGTAGAAATACCGAAATCGGATGGAAAGAAAAGAAAACTCGGAATTCCTACAGTCTCGGACAGAGTTGCACAAATGGTAGTAAAAATATATCTTGAACCTATGGTAGAGCCATATTTTCATCCAGACTCATATGGATACAGACCAAAGAAATCTGCGATACAGGCTTTGGGTGTAACTAGGAAACGATGTTGGGAGTATGACTGGGTCATTGACATAGATATTAAGGGATTTTTCGATAATATCGATCATGAACTCATGATGCGTGCTGTAAAGAAACACACGCAAGAACCGTGGATACTACTATATGTACAAAGATGGCTTGAAGCTCCGGCCAAAGAGGTTAATGGAAGTATTGTAGATAAAGACAAAGGCACCCCACAAGGTGGGTGATTAGTCCTTTACTAGCTAATATGTTTCTTCATTATGCCTTTGACGAATGGATGGTAAGAAATTATCCTCAAAATCCATTCGCAAGATATGCTGATGACATGGTAGTTCATTGTCGGACAGAAAAAGAAGCTATAGAATTACAAGAAGCCATAAGAGAAAGACTTCAGGCATGCAAGCTAGAATTGCATCCTGAAAAGACAAAAATCGTGTATTGCAAAGATTCAAATCGAACAGGCAGTGGACAAAATGAAAAATTTGATTTTCTAGGCTACACTTTTAGACCAAGATCGTCAAGAAATCGTTATGGCAAACTGTTTGTGAATTTCAGTCCAGCAATAAGCGATAGGGCAAAACAAAAGAAGAGGGATGAAATAAAAGGATGGCTAAAAGATGTCAAACCTTCACAATCATTCATGGAATTTGTAACCCTTATCAATCCTAAAGTTACAGGATGGATTAATCATTATGGAAAGTTTTATGCCTCTGAATTATGGACAATAATGACATATATTGACCAGATACTTATTACATGGGCCAAAAAGAAATTTGATAAGTTAAGTAAAAGTTGGCGGAAAGGAGTAGAATGGCTGCTTGGAATTAAAAAGAGGCAACCCAAACTATTCAAACACTGGCAATGGTTACATAGCAACGGTTGAAACGGACGAGCCGTATGAGGCGAGAGTTTCACGTACGGTTCTGTGAGGGATTTAAGGTGAAAGTCCTTTTATCTACTCGGCATGGGACAATAAGCAAATCATTTTCGAGCTCGGAGCGATAGCGAAGAGCGGCAGGAGCTACCCAAGAGCTAAAACCCTAACTCTCAGTGGGCTCCAGTCGCTCTCCGCTTTCGCTCCGAGCTCCAATTCATTCCCATTTCGTACCCATAGCTCCTACGTTGCTATGGGCTATCGCCAGACGCTCTACGCTGTCACTCCGAGCTCAAATTCTGTCTCCTAACTCTATGTAGCAGGTCCTATAAATTTATGAAGAACCAGAAAAATCAGATAGGGTATTTTCTACCCTGACAATATTTTCAGGAACAATATAAACTACTTTCAATATTAATAACCTATCTTATAAGGGAACATAATAATGAAAGTGACTTCAACTATATCGGGATATCCGATAGATCAAAGCATATTATCGCAAATTGGCAGGCTTGGCACCAATACGTTCCATTTTTTTCAATCAGGTACTTTTTCCGCCACTGCTGCTTTTCTTTCCATTAATGCTATTTTCATCAATGCCATTAAAAACCGCCTTTCTTTTTGTATGGCCGGAGCAGCCTCTGTTTTGTTCAATGTTCTATTTTCCAGAATAACAGGTTACAGGGCAGGCAATGTCACCATCGTTGCCTTGGCGATCATCTCTGCTTTTCAGACAAAATCGGATCAACCCCCATCATCAACTTATTTAGATAATTATTCTGTCCTAAACAACTATAACTACGAAAATAAATCTGATTTCTCCTCAAAAGTAGATTGGCTTTCCACACCATGTCGAAGGGTTTTAGGCGGTAGAAACGACTGTTTATTATCTCAGACATACGATGATAAAATGACCACAGCGTTTAAGGTGGCCACTGTATTTTTTTCAGTTCTCATTTTCCCCATTGCTATCATTTCTGTAGTCAGTTTTGCAATCAAACTAGCCACCTTTCCTTTTACTTGGGAAAAGAAAATCGTCATCAAGGAATCACAAAAATCTTGGGATATGATCAATTTATTTAATTCAGTTTTTCAGAATGGTCAGTATGATAAGGCGCTTCAGATTATAAAAGAGAGGCCGCAACTCGGTAATCGAAAAGATATAAACGGTAAACTTTTTCAACTGATAAATATAAAAATCAACAATATTACACCTTGGGTTGAGGTGCAAAGCATGTTGACTCTTCTTCCTAATCATGATGCCATCGTTTTGATCAATCATGCCGTTAAGAAACAATTATCAAGTGAATTTGCTAATGATCTCTTCTTGACATCTTCGGATCATATCATTCAATTTGTCCAAAATTCATTAAGAGATAGAAGCGTGCAAGCTCTCGCAGATTGTTACAAAAAATTGATTTCTGATGCTATGTTGATTGATCTCAATGAGGATCTTTTATTTAACTTAATCAAGATGGATCTTGCCGATCACATTTTACATTCGCTCACACAGTTGAAGAAAGATAATGCTCAGGATGAACTTGAGAGGTCGATTGCATTACTTGATGGAAAGCTGCTGAGGAGTGACATATTCAAAAAAGATCAAAACTACTCCGACTTGTATTTTATATTCAATTCTAGCATGCAGCAAATTCATGCAGCTGTTCAAGAGATACATCTTATACATCAATTGAAGTTTCAGATAATGAATCATATGTCAACATCCACTCCTCAAATACAATTGAAATTTATTCATGACGATCTCATAAAATTTCAACACATCCTTCTTAATAATCTGACAAAAGATGGGAGTATTGGAATTTATATAGATACGGTTAAGTCTATGTTTGACAACATGATCCACTTTATTAATGCCAACACTCCTCAACAACAGGAAAAATATGAAAATGAAATCAAGAAATACCTAGAGCAACAGATACAGAATTTACCAAATTTATTAAATGAAACCAGTATTTCATATTTCAAAATACCATTAGAAAATGGACTTGCAAACCTGAAGCTCAAAAAGATCCAGGCTCTTTTTGATATATGTGCGAAGCTGAAGATCTTTCTATTTAACAATAAATTAAACCTGGAATAATTATGCCCGTGTCAATCAAAAGTTCGACACAGGTTCGTGAAACAGAAGGTAAGAGTATGGATTACAATCAGCTTAGAATAAGGTCTTATAAGCATTGGGGTCCATGTACTAACTCGAAACAGTTATGAATCTTCAGCAGAAGAGAATGCAAAAATGTGAGGTTAAAAAATGAATAATTTATTTTACAGTCTATCTTTCATATTTCTTCTTTTTACTACACATATTTCTGCAATAATTATTGAAGCATCTGACTTTAAAGTTATCGAACGAGAAATAAATCAATTAGATGACAATGCTCTGGTTGTTTTTGATATTGATTATACTCTTATCATACCCAATGATCTTATTTTAGCACCATGTGGAGAGGTATATCGTCAAGAATTCATGAAAAAACTTCGAGCTCTTGAGGAGCAAGGAGAAGTGCTTGATAGTAAGGTTTTACTTAAGAGTCAAGATTCACTTGTGGATGAAAAAATTCTCGATCTTCTTGCAATCTTAAAAAAGAAAAAAATCAAAACAATTGGTCTTACAGCAATGTCAACAGGAAAATTTGGTTTAATTCCGAATGCAGAAGAATGGAGAGTAAAGCAACTCAGTTCATTAGGTATTAATTTCTTTTGGTCATTCCCTTCTATAGATTCTATGACACTTAGCAAGTTTGAAGGAAAAAAATCACAGCCTGTGTTTAAACAAGGAGTGCTTGCCTCTGCAAAATATCCAAAGGGTCAAGTTTTAGTGGAATTTCTAAGACAGATTCAATGGAAGCCATCAAAAATCATCTTTGTAGACGATCGAATGGAGTTTATTGTATCCGTAGAAACAGAACTGTCAAAAGAGCTAATTCCTCTAATTTCGTTTTATTATACGGCAGCCACGGATCGACCATGCCAACTAGATATGCAAATAGCTGATTTCCAATTAGATTATTTAATGCATAAAGGAGAATGGCTAAGTGATGAAGAAGCTAAAAAATTTCTCAATTCTGTATTGGAGGCGAGAAGCTCTTTACCAAGTGAGAACAATCAAGTTATAAATAAAGATGATCTAGAATGGCGCATTGGCGGCAAAATTCATTTTGAAGAGGAAAGCGGGCCCGGTTACATTGGAATAAAAGAGATAAATAAAACTGTCAAAGATGCTTTAAAAAATATCATCCACGTTGATGCTGATTACTGCTCTGATAATGCAAAAATCATACTTAAAAAAGAAAATAACGAAATAAATATGACACATTATGAGGAAAGAGGTAGACCTGGATTGGGCGAAGAGATGCACGCCACTTTACTCTATACGCAACCAAGGGGATTTTGCAACTCAGAAACTTTAAAGCAAATATGCGAAAATCTCTTCTATAAATGTGATAATCCCCCAACTGTAGAGAGTGTTGCAAAAGCGTATAGTCTAATTATTAAACCGGAATGGAAATTCAAAATATCAGAAGTAGTTTTGATAAAAAACGGTACTTCTTACGTAATTAGTGCACGCTTACTTTTTGATGGGCGTAAAAAAATTTATAAAGATAACAGATCCATCTCTGCAGGATTGCATATGACACTAGCGAACTCTATCGATGCTTCTGTACCAATAACTAAAGAAAACATCGATCTATTGATTAAAGAAATAAACAATGCACTAAAAGATAAAATGATAAAAGTTGCAACAAAAAATGGCGTCGCGGATTTGGAGTTTGGAATATCCGGATCGCAATGGAGAATAAGAGCTGAAAAACGTATACCCTAGCCTGCATCAAAATGCGAATTTAGACTGCGCCAAAGCCCGGGGGCATGAACTCTATGGGGTTGAACGCGGGGGAGCCGTCCTTGTTCGTCCTGATGGTCATGTCTATTGGCGTTCGGTGAAATATCCTCATGTAAACTTTCATGTTTTTCAAAGTCCCCGAGATGCAGAAGAGTTTTCGAAAATTATAGAAAGAAAGGTGGAACATGACTAATAAGAAAATAATTCCTGGCTTAGCCGTTCAAACAGAGCGTCTCATTCTTCGGCAATGGTGCGAAAAAGATTTAGAGCCCTTTTTTCAACTCAATTCTGATCAACGTGTAAGAGAATATTTTCCTGGGCTTTTGAGTTGCCAAGACAGTGATGCTTCTGTCAAGCTCATGTCAGATCATATCAATAAGTATGGGTGGGGATTTTGGGCTGTTTCACTAGTTCAAACAAATGGTTTTATCGGTTTTATTGGTCTAGAAGATGTTCATTTCACAGCATCTTTTAATAAACTAGCCCCTGCAGTCGAAATAGGCTGGAGACTTGCCTTCAATCATTGGGGTAAAGGATATGCAACAGAAGGCGCTTTAGCAGCTTTGCGATATGGGTATGAGACACTAAACCTTAAAGAAATTGTCTCGTTTACAGCAGTTGCTAATCAGCGTTCTAGGCATGTCATGGAAAAGATTGGTATGCATCATAATCTCGAAGACGATTTTGATCATCCAAAGCTACCAGAAGGTCATTTACTGAGAAGACATGTGCTTTATCGTATGAATCATAGCGAATGGAGAAGTCTATAATGCCCCCTTCTGTTGCACCCTCCGATGATCGCATGGATCGACCAAAAATCTCTATCTATATCGCTACAAGCATCGATGGCTATATCGCCCGTAAAGAAGGGGGTCTTGATTGGCTCGATCGAGTTGGCGGATTTGACGAAGATTACGGATTTCAAAAGCTACTCAACAGCATCGATGCCTTGATTATTGGTCGCAAAACTTATGAAGTTGCTACAACAGTGCCAGACCCCTACCCAGGAAAAAGGGTGGTTGTCCTGAGCAACAGCTTAAATTCCGTCAGAAAAGACATGGAGCTCTTTCGAGGGGATTTGACCCAATTAGCTTCTCAACTTCACTCAGCTGGAATTAAACATATCTGGATCGATGGAGGTGTGACGATTTCGCAATTTCTAAATTTGCAGATGGTAGATTCTATGACTTTGTCTGTGATTCCCGTGATCCTCGGATCTGGGATACCTCTTTTTAATCTAATAGGCAAAGAACATGTGTGTCGCTTGATTTCTTCCCAATCTTACCCCAGTGGGCTAGTTCAATTAAATTATGAGATAGTTAAAACACCTTCTACAGGAGAAAAATAATGCAGGCCCAGCCCTTTTCACAAACTCAACGGCTCATTATGTAAGCCGCGGAAGCGGTGTAAGGGGGAGGTTAGCCAAACACAAATCAAGGGTCGTCTGCAATTTCCCTTACACCGCTTCCGCGGCTTTAATTACACGTTGCTCTGGACCCCACGTTCTGTCACCGCAGGTGACTTCACGCGGGGCTGACATCTTTTACCGCTACCGCGGCTGTTCTCTATTCAAAAATGTGTTTTGATTCCAGTACCCTGTGGCGCAGCCCCTGGAGGTTTCAAAGTTGAAGAAGAATCAAATAGGGTATTTTCTACCCTGACGCTATTTTCAGGAACAATATAAACTACCTTCAATACTAATAACCTATCTTATTTGGGGAACATAATAATGAAAGTGAATTCAACAATATCGGGCTATCCGATAGATCAAAGCATCTTATCGCAAATTGACGGGCTTGGCAGGAATACGGTCCATTTTTTTCAATCGGGTACTTTTTCCGCCACTGCTGCTTTTTTTTCCATTAATGCTATTTTTATCAATGCCATTAAAAACCGCCTTTCTTTTTATATGGCCGGAGCAGCCTCTGTTTTGTTCAATGTTCTATTTTCCAGAATAACAGGTTACAAGGCAGGTAATGTCACCATCGTTGCCTTGGCCATCATTTCTGCTTTTCAGACAAAATCGGATCAACCCCCATCATCTTCTCAAGGGTCTCAAGAACCACGCCGTCCACCAAACAACCAATTCAAAGTTGGCGTTGCTGATCACCTTTTTGGCTTACGCTAACTACGATGCGAAAAACAGTAAGAAAGTGGCTCTTGCTCTTGTGAAAATAGACCCTACTCTATTGGGACAACTCAATTACGATGCAAAAAATGATCTGAATGTGGTGCTTTTGGCTATAGAACTATCCACAGAACATACAATTCACAAAATTTGGAGCTCTGTTGGAATCGATGCTCAGTTTAATAAAGAGGTAAGAGCAAAAGTGAAGGAAAAATATCCGAACTTTTTCCAGGACCGAACTTTTGATGGTGCATTTCCGAACTTTTTTCAAAATGGAACATTTCAAGGATTTCCATCTTCCAGCTCCCAAAGTACCCCTAATCAAACTCCTCATGCTATAGCCCCGACAAGATGGTCTGAGCCAGATGATTTAAAAGACAATACTTCTGATGAAGCAAATGTTGTTCGCAGAATTTTAAAACAGAATCATCTTTTAGACACAGACTTAACTAAGACTGATGTCTCCAAAGAGATAGCCAAGGGTATTCTATGTCAATTGTTAGAGCTTGATAGGAATATATTAGATAAAGATCTCAAGAAGGCCTATCATAAGGCCGCTTTACGTATCCACCCCGATAAATTAAAATTACAATCAGGTGAAGAAGCGTTTAAAGTGCTAACTGCAGCGTACAAACAGACTGAGTTATAAATCGAGAAAATTATTTCTTATATTCGCCAACCAAGAAGAAGAGGGTCTGCTTGTGAAAGAATACAACAATGACGCA
Source organism: Chlamydiota bacterium (assembly GCA_013287815.1). Lineage (GTDB taxonomy): Bacteria > Chlamydiota > Chlamydiia > Chlamydiales > Parachlamydiaceae > JABDDC01. The sequence continues at coordinate 8,691 of JABDDC010000056.1, forward strand.
AAGGCTGTACCAAAGCCCATCACTTCAAGGCTTCTCAAGCAATTTTTCAGGCGAATTAAATTAGGCCGAAAGTTTTAAATTCCTGAAGAATTTCAAAGAGTTCGCTTTTAGTGAAACAGTTGAGCTTAGTTTTGATGTTGTCCAGGTAGTGCTCAACAGTCCGGGTTTGAAGATCAATTGAATCGGCTATTTGACTTGCCGGATATCCCTTTAGAAAATACTCGATGCAGTCCAGCTCTCTTTTGGTGAAGTTTGTATTTGTTAACTCATCCAGTAATCCCATTTTCCGAAGTAATTCTATTGATTTGGCTTGATCGTCGTTCAACGACAATTTTCGATTGATCTTACCATAGAATGAATCCATTAGTTCACCTAAATTGAGCATAAAGGGCTCCATCTTATTTGAATGAGGTGACCACTCCTTTAAAAAGTGTTCGCTGAAGCGCTTTAAGGCAGGTAAATGATTGGAAAAGAGGGTATTCGTGGGCAAGTTCTTGTCTGTTGTGGAAAACATAAAGACATGGGCCGTATCTGCTTCTTTTTTATAAACACAAAGATAATTATCAAATCCAAATGAATTTTTGATCTGTTTAATCGATTCGTAATAATCATCAAAATATTGTTCGTTGTAGAAATCGCTGGTGATGAGAGCTTGATCATGTTTGTAGTTATCTGGATGACAGATGAAAGGATTGCTCTTATAGAGCTGATTTGAAAAATAGGCGTTTGCAACATCATGCCTATTTGTGATTTGAAATCCAAAGCCATCTGGTGTTATTTTTGTATAAAAGAATCCATCTAAACCGTAGCGTTCGCTCAGCGGACGAACAATTTTTTTAAGCTTATCGCACAGATTGCTTGAGTAAAACTTTAATAGATTGTCTTCTGCGGCCATAGATCCTCTTTAGATTAAGTTTAATTGTTTCATTTCATTGAGTGC
>JABDDC010000057.1 GCA_013287815.1 Chlamydiota bacterium
GCAAGGGCTACTGTTTTTTTCAATACCATTAAATTTAGCAACGGCTTTGTTAGCGCTTGGTCTTTTCAGGTGTAAATGGAATTTATTTTTTGAAGGAGACCTGAAAAGGTGCGTGCACAAGCAGTGCATGAGTAATGCTGGCCCGGCCCCATTCATAAAAGTTATGCCTAATGCAGGCCCGGCCCCTTTCATAATGCAGGCCCGGCCCCTTTCATTTTTAATAGGCAAGCGAGTGGGTGATCGAATTATACCAGAATAGGTCATCGGATTAGATCCGAGAGAGCCATCGGATTAAATCCGAGACAGTCATCGGATTCGACCGGAATATGCATGCTTATGCCATCTGTTCAATATTAGTGCATTCAACACTCGGAAAATCTATTTTGGCGCGAGGTTATACCATTTCATTTATGATGGAACAGATGCTCACTGATCTGATTTATCTTTCCGAAGACGATTGGAAGGGGCATCAGCCAATCCAATTACGTTTTGGCAAAGACCCTCCCTAAGATTGGCTGACCTTGTTGATAATATCCCCTTTTTCTCTGAATTTCATGAATACGCCCACCCCGTTGTTGCTCAGATTTAATTGCATTTTTTCGATAAATCACACCGGCAAACCTTGAAAAACACCTCTGTTTTTGAAATTTATGAAGCAGATTTCGTTATTTTTCCTCTTTTAAAGCAAATACTACCCGAAATTAACACCCAGTCCTAATTGCTGGATTTTATGATTAAAAATGGTAATTTAATTTTGAATATTGAAAAATAAAGGCAGCAAATATTAATTCACCCCTATTCAGTGATTTGTCTTAGTCATATTGTATGAAAGAATCTTCCCAATGCGGGGGATCGATATTTTCCTCAGACAATTCAGGAGGATCCGTACCGGATTTGTAAGAATGGCCATAATCATCCTGAAAGCCGTCTTTTGTATGGGGCACGAGCTGACAGATATCCCATTCGACTAAATCGAGGGGTTCATCAAACTCGGGTGTTGTTGTCGGCCAACCAATTTTTGTCAGGATGCGCCATATTCCGGTGGGATGGGTGACGATTTTCGTAATTTTTATTTCTTTTCCACAAGTACATAGGAGCGGATCAACTTCATAGATGCGTGCGATTAATTTTGCCCAGGTGAATGAAACTTTAGCGGTTTTCTGTGCAGCTTCCTGTAAAAGCCTGGTTTTTCTTGCTGAATAAATGATCAACTCAATTTTGAATATTGAAAAATAAAGGCAACAAATATTAATTCACCTCTATTTAGTGATTTTCTTTTAGTCGTATCGAATGAAAGAATCTTAGACACTAGTATCAATTACTTTTTTTCCTTAGTGATATTTATGATTCTGTGCAATTGACCAAGAAGATAGAATGGCAGAGATATCAATTTAGTTAATAAATTGCAAGATTTTTTTAGAATTTATTTTTTCCATAAAGAGCACTTTTTTTATAACTGTTCACGGGGGTGATTTGGTAGCTAGGGTTTTCAACCCTAATTACCCAATTAATCACGTGAACTGTTACCTTTTTTCTTTATTTCTCTTGATTTCACACATAGAAATGTGTATAATAATGTGTAAAAGGAGGTAGGATATGGCAAGCAATATAGCATATGATCCTATACTGTTAGAAGAAGCGGTTGAAGTCGGCCATCATAAAACCAAGAGAGCCGCGATTAATACGGCTCTGAAAGAATATGTGATGCGGCACAAACAGCTAAATTTGGTGGGACTTTTTGGTAAAGTGGACTATGCCAAAGATTATGATCATAAATCGGCAAGGAAGAAACGATGAACGTGCTAATTGATACTAGCATATGGTCATTAGTGCTACGAAGAAATAAATCGCTGAATCAAAATGTGGAAATTCGAAAAGTTGTTGAAGAACTCATCGAGGAGTTCAGAGTACAAATGGTCGGTCCAATAAGACAAGAAATTCTTTCCGGAATCACTAACAAAGGTCAGTTTCTCAAATTACTTGAGATTTTGCAATCCTTTGAAGATCTGACATTGAATACATCAGATTATGAGCGAGCTGCAGAAATGTTCAATATCTGTCGAAAAAAAGGGATTCAGGGCAGTCATGTAGATTTTGTTATATGTGCTGCTGCAGAACGATATCAATTAACCATTTTTACTCTAGATGCCGATTTTCAACATTACGCTAAACATCTTCCTATTCGCCTATTCCAGACATGATGCCCCCAAAATAGCAATTGCTAATGGTAATTGAAACTTGTAGGTATAACTTAGCAAAAAATGAAGACAAACTGTGATACTGTGAGGCCTGACCCAGGCCTCGAAATCCTCACTATGGACAAATTGGACTAACTGGACGAATTGGACTTATTGGACAATCTTTAAAATGTCCAGTTCGTCCAATAAGTCCAATTTGTCCAATAAAGAGAATATAATTATTGACATAATATTAATAATATGTTAATATAATTAATATTAATTAAATTTAATAGGTAATATATGTCATTTGTTAATTCAACTATTTCTAATACTTATTCAGCTCTTAGCGCTGTTTCCATGTCAACCACTTCTCTCCGAACCTATTTAGCCTGCAACTATATCAATATCACAGCTGCGACTATCTGCAATTTGCTCTTCATCGCGACAATCAAGAAAATCTCCAACTATCTCGATGGTAACAAATTTTTTATCGATGCTAAAGGGATCCTGACAAATAGATCTTCAGCGAACTCGATCAAGGAAATCATAGAAACACTTCAGTTGGGATTAACTAGTTCTATGTTCCAGATGACATTTTTTTTCGGCAATCCAATCAATTTCGTCATTGCCGGCATTGCGAGTACTTGTTTGCAACTTGGCCTGTCAAAATATCATGAGAGATCCAAAATCTCACAGCTCACTTGGCAGCCAGGAACCATCAATAGATATGTAGCTGATGAGCAGACACAAAACTTGGAAAACTTGCTTTTATCCTATACTTCTAGCACGAATGACTTCCGACGATGGCTTCTTAATTTTCATGAGGATGCAGATAGGGAGAATTTGCAAAGGCTCTCAAAATCGCAATTACTACATCTTCAATCGCTTTTCATATCTTTGAATGAGAACAGATCTTTGGATGGCCCTTCAAATTTAAGAGCACTCTTCAACGAATGTCAGTCAAGGCTAAACGCTTGTACCCCTAGAGAAATCTTGACCTGCCGAGATATCATAAAATCCAGGAGCAATTGTTATAGCGTCATGCATGCCCTGAACAAAATCAAAGGACTCTCTACCACTGAAAAATGGGAAGCACTAGGACACTATATTTCTATTCATCAAGTCAAACTCAAAGATTTAGATCCGACAGACCAAGAGTGGATTCTTCTTGCTCCCTTCTTACGTTATGTAAATTTAAATGAAGCTGACGGACAACTGATCGAAAAAGCATTTCATTTATGTACAAACATTCATCATCTTACTATCGAATCTAATGAATTCACAACACTTCCGCCACTCCCTTACTGCCAAACTCTTCATGGAAGAAAATGTGGAAATTTACGAGAAGTAGGAGCTCTTCCTTCTTGTAAACACATTTATTTCAATGATTGCCCAAATCTGCAACTACTTCCGGCTCTTCCAAATTGTCGGTATTTCATGACCGATAATTGTCCAACCCTCACTCAACTTCCGGAATTTCCATGGAATGCAACCGTATATCATGGTGATGGAGAAATGACAAAGTTGAAAGTGGATATTAATGACCTCGCTACAAATCCTAAGAAGTGGTTACTGAAGCTAGGAAAATTTCTTCTAAAAAGGCAACCCTTTCCCAACGTCTATTACTTTGAAAACGGACAAAGGAATGAAGCAGTGGACGTGGGTGGTGTCAGACGCGATTTTATCGCCCGCTTATGTGACAAGTTATTCATCAAAGATAATACCGACAACGAGCATTTAAATTTCGAAGAAGAAGGCTATGTGCCGGCGCCTGAAACAGCTTCTGAAGAGGCCAAGTTGGCTGCAAATAAACTCAAAGACTGTTACCGCACATTAGGGAAGTTCTTTGCAATCTGTTTACAACCAAATTCTTATTTTAAAACAGGGCCCCTTTTGCCAGTCGAACTTTATCAGTGCATTTCATGTCCGACATTACCCCGTACAACTTCAGAAGAGTGTGGAGAGTGGTATTTAAATGGTTATCTCACATTAAGAAAATCTCAGGATCTCATTCCCTATCTGTCAGGACAAACAGCTATCCCAGATGAGATGCCAGAAGAGATGCGTCGACGACTTACCTATTTCGTTAATTCTGAAGCTGAGAAGTTGTTGACAACAGAAGAAATTTGTGCACAAATAACAGCCATCTGTGCTGAACTCATCAAAGAAGCTTTTGAAGACAAACAGTTATTAGCCCTTCGCGAAATCGTCCTTTCAATGGAAGAGACTTTAGGTGAAACCCGCTGGCTTGAAGTGTGTCGTGGAGGTTCAGAGCAACTGAAAGATAGAATTGAAGGAGTCTTAAGCCAAGAAGCTCTCCGCACAAGAATCGTCTGGAAGCCATCGGAAGGGATTGATATCAGTTCAAAACAATATATGGATACACAAGCCTATTTGGACAACTGGATTGGACGGGCTGATATGGCCAAACTCCGTTCATTTGTACGGGCTGTGACAGGAAATAATGCGTTGGGTTCTGACCGTCTAAAAATTGAAGTTTACAATCGTGGTGATCAAAACTACCCTTCGTCACACACCTGCTTTTTCTCTATGGAACTCTCCTGCGACTACCCAAACCAACCCCACTTCGACGAAAAGATCGAACACTTTCTTCTAGCAGCCGAACGCGGCTTCCAGAACAATTAAAAAAGGGACAAAGGACCTAGGGGACGTAGAGGACACCGTCCTTTGAAACCTAACAGTCTAAAAAAACACGGCTATTTATGTTGGCTTAGTTTTTTCGAACATTCCTGACATAACTTATGTAGGAGGCCCATCTCAGAAGCTTTTTTGGATAAACGAATCATTTCTTTTTCTTCTTGATACAGCTTGTCAAATATAGCCTCCAAAAACCATTTCTTCTTGGAAAAGCTAACTTTGCTTGTTTTAAGAACTTCTACCCTCTTTCAAACTCTTTATTGAGATTGGAATTTAATCTAATATAGATATGCCTATTGTTGCACATGCTGGTATAGCCGGTTTTGTAGCCAATAAGGGTGAAGATCATCAACCTGCTTTAGTCGATTTTAAGATCGGACAATCACCGATCACCTGGGAAGAGCAGATTAAGTAAAATCCGATCCTTTTCGGCAAAGGTCGGATCATGCCCAATTACATCCGCCAGGACCTTTCAAAATTCCGTGTTTAACACTTTCTGATAAATGGCGAAGCCTTTGCTTGCGAAGCCCTGGAGTGCGGGGCTAGGGACAAATGGGACTTATGGGACACATGGGACGAATGAAATTAAAAATGTCCCATAAGTCCCATTTGTCCTTTGCACTGCAACTCCAGGGCATCGCAAGCGGCAATTCAGGCTACCCCACACACAAAAAAGATATTCCCCTCTGGGGAAACTGTTTTGTTACCTAACTACACCCATAGCAGCGCAAGCGCTTGCTATGGGTCATTATTTCCCCACGCGCTTTCTTAGCGCTTTGATTTCATTTAAAAAGTTATCATCCAAAGCTTTGACCCCAAATTCATCTTCCAAATTGTGTTGATCTATAATTCTGCTTATTATTTTTTTTGCCGCTCCCCCTGATATTCCTTTATCAAAATTTTTACAAGCTTCCAAAAGCCTATGCTTCTCATTATCGTTTTCGACCAAGCTATTGATGAAGTGGGGAAAAAATGAATTAACGATCGTCTTAAGCTGTTCATCATCGGCAGCATCGATATATTCTTTATATTCTTTTAAATTTTTCAGGTCATAAGTAAATTTGCTTTTGTGTACAGCCTTAGGCATTTTCGGAATTTGAGTGAGAGATCTTTGAACTTGTGGAGGTGTTGAAAGGCTTTCCCTAGGAGGATGAGTAAAGCTCCTGATGGGCGGTGCCAGTGAAATCTTTTTAGCTGTTGCGGCACTTTTTTTCTTTTCAACAGAAATTTCAGGTGATGTTTCTGTAGACGTTCCCTCGTCCTTGATAGTCGTGGAAGGCGATTGATAAGCAAATCCTGTTGGATGATCTGAACCCGGTTGTAAATTATTCATCATTACCCCTGGTTATAATTAGTGCACCCTACTTTTTTCTATAATGGAAAAGAAGTAATCGGTCAATCTATGGTTTAAAAATATTCCCCTGTTTTTTTTGCCACAGAGGGCACAGAGGAGAGTACAGAGGTTTTTTAGCGGGAATTGCTACATAACTAGAAACCCCTGATTTTTCATTATGCATATGCTATTACGGTTATGTAGGACTTAGAGAGGTGAAATATTCACAGAACTACTATTATGCTGCCGGCTAATCTAAAGAATAGGGCTCAGTTATTTGCTTCAAAAAAAGGAATATCTGTCGGGGAACTTATTCGCGAAGCTTTAGAAGAAACGCTGCGTCAAGTGAAAGGCAAGAAAAGGTCAGGTCTGACATTCGGACATTCCGGTTAGAATCAAAATACATATTCTTAGAAAAACCAAATGCCCGAATGTCAAGCCTAACCCCGTTTCATTACGATGAATGAGAAAAATGCTATTTACAGTAATGAATTTATGTTATAAAATAATACTATAAATGGTAAAAATGCTATTTGTCGTAACGTAGGGATCTTAAAAAATGAAGAAAAAGCCGCTATTTTCGGGTCGTACTCAGGAACTTGCTGATCTTAAAAGATTTTTGAGCAAAAAGTCATCTTCGCTTATTGTAGTTCGGGGTCGCAGGCGCATTGGAAAAAGCCGATTGATAGAAGAATTTGCTAAAGACTATAGATTCTATTCGTTTGCGGGTCTTGCACCAAATGAATATACCACAGCCCAATCACAGCGAGATGAATTTGCCAGACAGCTTAGTGAACAAACCGGTCTTCCTGAAGTCAAAGCAGATGACTGGGGCAAGCTCTTTTTTCTACTTTCAGAAAAGGTTCAAAAAGGAAGAGTTATCATCTTATTCGATGAAATCTCCTGGATGGGATCTGAAGATCCTGATTTCCTTGCAAAGATAAAGAATGCCTGGGATCAAAAGTTCAAAAGAAATCCGGAACTTATTTTAGTTCTTTGTGGCTCAGCATCTGCGTGGATTGAAAAAAATATCCTTAGCAATACAGGATTCCTTGGACGAATATCTTACACATTAGCCTTGGAAGAACTCCCGTTACCGGATTGTGAGCGGTTTTGGGGCAAAGCCGGGAATAATATATCCAGCTTTGAAAAGCTGAAGCTTTTATCCGTTACCGGAGGTGTTCCAAAGTATCTTGAGGAAATAAATCCTTCAGTCAGTGCGGAGGATAATATACGGCAGCTTTGCTTTAGAAAAGGCGGCCTACTTGTGGATGAATTCGATCATCTTTTTTCGAATATATTCCAAAGAAAATCTCCTTTGTATAAAGAAATTGTCAAAGCACTTACATATGGAGCCAAAGAACCAATGCTGCTTGCAAAAGAACTTGGTGTAGAATTTACCGGGTTGTTTAGTGAGTATCTAGAAGAACTTGCTTTATCAGGATTTATTAAAAGAGATTATACTTGGCATGTTAAGACTGGACAGGATTCAAAACTTAGCAAGTTCAGACTTAGTGATAATTACGTTCGTTTTTATTTGCGATATATAGAAAAATATCGGACGAAAATTGAAAGAAGTGGATTTGAATTCAAATCATTAATATCGTTGCCAGAATGGAATACGATTCTAGGACTTCAATTTGAAAACCTTGTTTTGAATAATCGGAAATTCCTTCATAGGTCCTTAGGTATAGCTCAGGAAGACATTGTCAGCGAAAATCCATTTTATCAAACTCGTACCGGTAAACAGCATGGCTGTCAAATAGACTATATGATTGAAACAAGATTTCACACACTCTATATTTGTGAAATCAAATTTTCAAAACATCCTATAGGACCTGAAATAATTGAAGAGGTACAAAGCAAAATTGACCATTTAAAACGGCCTAAGGGATTCTCTTGTAGACCCGTACTCATTCACATTAATGGCGTTTCCGGTGATGTCACCGAAAGCGAATTCTTTGCCTCAATTGTAGATGTAGGTGATTTTTTTTGATACAGGTTTTTAGCGGGAACTGCTGGGATTGGCATTTCATTCTTCAGGAAAAAGAAACGGTGGATTCACCGAAAATCTTCTTAATGCGGATAACTATGTCAAGCAGATACCTGCACGTATAATTAACCACCCTTACTTGTTTATGCGTTATTTAGACCCTCGCAACACATATGAAAGGGAACAATACGATTCCGAACTGCTACCCTTTCGCCTCTACAGATCCTTATCAGATGGTAATGTCTTCTTCAACAAAAAATGGCTTTGCATCTCCCCTTTTTCGAAGGAAATCACACTCCTCATCAAACGCTATTTGGGCGGTTGATGAGTTATGCACAACGCAGGCCGCCCCTTTCACTAAAACAACCCTCTCAAATTCCTGAAATAAGGTGCTTTTTGCTAAACTCCGAAGGAGTGATAGATGTATAGCCCATTGCGTAGACCCTGGAAGGGTCAAGCTGTGGGTATAGTGTGAAGAAGAAAACAGTAGCTCCAAAGGAGCGACAGAAGTGTTTCCCCGGGTGTTGCTCCGAAGGTGCAACCCGGGGCGTGCGGGAAAAGGGCCGGGAAAGGGGCCGGGCTTACATTGCATTGAGCCTTGGGATTGAAAAGGCATAATGCAATGCAAGCCCGGCCTCTTTTATTCTTAAACAAGTTATGCCTAATGCAGGCACGGCCCCTTTCATAGATCCAGTGGCAAAGGAATTTAGCCCCCTCTTCCTTTGACGACTTATCCCAGAAGGTTCTAAACTGTTCTTTCATTGTGTGGGCTTTGGCAAGAGACTCATTCACCTTAAAAAGCCTGTCGAGCTTACTGCGTTGTTTGTCGTCGAGATCCTCAAAATTCCTAAGGAACAAAAAGCGATCCCCCTTCCCAATATCGCTTCCTGCGGCAATATATTTTTCTCTCTCTTTTCTTCTCAATTCATCAAGAACCTCATTGAGTAGCTTCATAACGTGAAAACGGTCAAAGACGATGTCGACGTCCGGAAGGTACTGCTTAACAGCGGACGTGTAGGATGGACTTAAGTCCATCGCGATCGCTCTTAACTTTCGGGCCCGTTTTGACAGTGTCTCCAGGAAGGGTTTGATATCTTCGACGCTACGCCCCTCCACGGCATGAACGATGCGGCCAGTGCAAAGATCGGCAAACACGGTCATGTACTTGTGCCCCTTTTTAATGCTGAACT
>JABDDC010000058.1 GCA_013287815.1 Chlamydiota bacterium
CTGCACCGCCTTCTGGCGCTATTGTGGCATTCAGTGACGTTATCGAAAGACACTAATGGCATTAGTGGCGTGTTTAGAATGGGAATGGTATTTACAATAGCGCCAGAAGGCGGGGCAAAGCCCCGCACTCCAAGGCTTCGCAAGCACATTGCGTGAAGACATTAGTCGCATTAGGCAAATTGAATGACTTCCACAATGACGCCAGAAGGCGGTGCAGAGCACCGCACTCCAAGGCTTCGCATGCAACGCTTCGCGATGTTAACTTACTTCTACAGAACCTTCGTTCACAGAACCCTCTTGCATTCCTTCAACGCCTTCGAATTGTTCCACGGTGGCGCCGGGTTCTACTTCTTCTACTTGTGGCATTTCTGCACCGGGGATCTCTTCCCCAAAAGCTTCCTGGATGGCTTTTTGTCCTTCCTGGCCATAAATATTCAGCTCGATGTCAAGCTCTTCAAAATCGGCCAAAGGCTTCAGTTTTTCTGCAAGGGCCTTGGCTCCCTCATCGTGAATCAAGTTCTCTGAAAGGATCAGCTTTTTGAGCTTAGGCATCTTATCCATGCTATGTGCAAGAGCTATGGCGTCGCTATTCGTCAGCTCGTTTTTGGACAGGTTCACAATCTCCACTTGCTTGAGTTTGTCTTCCGCAATTAATTCCAATACGATGTCAGCCACATCAAAACAATCCCTGGCAGAAATCTGCACAAGATTAGGCAGGGATGTCATTAAATTGTAGATGTCATCTTTGACTACATGTGTCAACTCGTGAGCATGGGCGAATTCATCGAAGTTGAGGCTTTTGATGGCCTGTTGGTTCTGCTTGACGAACTCCTGGAATTTAACCCAGGTCATATTTTGTTCTTTGAGCAATGCTTTAACCGGCTTATTGGCATTCAGCTGTTCCACCAGCGGCGCTTCAGCCTTCTGCATTTCAGATTGCTTTGCCTTATGCATTTCAGCAATGGCCGGGCCCCAGTCAAATCCGTTGACAACCAGCGTCTTTAAGTTAGGAATCCTGGAAAGGTTATCTTGCAGAATCTTCCTCATCGCCTTTCCCAGGACGTTGTCGGGTGTTAAAGTGTAGTCCCCAATTCTTAAGTTGAGCGATTCCAAATGAGAACCCTCTTTGAGACCGGTAATCAGTTTGGCAAACAGTTCATTAAGGATTTCATGAATACTCTTAACGCCAAAATTAGTCTTCTCAACGAACTCTAGTTTGAGAGTGTTTAATTTAGGTAGATTAACCAGCTTATCGCCAAAGGCCAACAAGGTTTGACGATCCCAACTATCTTTATTGGAGAGATCAAGTGATTCTAATGCGATGGGATTATTTAAATGATTAATAAAATGCCCCATAGCTTCGAAATCTTTCACTTCGCTAAGGTTAAGAAGCTTCAGTTGGGGGAATTTCACAGGAATGGCGGCATAGGCTTCTGGTGTTAGCTGACACCTCGAGAGAGTTAAGCGTTCAACACCAGATTCCTGATCGACATTGTCTATGAACTCGGATGCATTATTTATTCCACTGAGATTGATACCTTTGAAATGGGGAGTACAAATCAAATTTTCGGCAAGAAGAGCTAGATCTATTTCTTCCGGATTGCGAACATACGAGAGGTCAAGCCCCTCCAGGTGTGGGACTTTTCCTTGTCCGATGAGTTTAATGAGCGTATTTGTTGATTTTGCATCCAAGAATCTAATTATTGTTAGATTAGGGCAATATTCAATCGTTTTAGCAATATCAAATGTACCCCCCACTCCTGCATGCTCTGCTTCAAAATTAAGTACCTTGACATTTTGGCCGTAATTTTTCAAAAATTCGTTATAAGAATTGTTACTATTAACCATGTCTATTCTATAAAAATCACCAAACCATTTAGTCTCAAAACGTTTGACTAAATGCTCTATATTTTTTTGCTTTTCTTCTTCAATGCGCTTTTCATTCTCTATTTTTTTCTGAGCGATCTTCTGATCACTTTCCTCTATGAGTTTGCTGATCGGTTCTGCTGCTAAGTCGCGTCCCAAAGGTGTGTTGGGGTCAACATTTTTTTTTATGTCTCTGAATTCGTTAGCAGCTTCATCCAGCCTGCCTAGATTTAATAAAAGGTTGCCCTTGATGAACGAGAGTTGAGGTAGTGCAGATGCCGGTACTTTAAAAGAGTAGTCATTACTTTTAAGGTGATTGAAGAGAGATAATGCTCTTTCATAATGAGCTTTACGCTGAACTTCCGTTAAACCTGGTTTCCTGGCCAATAAATCAGATTCTTTGGCAACCCTGACAGTCCATTTCCATTTTTCGGAACCTACGCTCAACTCATTACCAGCTTTAGTAAGTATCTCTGTATTGTCCCCATTTTTGATATTTGCTTTCATGTATTTGAAAGCTTTGGAATTCTGATCGAAATTAACATCGGGGATTCTGTTCATGTCAAAGTAATCGAGCTTTTCATCTTTTTTAACATGAGGGGCCATACCGACTGCTACCTCCTCTTGTTTCTTGAGCGGCATAACGTCATTCACAATCTGGATTTCCTCATCAGAGATGACTTTGTCAAACCACAGGTCTTGCAATTCTTTTAGCTCTTCTTCCAGTTCCGCTTTGGTCATCTTTCCGGGAGGACGTTTTGCTTCGATAAGCTGTTCATACAGTTGCTGGGCTTCCAAAAAATTATCCATCTTTTTCAGCACTACGGCTTTGAAATAGGTCATTTCTCTAGTGAAGTTTTTCGGCGGGATCTTGTTGAGTTGGATCAGTGCTTCTTTGAATTCGCCTTCGGCATAGTGTTCCTGGGCAATCTGAAGGTCGATTTTCCAATGGTCGCGGTTTGGCGCATGCTCTTCGGCCTTTTTGAGGTGACTCAGAATAGTCTTATGGTCCTGTATTCTTTCCAACGCAGGTTTAGTGGCTTTATGTTTTTCAAGTTTTTTGGCCTCTTTGATGTTATTCTTGACTTCACTCTCTTTCCCGCCAAATATCGATTTAATAGCTTTGGCAAAGCGGGAGAAAAATCCCTCTTTGACCTTAATTTGACTGATTTCCTGATCGTGTGAATGTAGGATAGGCGAAGGAGGTGCTGAGGGTTCTACCTTAGGGTAGACGGCTTGCTGCTGAGGACCTACGGACTTAATCATAATCCCTCCATGAAGTTATTACTAACTAACTTAATTATATTCTCAAATTAATTATTAATTCAAACTAATTCATGTCGATTAATATTTTTTTAATATAAGTCGCTGTATGTAAATGGATTTAGTGCAGTCATGATGGTTAAGATGACAAGATAAAATAGGTTATTCATTCTTTCGCTTTTCTTTCCGCTAATCTGGGGCGGCTGAACTGCGAAGTCTCGAGCACGTCCAGCTGCGTGGAGGTGGCTGTAATGAAGGCTTCTCTGCCAACATCGTCAGTCGTAAAAGTGAAGGTGCCAAAGCCATAGGCATCGCTTTTTACAGTCACGTTGCCGAGGTATGTCTTGCCTTGTCCAAGGACTGGGGAGGGGGTGCTGAAAAATTGGATTTCAAATATCTGATCATCCAAAGAACAGAGGCTTCCTTTAATTGTTGTAGTGCCATGTGATGTTTTGGCTGAATCAAGTTGAGGCATCGCTTGCAGGTTGTTTGGACCTAGTGTATGGTGAATGGTATCTATATGAAAATTGATGCCATAAACCTTGTTGGCGTAGATGCTATTGCACAGGATGCCATTGTGCTGCGCATCAAAGTCTATGATGTTCTCACCAATTTCCACACCATTGATCTCATTGAAGGCGATTTCATTACCGGCTGATGTATCTGTTCCGCCGATTAAATTATTAAAAGAAGCTACTATTTTAATGCCTGAACCCATATTGGAAAGCCTTTTTCGCTTGGCGCTCAGTCCGATCAAATTGCCCTGGATGATGTTGCCGCTAGAGCGGGAGATTTTAATTCCATGGCGCTGATTGCCGGAAATGATGTTGTTGATCACCTGATTGCCGGATGCCGCCATAATGAGGAGGCCGGCTGCTCCATTGCCTTGTGGTTTCAGGCCTGTAATATCAGTGCCGATGTAGTTCCCTTGCACGACATGATTAGAACTGGCCTCCAAAAGAAGTCCTGCAATGGACCAATCGTTTAAGACCAGTCCTGAGATGGTTGATCCATCCGACCCTTCCATCAACTTCATTCCGAAGCCGCTTTTGCGTCCGTCACCGATCCCTTTGCCGTTTATTTCTATGACCAGGCTGCCGTCGATGGCGAGGGGATTAGTGATTGCATCGAGTTCTTTGCGTGGGTGGATCCTGAAGGGGCCATTGCCGGAAATATCGAAAACGATATTGTTCAATCCTGGAGTTGCATTATTATCGATGATGGCCTGGCGGAGCGATCCTTTGCCGGAATCCTTTGTATTGGTGACAGTGAAAGTGGCCGCATGCAAACAATTCCAGGCAATAAATGTGAAGAAAAGATAATATTTCAGTTTCATAAATAATCCTTTTTTTAGAGAACCATATTAAATGAATCGCGTCCATATTGCAAATACAGATTTCGAGTTTGAGCTGGCCCACCCATCCAATGGGAGTCTTGAGAAAGGATGGAAGGGGCAGCCGATCTGTCTGCAGCTGCAGTATCTTCCTTTATTATATGGGGACCCGGAAGATATTATCGCTGTCACTCAGATTCCTGATAATTCATTTTTTGAGCAACTGGAAGGGCAGCCATGGAGAAAAGGGGAGAAGCTGCCGCAGATGGTTCTTGTAGAGGAGATAGAGCCCTATATTAACTGTGAATGTCTTTCATGGGGATATTCAGAGCATGTTATGACATGGGCCCGACATCGGAACATGCTTTACAATATGGCCGACTGGTCAGTGGTCAGGGAAGTCAACAGCAAAGCTTTCAGTCATCGATACACTGTCTTGAAAGAAGCTAAGCAACTGTGGAACGACTTAGAACTAGATGCCTGGTCAAAATCTTTTTCCGGGAAAAAAGTGTTAAAAACCTGTTTTGGACTCTCGGGAAAAGGGTTGCGTATTTTTGATGATGCCACACCTTTAGATGAGCTTGTCAAGTTTTGTGAAAAAGAGTGGAAGGCGCAAAGGCCCATGATCGCGGAGCCCTGGTTGGAGAGAGTTTTTGACTTCAGCACCCAATGGGAAATCAGTAAAGCTGAAATCAGACTAGTGGGGGCCACTGTCTTTGAGACAACTCCGTACGGTGTTTATAATGCCACTATAGTAGGGTCTGAAAAGGTTATTTTCGGAAATCATATCGGTTTTTTGGAAGAGCACAAGCAGGCGTCTATAATTGTGCTGCAAGATATGGTTGAGAAAGGTTTTTTTGGAAATGTAGGCATCGATGCGCTTTTGTACCGGCCGGCAGGAAAAGAAAATATTTATTTATACCCTATTGTGGAAGTTAATGCACGGAAAACCATGTCATGGGTAGCCTTGAAAATGCAGCAAAAGTATTTTCCCGATAAAACCGGCCGGTTTGAATTTTTGCACTACACCAGCAAGGGGTTTTCTCTGCTTCCATTATCGCTGGAAGGGATGAAGCCATTTAAGCACTCACTATTTTTATCTATTAAGTAACTAAATGTAAATGGAATAAGATTTATCTGCAAAAACTCCAATTTTTTGGTTCACAATAATTAAAAATTATTCATATATTCCTGTTTTAACCTGGAATTCGGCAAAAGTTCAAAGCTCCCCGAAAAAGGCTAATAATCCTAATTCCGGTGATTTAACATTGTTTCTTGCTAATAACGAGAAAAAATAGTATTTTGTTCGCTCTCTGAAAGTTTTTTAATACCATGGTGATGAAATGAATGCAATGAAGATAACCGGTGGAACGCCCCTTAAAGGTCATGTCAAGGCTGCAGGAGCAAAAAATGCCATGACAAAACTCCTTGTCGCCTCGCTCGTATCCGATAAGCGCTGCGTCTTCTATAATGTTCCTAGTATCGGCGACGTAGAAGTAACTGTAGAACTGTGCCGGGAAATAGGGATGGATGTCCAGTGGGACCGAGAGGCCGGCAAAATGGAGGTCATCACAAAAGAACTTAAGACTTCTTATGTGCCGCAAAAGTTTTCCGGATCCAACAGGATCCCTATCTTGATGATCGGAGCGCTCCTGGGAAGGACCGATCAAGACATCATCGTTCCAACGGCTGGCGGATGCGACATCGGTCAGCGTCCGGTCGATTTCCACATCCAGGCACTCCAACAGCTGGGCGCCACCATTGAATACCGAGGGATGAAAAGGGAAGGGGCCTATTTTGCCCATGCTTATGACGGACTCAAAGGGACATTGATTACCCTTCCTTATCCATCTGTCGGTGCGACCGAAAACACCATCCTGGCAGGTGTCACAGCTAGAGGAATGACAGTTATTAAAAATGCCGCCATCGAACCAGAAATCGTCGAACTGATCCTGTTTTTGCAAAAGCTCGGAGCCATCATCACTCTAGATGTCGACCGTACTATCCGCATCCAGGGAACGCGCCGCTTCTATGAAGTGGAGCACACTGTCATTCCTGACCGCATCGAGGCGGCTTCCTGGGGGATGGCTGCCATCAGCACGAAAGGACGCGTTTTTGTTGAAGGGGCGCAGCATGTGAATATGCTCACGTTCCTAAACAAACTCAGGGAAGTGGGCGGTGGATTCGACATTAAAAGCAATGGGATAGAATTTTATTACGACGGGCCGCTGCAAGGGGGATTGCACCTGGAGACTGATGTCCATCCAGGCTTCATGACCGACTGGCAGCAGCCTTTTGTCGTTTTGCTGACACAAGCAACCGGATCGTCTGTTGTCCATGAGACTGTTTATGAAAACCGCTTCGGCTATACTGATACGCTGAAAGAGATGGGGGCGGAAATCACCCTGTTCAGGCAATGCCTTGGAGGCAAGGAATGCCGATTTGCATCTCGCAGCTTCTGCCACAGCGTCATAGTCAAAGGGGCCACACCCCTCATCGCCAGAGATATCTGCATACCTGATCTGAGGGCCGGCTATGCCTATGTGATGGCAGCCGTCATCGCTTCGGGTACCAGTACCATCACAAATCTTCATTTCCTTGAAAGGGGCTATGAAGGCATTGTCCAAAAGCTTGGCGCTCTTGGTGCGGATGTCAAGATGATCAAGCATGAAAAGAAGGAAAAGGTTTCCCTTATTGCCTCTCTGGCGAATGTGTAAGAACCTGATATGACGTGCCACACCTGGAGACAGGTCCTTAGAAAAAATTTTACGCGCTTGAGCGACATTGCCGATTTTCTGGAATTGAATGAGTCGCAACGCAACTGCCTTGCTCCCAGCCATTTTGCCATGAACGTCCCTTTCCGTCTGGCCCAGAAGATGGCAAAGGGGACCCTCGATGACCCGCTTGCACGCCAATTCCTCCCCTTCAAAGAAGAAGGGATTCGGAATCCGGCTTTTGTTTCCGATCCGGTGGGCGACCAGCTGTGCCGAAAAAGCCCAAAGCTTTTGCACAAATATGAGGGGCGGGTTTTACTGGTTTGCACAAGTGCCTGCGCCATGCATTGCCGCTATTGCTTCAGGCAGAATTTTGACTACGACGTTTCGGATAAGTTGTTTGCTGCGGAATTGCAAGTGATCAAAAATGATCCTTCGATCCATGAGGTCATCTTAAGTGGAGGGGATCCTTTATCCCTTTCTGACGATCTCTTGGAATACTTACTGAAAGAAATCAATGAAATGCCGCACATCAACCGGCTCCGCTTCCATACCCGCTTTCCTGTCGGCATTCCGGAAAGAATCGATGAAGGATTTTTAGCTGTTTTATCGAAATTTAAAAAACAAATAATCTTTGTTCTACACGTCAACCATGTCAACGAACTCGATCAAGAGGTGATTGCCAGTATCAAGTTACTGCAGCGCGCCGGCTGCCTGACGCTGAACCAGTCGGTTCTTCTCAAAGATGTCAATGATGATCCGCAAACTCTGATCGCTTTGTGTGAAACGCTTAGCGATCATGGCATCCTTCCCTATTATCTGCACCAGCTCGACCGGGTGCAGGGGACCGCTCACTATGAAGTCTCAGAAGATAAAGGGCTAGCCCTCATCGCAGAAATCTCCAAGTTCCTGCCAGGCTACGCCGTTCCCAAGTACGTCAGGGAAATTGCCGGCCTTCCCAACAAACACCTTTTATTTTAATTCCGAATTCGGGGTCAGACCCCGAATTGCAATTGTGGGTCTGACCCCGAATTGCAATTTCCTTTTAATTGCACCTTCTTTTTTATTGCTTTATTTTTTAACGAGGCATAAAAAGGAGGGAAGATTTTTTAAAAGGAGATAGACAATGTTGAAATATTTGATCGGATTAGCTGCTGTGCTGTTTACCTTTGATGTGAGCGCCCAATGCGTGAATGCAGTTAATGCATTTGAAATTGGCGCCGGATGGCGCCGCGACAGCTTAAATTGGGATATTAAAAATCTGGAAGGGAGTGCTCTTAGCGCCGATGTCGATGATCATCTTCACTTTAAAGATATCAATTTCTACGTGATAAATGCTAAATATTGCTCTTGCAGCAGTGAATATTATTTCCGTGCTTCTGCTGATTACGGAACTTCTTATAATGGGAGAGCTTATGAAAAATTTGAGCTGGATACACCCCTTTATGATATCGGTTCTGTTGTATTCCATACGAGTGAAAAGATCAAACGCCGCAGCGAAGCTTATGATTTCAGCGGTGCAGTAGGGTATCCCTTCATGTTCTGCTGCTGCAGGCTGATGATTTCTCCTTTAATCGGTTTCTCCTGGCACCGTCAGCATATCCGTTCCAAGAATAGCGACTCCAAGTACGGCAGCAGCTTTGTCTACGATACACCCAATGACTCTTCATTCTACGTGAAAGAATCTTCTTCCTCAAATCCATTTGGATTTAGTTACTCTTCAGATGAAGCTTATTCGGATCCTTTTGATAGTCCTTCGCCGGTCTTTATTCCAAGTGAATTGGGATTGAGCGTCGAAAAGAGAACATCTCCTTACCGCTTTACATGGTACGGATTCTTCGCCGGAGTGGACATAGCCTATGCCCTGGATTCTTATTGGACGATCATTTCACAGACCGAATTTCATTTCCTCGACCGCTGCCATAGAAAGAGAAAATCTTTAACCGGTATCTATTTTGTCGATGATTATCATAAAGAAAGTTATGCCTATGGCTTCGATCAGAAGTTGTTAATCACTTACGATATGGGCAGCTGCTATTACACTAGCCTCGGCGTCGAATACAAATACTGGAGAACTCACAAGTCTAGCCATGATATGATGTGGTGGAATAATGTTGCTATCAACTGGAACCTCGGCTTC
>JABDDC010000059.1 GCA_013287815.1 Chlamydiota bacterium
CTGTTACTCTTAACATTCTCGTGGATCTTGTCCGCTGCTACCAGCCAAGATGTCAAAGATGAAAACGTCAAGATTAAAGACTACGGTGAAAGGATTGCAGACTTATATAAATTAGATGCAGGTGAAAATTACAAAGATATCACCGATCAGGTGCTGGCAAGTTCAGATACCCTGCAAAGTGTAAAAGACTTAATTACCCAATACCAACGCCGCATCTACGTTTTCAAATATCCCAGCGATGGATTAACCATCTATGGATTCATTAGCGTGACCCCTAATGAAGCTGGCCAGCCGCTAGAAGTTTTATTCCGCGGAGGCAACCGGAAGTTCGGCCTTCCGAACCCAGGTAATCCTACTACCACCTATAAAGATGTCACTGTCATCAGCTCGACTTTAAGGGGTGGCATCAGTGAAGGTCAAGATGAGTTCGGCGTCGCTGATCTCGACGACATTAAGAATATGATCGCCTATATCCCCACGCTGGAACAAGAGCTCAATATCACTTTACATCCTTCCTATACCTTTGCTTTAGGCTCCAGCAGAGGTGGGATGGAGATGTTTTTATCGATGGAAAAGTATCCCGAACTGCAAAATTTCTTTGATAAGGCAGTTTCTTTGTCTGGACTGCTCGATGTAAATGACATTATCAATGAGCGTGAGGATATGAAACAAATGTTCATTGATGATTTCGGTCTACAGCCCGGTGTTAATGATGAACAATGGATTGCTGCTCGTAATCCCATTGGCAAAGTCTCTACACTCAGGCCATCCCTTTCATTCCTCATTATTCAAGGAACAGAAGATCAAAGGATTCCTCTGAAAGAGGGTCACGATATGACTCAAAAGCTGCAACAAAACGGAAATACTGTCACCTACTGGGAAATCAATGGGGGCAATCATACTCTCGCCAATACCCCCTACATCATGGAACGATTGGTTGAGTGGGTTTCAATGGATAAATAATTGCTAATGGAAAATTTGTAGAGCATTTAGAATTTGAATTGGAAGATGACATGGTACGGATACCCCGATCAAAAATAATAGTGTGAGGCGCTAAGCGCTTTTGCTTGAGAAGCCTTGGGGACTCAAGGGCTTCGCCAAGCACCGCTTTGCGCACCAGAGTATTGCAGGCACCCCATCCAAGGTACGGCGCCTATTTTGATTTATCTTCGAGGTGGAGTTTATGGAAGAAGTGATGAAGAATCGGCGCCAGGATAATGGCGACGGTGACCAGGAAGATGATGCCGCTGAAGAGGGCGTAACTCCCGGCAAAGATTTTTGCTTCGTCGTTGGGTAAATCGCCGACCGGACCCATGCCGGATAATATCATCGCCGCATTGAGATAAGAATCAACCCAATTCATTTTGGCAATGTGATGATAGCCAAACACGCCCATTCCCAAAGAAACAACAAAAAGAGAAATCCCCAGGAAGAGATTCCTAAATAGTCTTTGAATAAACCGGCTTTTTCTTAATTCTGTCTGATTTTGCAATTCTTGATTCATATTGCTCAATATAAGCCTCTTACTCTTTTCTGTAAACAGTATAAATGTAAATTACTATTGAGCAATAATCGTGTCTAAGCTAAACTTTATCTGTTTATGAGGTTGTTATGGGAAAGAAAGTAATAGGTGTTATTCCTGCTCGTTATGCTAGCACCCGCTTCCCCGGCAAACCACTCATTGTAATTCAAGGTAAATCCCTCTTACAACGCACCTATGAAAATGCCCAGCAGGCATCATTGGATGAACTTATCGTAGCAACGGATGACCAACGCATCTACGATCATGTAAAAGGATTTGGAGGGAATGTTATGATGACCTCTCCCGACCATTTAACAGGATCAGATAGAGTTGCTCAAGTGTTACTGGCTAATCCGGAGTGGATGCAAGCTGCTGTCATCATCAATATCCAGGGCGACGAGCCATGCATTGAACCGAGTTCCCTTGACGCTATTGCACAAGCATTGATCTCTGATCCGAGTTCCAGCGTGTCGACAGCGGTATCACCTCTCAGAACTGAAGCAGAGGCCGAAAGTTCTTCTGTCGTTAAATGCATCCTGGACCGGAAAAATCACGCCCTCTATTTCAGCCGCACCTTGATCCCATCGAACAAGAAACACGCTTATAACCCAGCGACGACCTATTACCGTCATATTGGAATTTACGCCTTCAGACCCGCGTTTTTGCTGGAGTTCGGTAAGCTGCCGCCCACTCCACTACAGCTGGAGGAAGACTTAGAGCAGCTAAAAATTTTGGAGCATGGGTACCGGATCAAGGTTGCGGTACTCGAACATATTAGTATTGGTGTAGACACACCGGAAGATATCAAGCAGGTGGAGCAATGGTTAAGCAAACAAAATACATCTTTGTAACAGGCGGCGTCTGTTCGTCATTAGGAAAGGGACTTACATCGGCAGCGATCGGATTGCTGCTGGAAAAAAAAGGACTGAAGATAGCAATGCTAAAGCTCGATCCCTACCTTAATGTCGATCCGGGAACGATGAGTCCTTTTCAGCATGGTGAAGTCTACGTAACAGATGATGGAGCTGAAACTGATCTCGATTTAGGCCACTACTACCGCTATACCAATTCATTTCTGTCGCGAGCATCCAATGCCACCTCAGGCCAAATCTACAATACCGTCATTAAACGCGAACGTCACGGTGACTACCTCGGCAAGACAGTCCAGGTGGTCCCGCATATCACTGATGAGATCAAAAGCCGCATCCACAACTGCGCCAAACAACAGGAAGGCACTGACATAATCCTAGTTGAAATTGGAGGGACCGTTGGAGATATCGAGTCGCTTCCCTTCATGGAGGCAATCCGTCAGCTTACTTATGAAGAACGGGAAAACTGCTTAAACATCCATCTGACCTATGTCCCTTATCTGCGGGCTGCTGGAGAAGTAAAAACAAAGCCTTCGCAACATTCTGTCCAGGTCCTCCGTGAAATCGGTATTTCCGCCGACATCATCGTATGCCGCTGCGAATTCTCATTGTCTAATGAAGTAAAAGATAAAATTAGCATGTTCTGTAACGTCAGCCGCCGGGCTGTCATAGAAGAAGTGGACGTCGAATACAGTATCTATGAGGTTCCATCCAAACTGCATGAAGAAGGAATCGATTCGCTTATTTGCGAGTTGCTGAAGCTGCCCAATCCGCCGATAAAATTGGACGAATGGGATAAGATTATCCATACGTTAAAGAATCCAAAAGGGACAATTACTGTTGGTATTGTAGGAAAGTATGTCCAGCATCAGGATGCCTATAAGTCCGTGTTCGAGTCGCTTGCGCATGGCGCCTTGGCAGCCGGCTACAAGCTTAACTTGAAAAAGATCGATGCCGACAAAATGCCGACCGACCATTCAGAGCTCCTCAAAATGATTGAAGGATGCGACGGCTATCTCGTCCCCGGTGGCTTTGGCGAGCGAGGCTGGCAAGGAAAGATCGAAGCAGCCAAATATTGCCGAGAAAATAAAATCCCTTACTTCGGCATCTGCCTTGGCATGCAAGTAATGGCTGTCGAATTCGCCAGAAACGTCCTTGGATTAAAAGAGGCCAACTCCACTGAGTTTGATAGCGACACTCCTCATCCAGTCATTTCTATGCTCAGCGAACAGAGAGGGGTCAAGGAGATGGGTGGAACCATGCGTCTCGGCGCCTACACTTGCGACCTGAACCCCCAAAGCAAAGCCCACCAAGCCTATAAACAAAATCATATCAGCGAAAGACACCGCCACCGCTTCGAGTTCAATAACGAATATAAAGACGAAATGGAGAAGGCCGGATTTAAAGTTGTTGGGACACTTAAAGATGAAAACCTGTGCGAGATCGCAGAGATCAGCGACCATCCCTGGATGGTTGGTGTTCAGTTCCATCCTGAGTTTAAGTCGAAGCCAACCGATCCGCACCCCTTGTTCCGCGATTTCGTACAAGCGATGATACACCATGCTCATGCCCGTAAAAAGTAAGCCAACAAGGATCCTTGGGATCGATTTCGGCATGGCCCGACTGGGCATCGCCCTTTCCGATGAGATGAAAATTGTGGCAACATCCTTGGAGACGGTACAGGCAGAAAAAAAAGTCGATAAGACCGTTGCCAAGCTCATCGAAATGATCAATCATATCTGTGAAACCAGAAAATGCGATATCGAGGAGATCGTAGTTGGCTTGCCTCTCATGATGAGCGGTAAAACCGGCTTCCTGGCGGACGAAGTGAAACACTTTGTCTCGAAGTTGTTGCAAGCCACCACAATTCCTATTAAGACGTGGGATGAAAGACTTACCACTGTCCAAGCCGAGCGGAGTTTGCTTGAAAGCAACATGTCCCGCAAAAAGCGCAGCCAGCGCGTCGACGCCGTCGCTGCGGTCATTATTCTGCAAAGTTATCTGGATAGTAAGTCTCTATAATTTCAACGCAAAGATTTAAAAGAAAAGAAAGGTGCAAAACCGCGCATTTTTCAACGCAAAGGTGCAAAAGAAATAAAAGTTGCTAAGACCTCTCCCAGTACCATAATATCCTATTTATTAAACACAGAGACACAGAGGCACTGAGATCACAGAGAAAAATTGAAAAATAATAAATCAATTACAAAATTACCAATTTTTTTATCTTAAATTCTTTCTCTGTGATCTCTGTGCCTCTGTGTTTAATTTTTAGCGTAATTGACATCCTGCGAGAGGTCTTTGTACCTTTCTTTTCTTTGGCACCTTTGCGTTGAAATTCTAAGCGCATCCCTTTAATGTTTAAATTTTATTGCGTCGGTGGCGGCATTCGGTTATTCTGAGATTTTAATGATGAGAAACGATCATGACATTTGAAAATCCGTTAGTTGAAACTTTTCAGAACACAAAGACCCCAGAGTCTTGCATCATGGTAATCTTTGGTGCGACAGGTGATCTGACCGCCCGTAAGCTGATCCCCGCCCTTTACAATTTGGAGCGGGATGGACAGCTGCCTGCCCACTTCGTCTGCATTGGCTTTGCCAGGAGGCCTAAGACGACAGAGCAGTTCCGCGAAGAGATGCTCAATGCAGTGAATCAGTTTTCCCGGTCAAAACCGGTCGATCCTCAATTGTGGAGGACATTTAGTGAGCGATTACATTATCATCAAGGCAACTTTGACGAAGATAATTCATATGAAACACTCAAACAGACGATGCAGAAATTCGATAACGAAGTCGGTACCCAGGGCAACAGGTTATACTACCTTTCGGTCCAGCCTAGCGACTTCATTACCATTGTCGATCACTTAAGTGCCCATGAACTGATTTATCCGATCCAGACCAAGAACAAATGGAGCCGCGTCATCATCGAAAAGCCATTTGGCAGGGATACCGACACAGCTGTCCAACTGCAGCAAGATTTGACGAAACATCTCGATGAAAGCCAGATCTTCCGGATCGACCACTACCTCGGTAAAGAAACTGTGCAAAATTTACTTGTCTTTCGCTTTACCAATCCCATCTTCGAAACGATTTGGAACAACCAGCATATCGATAACGTGCAGATCACCGTCGCAGAAGAAATCGGTATCGGCACCCGCGGCCGCTTTTGGGAAGAGGCAGGCATGGTTCGGGATATTGTCCAAAACCACGTGATGCAGCTCTTGACATTGGTGGCTATGGAGCCTCCGACTACGCTCAGTGCCGATGACATACGTGATGAAAAAGTAAAAGTTCTCGAATCGATCAAACCTATCCCTTTGGCAAAGCTTTACGACTTCGCTATTCGTGGGCAATATGGCCCCGGGTATATCAACGGCGTTCCAGTGATAGGCTATCGGCAGGAAAATAACGTCAATCCGAACTCTAATATCGAAACCTATGCCGCTTTCCAGCTTTCAATTGATAACTGGAGATGGGCCGGCGTTCCCTTCTTTATTCGGGCCGGCAAACGGCTCCCTTTACGATCGACCGAAATTGCTATCACATTCAAATCAGCACCGGGAAATCTATTCAAGGAGTCATCCTCTGTAATCGATCCAAATGTCCTAGTGATTCGCATCCAGCCTGACGAAGGGATTTCTATTAAATTTAACTGCAAGGTCCCTGTTTTGAGCACCGTCATCCAGCCGGTCAAAATGGACTTCCGGTACGGCTCCTACTTTGGATCTTCTCCCCCGGAAGCCTATGAGAGGCTTATCTGCGACTGCATGGGAGGCGACAGCACTCTCTTTGCCCGTGACGATGAAGTGCACCACTCCTGGAAGTTATTCACCCCTGTCCTCGAAGTCTGGGGAAATACAACCCCTACTGACTTTTCCGACTACCCCTGCGGTATCTGGGGGCCAAAAGCAGCAGACCATATGATTGAAAAAACAGGCAGAAAATGGCGTATAATTTAAGCGGTGTTATGGAAACAAAAGAAGA
This sequence comes from Chlamydiota bacterium, assembly GCA_013287815.1. GTDB lineage: Bacteria > Chlamydiota > Chlamydiia > Chlamydiales > Parachlamydiaceae > JABDDC01. The sequence goes on from JABDDC010000059.1 coordinate 6,375, forward strand.
ATTCAAAATAGTAATGGATGGTAAGCTCGATGGAACCAAGTCCAAGGCCTGCTTATTCAATCTGATTGTGTACACCCATGATATCCGTTGTGAAAAGAACTTCACTCCCCTTGTGGAGATGGTAGCTCCACAACTTCCATGCCGAATTATATTCATTCAGGCAAACAAAAACGACCATGAGATGCTGGTCAAATTTTCAACGGTGCCGCTGAAAGAAAACAAGAATGTCAGCTGTGATAAAATCACCATAAAAACACATACTAAAGATCTGGATAAGGTTCCATTTATCATATATCCATATATAGTGCCAGATGTGCCTGTCTATTTGTTGTGGGGTACTGATCCTTTACGCGAAAAGATCATCCTTCCCAAATTGAAGAATTTCGTGACGCGATTGATCTTCGATTCAGAATGTACCGATAACTTACAGGAAATGAGTAAGGATCTGCTCGAACAAAAAAGTAGCTGGAATTTTGACGTCTTAGATCTTAACTGGGCACGTTTCGGCGGCTGGCGTGAAGTTTTATCCAAAACATTCGATAGCGAAGAGCGATTTAGCCAATTAAAAAACGCAAGCTCATTCAAAATCAAATACAACGATTTACACAACGAACAGTTTTCCAATCCAGATACGCAAGCGATCTATCTGCAAGGATGGCTGGCGAGCCAGCTTGGATGGACCTTTGTTAAAATGGAAAACAATGTCATCTATTATCAGGGAAGCCAACTAGTCAAAGTGGAATTGATTCCGGATCAGGACCAAAAATATAGTTCAGAAGATATTCTTGAATTCGAAGTGGCAGATCAAAACAACTATCAGTGCACCATCAGCAGGAAGGGGGAAAACCATGTGGTGGTCCATGCAAGCAATCAGTTCCAATGTATGGTGCCTTTCACATTGCTGCTCTCTTCCTTGAAAGGAAGAACATTCATCCAGGATGTTTTTTATCATCGGATCAGTCCACACTATTTCTCTATGCTTAAAATGATCACCAAAGCAGATTGGAGGCATCATGGATAAATGGAAAGAAAGCATTCAAGGTTTTGATAAGCGGCGTGGTCTCTTCATTGGCGAAACCCTTGAAGAAACAATCAAATTTTGCGTTGAACAATTTATAGATATCGGACAGAAAGCCATCAAAGATCATAATTTCTTTGCTGTTGCCATTTCTGGCGGTCAGACGCCAAATGCCATTTTCCGTCAGCTCAGCGAAGACAAAAATAAGAATAAATTGGATTGGAGCAAAGTCCTCTTGTTTTGGAGCGATGAAAGGGCTGTCAGTCCCGACGACCCTGAAAGCAATTACCACAATGCTATGGAAGCGGGCCTCAACAAGCTGCCAATGTTGCCCGATCACATCTTCCGGATGGTCGGAGAAAAAGATATCGAGGAAAATGGTGCCGCCTACGACGCCCTGATCAGATATGTCCTCCCTACACTCCAATTTGACTTGATGATGCTCGGCATCGGAGAAGATGGACACACGGCTTCGCTATTTCCCAAATCCCATGCTCTCTGTGCCGTCGTTAAGCTGGCCGTTGCCAACTATGTCTCGCAGAAGAACACTTGGCGCATGACCCTGACCTATGAAGCAATCAATCACGCAAGCCAAATCAATATCTACGCATTAGGAAAAAATAAAGCTGAGATTGTCGCCAAGGCCTTGACAGGGCCCTACGATCCAGACGAATTTCCTGTCCAGAAAGTGGGGACTCCAAGCCACAAAGCCCTCTGGATCCTCGATAAGGATGCCGCTGCGAAGCTATAGCCTAATATTAATTTTTCCCTTACAATATTACCATGTTAGTATTAGGAATTGAAAGTACATGCGATGAGACGGCTTGCGCTGTCGTAAAAGATGGCCGCACCATCATGTCTAATGTCGTCGCCTCGCAAATCGATCTGCACGCCGAATATGGAGGTGTCGTACCCGAACTAGCCTGCAGACGCCATGTTGACCTGATCATTCCAGTCCTCGACCAAGCATTAAAAGAAGCTTCTGTTTCATTATCACAAATTGATTTGATCGCTGTCGCCCACGGACCCGGTCTCATCGGAGCCCTATTAATCGGATTAAACACTGCCAAGGCCTTGTCTCTGGCGCGGAGCATCCCCTTCATCGGCATAAACCACATAGAAGCACACCTCTATGCGGCGATCATGTCTCGCTCAGAACAGGTGATTTTTCCATGCCTTGGCGTCGTTTTATCCGGCGGCCATACAACATTGGTATTAATCAAAGCGCTGGGCGACTACGTAATGATCGGCCAGACCGTCGACGATGCCATCGGAGAAGGATTTGATAAAGTGGCCAAAATGCTTGGACTCCCCTACCCCGGTGGACCACAAATCGAAAAATTGGCTTTAGAGGGACATCCACACAAATATCCATTCAAGGCCGGAACTGTCAGAGGACAGCCCTTCAATTTCTCATTCAGCGGATTAAAAACAGCTGTTTTATATGCCCTTCAAAAAATCGACAACATAGACGAACAGATCAAGCGGGATATCGCCGCTTCCTTCCAGTATGCCGCTGTTAAAAATGTGATCAGCAAAACCTTGGCTGCGGCAGAAAAATATCAAGTAAACTCTATCGTTTTTGGCGGAGGCGTCACCAATAATCAGTATTTAAGAAGTCAGTTCTACGAGGCGACTGACCTAGACCTCATTTGGCCAGCCGCTGCCCTCACCCTGGACAACGCCGCTATGATCGCCGGCCTTGGCTATCAAAAATTCATCC
>JABDDC010000060.1 GCA_013287815.1 Chlamydiota bacterium
GATTACGATAATGCTCTGGCTAACCGCGACAGAGCCAAGGCGATCGTTTTGCAGGCCGAAGCTGCGCGTGATGCTGCCCAAACCAATTTAAATGATGCCAAAATCTATTCGCCCACCAATGGAAGCATCCTTACCCGCATCCGAGAGCCCGGCACCATCGTCCGCGATGGCGATCCCATCTACACCTTATCGGTGCAGGAGCCTGTTTGGGTCAGGACCTATGTCTCAGAGCCAGATCTGGGCAAGATTTATCCCGGCATGGAATCGGAAGTCTTTACCGACACACAAGGGTCGCCTCTCTATAAGGGCCATGTGGGTTTTATTTCGCCGGTAGCCGAGTTCACACCTAAAAACGTTGAAACGACCAGTTTGCGCACCGATCTGGTCTACCGCCTCCGGGTGATTGCTAATAACCCTGACCAGGGATTAAGGCAGGGGATGCCGGTCACGGTAAAACTGTTTCTCAAGCCAGAGGAACAGAAGTGACCGAAGATCTCGCCGTCATTCGCCATTTATCAAAAAAATTTTCTCCTAAATCGCCTCCGGCCCTCCAAGACATCAATGTCGTTATACCGAAGGGAAAGATCGTTGGTCTGGCGGGTCCGGACGGTGCCGGTAAAACCACCTTGATCAGGTTGATGGCCGGTTTATTGCTTCCGACGGATGGTTCAGTGACTGTCGCTGGATTTGACACCATCAAGCAGCCTGAAGAGATCCATGCCATCATTGGATATATGCCGCAACGCTTTGGCTTATATGAGGATTTGACCGTCATCCAAAATTTGAACCTCTATGCCGACTTGCGTGGCGTGATAGGCAAAGAGCGGAGCGATGTTTTCGAGCGGCTGTTAAATTTTACCTCTCTGAAAACATTTGTCGACAGATTAGCCGGCAGATTGTCTGGAGGGATGAAACAGAAGCTTGGCTTAGCCTGCGCTTTAATCAGGAAACCTTCCCTCCTTTTGCTCGATGAACCCAGCGTGGGTGTCGATCCCATTTCGCGCCGGGAGTTGTGGAAGATGGTCCATGATCTGCTTGCAGATGGAATTTCAGTCTTATGGAGCACTGCCTACCTCGACGAAGCGGAAAAGTGCGATTCGGTCATTTTGCTAAATGAAGGAAAACTTCTTTATCATGGCACCCCCAGAGAACTCACTCAAAGGATGGAGGGTCGCTCATTTCTGATCACCAACATTGCCAAAAATCGGCGGCAGGTATTGTCAGAAGCACTAAAAGAGCCCAATGTGATGGACGGCATCATCCAGGGAAGTAGTGTTCGCATCGTCATCAAAGAGGTCAAAACACCGCCAATTGCACTGGAGAAGCTGGATGCGGGCTCCGAGGCTCGGATTGAGCCTGTCCCACCTCGTTTCGAAGATGCCTTTGTCGATATCTTGGGGGGCGGACCGGGAGGCTATTCCGAATTGGCCGAAAAGACACCACCTATTCCCTATGATGAAAAACCGGTCATTGAAGCTGATAACCTAGTCAGGAAATTTGGATCGTTTGTTGCTGTCGACCATGTCTCCTTTAAAGTCAAAAGCGGCGAAATTTTTGGGCTGCTCGGACCCAACGGTGCGGGTAAGTCGACCACCTTCAGGATGATGTGCGGGCTTTTGAAGCCCACTGCGGGAAGCTCTTTTGTCAGTGGAATGGATTTGCAGGTTGCTTCTTCTCAGGCACGGGCGCAGCTGGGCTACATGGCGCAGAAATTCTCTTTGTATGGCAATCTGAGCGTCAGCCAGAACCTCGATTTTTTTTCAGGCATCTATAGCATGGAAGGGAAGAGGCGGCGTCAGGCCATTGACGAAATGATCCGGATTTTCTCATTCACTCCCTACCTTGATATGTCAGCCGAATCACTGCCGTTGGGATATAAACAGAGGATGGCCCTGGCTTGTTCCTTAATGCACAAACCCCACGTCCTCTTTCTCGACGAACCCACCTCGGGCGTCGATCCAATCACGAGACGAGAATTTTGGAATCACATCAACGGCCTAGTCGAAAAAGGGGTCACTATTATCGTTACCACCCACTTCATGGATGAAGCTGAATATTGCGACCGGATCGGGCTGATCTACCAAAGCAAGCTGATCGAGATCGGCACGCCTGACGAGCTTAAAAAGTTGGCCCAGACGGCCGAAAATCCTTCTCCCACACTGGAAGATGCTTTCATCCAGTTGATCGAAAAACATGGGAGGAATAATGTCCCGAAATAAAGGCAGCCTACGTCGGGTGAAGGCGATGATCATTAAAGAGTTCTTCCAGATCATTCGCGATCCGAGCAGTATCTTGATCAGCCTGATCCTGCCGCTGATCCTGTTGTTCCTGTATGGCTATGGAGTCTCGCTTGATGCCGACCACATCAAGTTGGGCCTGGTGTTGGAAGATACCTCGCCCGAAGCTCAAAGCTTTAGCGAATCGCTGACCAACTCCCGCTACTTCGACGTAACGATTAAACGTGACCGACGCTCCTTCACCGACGATATTACGAGAGGGGATATCCGCGGATTGGTGGTCATTCCGTCCTACTTTTCGTCCTTCCGCCACCGCCAGGATAACACTGCTCCCATCCAGGTCATTGCCGACGGCTCTGAACCCAATACAGCCAACTTCGTCCAGAACTACGTGCTGGGCGCCTGGCTCATCTGGCTGCAGCAACAATCCTATACCGAAAAATTAGAGGGTCTTCCCCTAGTCCAGTCTGAGCCCCGCTTCTGGTATAATGAAGAGCTGGAAAGCCGCAATTTCCTCATCCCAGGATCTCTGGCACTGATCATGACACTGATCGGCACCCTTTTGACTGCCCTGGTAGTAGCACGTGAATGGGAAAGAGGTACCATGGAAGCTCTAATGTCCACTCCCGTCAGCATTGTCGAGCTGCTCATCGGCAAACTGGTCCCTTACTTTATCTTAGGCCTCTGCTCGATGACGATGTCGGTAATCGTCGCCAGGCTTATTTACGGGATCCCTTATCGGGGTCACTGGATCACCCTTCTTTTGGTGTCAGGAGTCTTTTTAGTCGCTGCCCTGGCCCTTGGTCTGCTCATTTCCACTCTGGCCAAAAACCAGTTTGTCGCCGCCCAGGCATCGATGGTGACTGCCTTTTTGCCGGCCTTCATCCTATCCGGCTTTATCTTCGAGATCACCAGCATGCCCCAGGCCATCCAGTATCTTACCTATTTATTGCCGGCCAGATATTTCGTTGCTTCCTTGCAAACCCTTTTCCTGGTAGGAGACGTACGCGAAGTTATTTTACCCAATACCCTGGCAATGTTATTTTTGGGGATTTTGCTGTTTATGCTAACGGCCCGCTTTACCGTCAAACGGTTGGACTAATATGCAATTTCAAAACCACCAATTTTAATTTTTCATGGACAAGGAGATTGCTCATCTGCTATATCCTCTTTCTCTATCAATTAAATTTTGTTTTACACAAAGAGGAGAATGGCAATGAAAAGAAAATTTCCTATCTTATTCGTCCTATTATTTGTTTTGGCTTTCTGTGCAGAAGGCTTTGGTGCAGAAGCCTCTGCTAAGCAGACCATCTGCTTAAACATGATTGTTAAAAATGAGTCGAAGGTCATCACACGCTGCCTTGAGAGTATTTTACCGATGATCGATACTTGGGTGATCGTCGATACCGGCTCGACAGACGGCACGCAGGATATCATCCAAGATTATATGGCTTCCAAAGGTGTTCCTGGACAACTGTATGAGCGGCCATGGAAAAACTTCGGACATAACCGCTCAGAGGCCCTTGAACTGGCTAGGGGGACTTCCGACTATGTCCTGATCATTGATGCCGACGAAATTCTCGATTACGATCCCGGCTTCACTGTTCCTGAACTGACCATGGACTTCTATTACATCATGACACATTACTCCGGCATGACTTATGCGCGGGTACAGCTGATCAACCAGTCACACTTGAACTGGTCATGGGTCGGAGTGCTGCATGAGACTGTCTACTGCCCTGAAGCCCACTCTGTTACCACCCTGGAAGGGGTTAGGAATGTGGTCTTTACCGACGGTGCCAGATCGACAGACCCCCTAAAATTTGTGAAAGACGCCCAGGTCCTGGAAGAGGCTTTGAAAGAGGAGCCCGACAACAGCCGCTATGTATTCTATTTAGCCCAAAGCTATCGCGATGCCGGGATGTTTGAGGAATCGCTGGTCAATTATCAGAGAAGGGTTAAGATGGGTGGCTGGGATCAAGAGATCTTCTGGTCGATGCTCCAGGTGGCCTGCCTGCAAGATTGGATGAATATGCCCTACGAAACCTATTCAACTAGCTATTTAAAGGCTTATTCCTATCGACCTACCCGTGTTGAACCGCTCTACCACCTTATGTTTGCCCTGCGCCATGAGGAGGAATATCAGGAAGGGTATGAGATCGGTGAAGTCGCCATCGAAGTCCCCTTATCTAAAGATATACTCTTCCTTGATAACTGGATATATGACTATGGAATCCTTTTGGAATACTCCATCTGTGCCTATTGGATTGGCAAATATGAAGAATGCCAGAAAATAAGCCTCCAGATCCTTGCCAAGCCAAAAATTCCGAACAACGTCCGAGAATGCGTTGAGAACAACCTCGGCTTTGCCAACGCCAAGATCCTGGAAGCCAGGATGGCCAAAAGGCAAGCTGAAAAGATGGCTAAAAAAGAACAAGCTAATAAAGATTCCAAAACGGATAAGAAAAATAAGTCGAAAAAGCCTTAAACCTGGAAACGGCGATTGCATCTGGCATCCCCTTCGAATCGCCGTTTCCAGGTTAAAGGACTTTAGGATACCAAGGACATTATGGACCAATATGAAGGGATATTTAAGATTAAAGAATTATCTTGCCGTTTTTGTCCCTAATTTCCTTGGTGTCCCAGTCTCTTTTGTCTCTTCCTGGTGTCATTTTTGTTGCGGGAAAAATTAGAAATTGCAATAATGTTGTACATTCTCTACGCGCCAGTAGTTCAATGGTAGAACTGTAGCCTTCCAAGCTACTAGCGTGAGTTCGATTCTCACCTGGCGCTATCCTTATCAAAGGATGTTACTGAGGTATACTGCCTCTAAAGAAAATATTATTAACCAAGACCGAAATCTTGCCTTAGGCAGGATGCCGTCGTCAAAATAAAGGGACAAGGCTTGGCTCAAAACATAAACCAAACACTTCCAATTTCCATTAAAGACCTGCTAGAAGCGGGGGCACATTTTGGCCACCAAACTAGCCGATGGAATCCGAAAATGAGACGTTTCATTTTCGAAGAACGTAACGGTCTATATATTATCGACTTAGCTAAAACCCTGCAACAGATCCGCACCGCGGTTGATGTCGTCAGGGATGTCGTAGCAAAACATAAATCAATCCTCTTCGTCGGAACAAAGAAACAGGCGAAGGCGGTCCTCCGCGATCTGGCAGACCAATGCGGCGAGTTTTATGTGTGCGAACGCTGGCTGGGCGGTATGTTAACCAACTTACAAACGATCCGTCAGTCGATCAAGAAACTTGAAAGGATCGAAAAGAGGATCACTACAGGCGGCGAAGGACTCACCAAGAAAGAGCTTTCTCTTTTGACCAAAGACCAAATTAAATTGGATAAGAACCTCTCGGGCGTCCGCGGCATGCGCAAACCTCCCGGTTTGGTCATCGTTGTCGATCCAAGCAAAGAGCACTTAGCTGTGTCAGAAGCTAACAAGCTGGGCATTCCAGTCATGGGATTGGTCGATACTAACTGCGATCCGGATCCAATCGAATACGTCATCGCATGTAACGACGATGCTCTTAAGAGCATCAAGCTTATCCTCGAAACATTAGCGCAAGCGATCATCGACAAAAAGAACGATATCAAAGTATACGCGACTAAAGAAGAGATAGCTGAGCAGCAAGGAGAAGAAAAGGATAACGAAGACATTATGTCCGCCAAGTATGGCAAGGACAATCTCGAAGAAGCTAAAAGCTTCAAGGGTAAGGTATAATGGCAATTGTTACTCCTGCAATGATTAAAGACCTGCGCGACAGAACCGGCGTAGGGATGGGTAAATGCAAAGAAGCTCTTGAAGATGCTAATGGAGACATGGAATTGGCCATTGCTAACCTGCGTAAAGCAGGGATGGCATCTGCAGTAAAAAAAGAAGGGCGTGAAACCAAAGAAGGCTTGATTGCCGCTGCAGACGATGGTAAGACTATTGCCATTGTCGAAGTTAATGCTGAAACGGACTTCGTTGTCAAAAACGATCGTTTCAAACAGTTTCTTGAGAACATCGCAACTGAAGTGGCAAAGAGCAATCCGCCTTCACTTGATGCTTTCTTGCAGCAGAAATATTCCAAAGAGCCTAGCTTGACTGTTGATCAATACCGTGCGACCATCGTCCAGACGATTGGTGAGAATATCCAGATCCGCCGCATCATGACTATCCAAAAAGGGTCAGATCATTCGGTCGGTATCTATTCTCATCTCGGCGGCAAGATTGTCACCATGGTAGAAATTAGCGGCAGCGGCAGCGAAGAAGAGCTCGCCAAGAATATTGCGATGCACACTGCAGCTGCAGCTCCAGACTATCTTTCACCTGAAAAAGTTCCTCAAGAGATTATCAATAACGAAAAAGATATTGCTCAAGGACAAATTCAAGGCAAACCTGCCAACATCGTCGAAAAGATCGTCGACGGCAAAATCAACGCTTTCTATGATGCCTACTGTCTGGTCCGTCAGAAGTACGTTAGAGATGACTCCATCACCATCAATGATCTTGTCAGTAAGCGTGCCAAAGAATCTGGCAAGCCTCTTGAGGTAACCAGCTTCATCCGTTGGACAGTCGGTCAATAGTCAAGGATGAGGGAGGAAGGATGAAATCTTTCTTCCTCCATTCTGCAGACATTGTCCTTTATCCCTCAGTCCTCTTAAGCCCCTTCCCTCTTCTGCCTTCATTCCTCATCCCTCATCCTTCTCCACTTCATCCTTTCCCTTGCTTACTCTCTCCTTTTTTGATATAAGCAATACTGCGGGGCATTGAAATTTTGTGTTTTACGCCACGTGAAAGCTCTCGAGGTTCGATGATCGTCATTTATATATGAGCCCCGTTGACGATCGCTTTGACGCAGCTGAAAACGCAAAATTTCAATGCCCCGCAGTATAAGTAAAGAAAAGATGGAATGGAAATGAAGGAATTTTACTATAAAAGAATTTTGTTGAAGCTTTCGGGAGAAGTTTTGCTCGGCCCTTTGGGATTTGGCATTGACCAGGAAGCCTGCAACCTGACGGCTGCGGCCATTAGCAGGCTGCATAAGGCTGGCGTAGATGTCGCCGTCGTCATTGGCGGAGGTAATATCTTCCGCGGCGTAAATCTGCTGGCTGCCGGAATGCCACGCACTCCCGCGGATCAGATGGGCATGCTGGCGACGCTCTTAAACGGCATCGCCTTGCAGCAGGCATTGATCGCCATCGGCGAGAAGGTCTGTGTCATGAGCGCTCTTGAGTGTCCCAAGGTGGCAGAGCCTTATAATTGGAGCAGAGCTTTACAATACTTCCAGGAAAGGACAATCCTCATTTTTGTAGGCGGCACAGGCAACCCTTACTTTACCACAGATACCGCCGCCGCGCTCCGTGCCAGTGAAATCCAAGCCAACATCCTTTTTAAAGCGACCAAAGTCGATGGCATCTACAATAAAGACCCTCTAAAGTATCCTAATGCGGTTAAATATACCACTATTTCATACTCGGAGGTGCTGGCAGAAAAGCTGCAGATCATGGATGCCACGGCCATCACCCTCTGCCGCAGCAGCCAAGTTCCAATCTATGTTTTTAATATGCAACGTCTATTTGATGAACCGGCAGATAAAATCCTTTCTGACTTCAGCCACGGAACCTTAGTGAACCATTAGGAGATTATATGAGTATTCTTGACGACACCAAAACAAAAATGACATCAACTCTTGAACATTTCAAGAACGACTTAAAAAATATTAGGACCGGACGGGCCAATCCAGGCCTCGTCGAGCATGTGACGGTTGAAATATATGGCAGCCACATGCGCTTGAAAGATATTGCCTCCATCTCAGCTCCAGAGTCACGCATGCTGCTGATTACCCCGTTTGATTCGCAAAATGCCGGCACCATCGGCAAGGCCATCGAAAAAGCCAATTTAGGCTTTAACCCTATTGTCGAAGGGGGCTCCATCAGGATTAAAATACCTCCCATGACTGAAGAGATCAGAAAGAAAATGGCCAAAGTTTGCCACGACGAAAGAGAAAAAACAAAGGTTACCATCCGTAACATCCGTCGCGATGGCAACGAGCAGGCACGCAAGCAGAAAGTCGATGGAGAAATGGCTGAGGATATACTGAAGAAGACAGAAAAAGGGATCCAGGAATTAACTGATAGGTTTTGCCGCGAAGCAGACGAGCTGTCGGAAAAGAAAGAAAAAGAGCTATCGCAAATTTAACACTTGCAGAAAAATATGCTCTTTAGATACGATAAAGCCTCTTCAATATTGGAGAGTGTTTTCTGTTAGGAACTTTCCAGGAAAGCATGCTTGGCCCCATCGTCTAGTTAGGTCTAGGACACCGGATTTTCATTCCGATAACAGGGGTTCGAATCCCCTTGGGGTCAAAATAGGGTCTTAATATAAGATCCGCAAGAGCCTTTAGCTCAATGGTTAGAGCACCTCACTTTTAATGAGGGGGTTGATGGTTCGAGTCCATCAAGGCTCATATTTTAAAGACCTTGATAATATGCAACTTAAGCTTTTACCGTTCTGGTTTAGCTTCGGAGAAAAGAGCATATTTTTAAGGTGCGGTGCGCAAACGGTGTACTAAAAAACAAATTATCCAAATCCTCCAATCGCCAAAATCCTTAAATTAGAGGTTGGAGTCATGGCATCTATATTCAAAAGAAAATCTAGAGACGGTAAGGGATTTACATGGCGTGCTGTGGTA